>JAVBOO010000044.1:0-18404 GCA_031550435.1 Eubacteriales bacterium
ACATATTTTTTTACAACCACGAACGCATTCAGCTCAAATCTAAACTGACACCGTTAGAAAAACGATGCCAGTCTGCTTAATTTTAAGATATTCTGCGATAGGACTTCTTTTTTACTGTCCGTTGGCTTGGGTTCACTTCACAATTGCTTCGGTGTCTTTTTTTGCGCCGCAACGGCTCAACTCTCTGAAAAATATTACGATATATAAAGTAAGCGCTAATTATGAGTCAAAAACCGGTATTGCTCCGTTGCCGGTTGACTGCGAACAGTTGTATCCGGGGGAGAGAAGGCCGGAACCATATTTTCCGTAAATTTGCAGCTTTACCGATAAGGCATTTATTTTTCTAAATTCTTGTGTTATAATACCGTTCGGTTGCGTTTAACGGTTTTGTTGCATCGGTAAAGACGCAATCCAAAAATGCTTTGCAAATACAGATTTGGCATCGCGTTTAAATATTCTTTATTACGGAGTGTGGTTTTGTGGACCCGGACAGTACGAGTCAACTTATTGCAATTGGATGTTTCTTGGCATTATCGGCATTCTTCTCCGCCTCGGAGACGGCGCTTACCTCTATCAACAGGATCAGGCTGAAAAGTATGGTCGAACAAAAGGTTAAAGGCGCAGATACGGTAGAGAAGGTTATAGAGTCGCCCGATAAGCTTCTCAGCTCAATACTTGTCGGCAATAATGCCGCCAATGTTTCAATCAGTTCACTTTCGACGGCGCTTATCATATCGGTATTTAAAGGCAACAGTGCCGCGATATCTATCGGAGCTGTAATTGTAACTATAGTTATTTTAATTTTCTCCGAAATAACACCTAAGACGGTTGCGGCTAATCATCCCGAAAAAATTTCATTGCTTGTGGCAAAGCCGATTAAGTTATTGATAACGTTACTTACGCCGATTGTTGTCATACTCGGTTTCATTACGGGAGTGCTCGTAAAAGCTTTCGGCGGCAAAAGAGATAATGCTGTAACCGTAACGGAAACCGAGATAAAAACAATGGTCGATGTTTCTCACAAAGAGGGTATTATTGAAACAGACGAGAAGATCATGATCAATAATGTTTTCGAGTTTGGAGACAATACAGCCAAAGACATAATGACTCCGAGAACGGATATCGTTTCGATATCATCAGAGGCAAGCTACGAAGATATTATGGAGACATTCAAGAGCGAGCGTTTTTCCAGAGTACTGGTATACGAAGATGATGTCGATCACATAATCGGCATATTGTTTTTTAAAGATTTTATATTCTGCGATATGAGCAGCGATAATTTTAATATTCAAAAGATACTGCGCCCGGCGTTTTTCTCTTACGAAAACAAGCCGATAAGCAGGCTTTTCTCCGAGATGCGTGTGCAAGGTATTCCGATTGCCGTCATCTTGGACGAATACAGCGGAACATCCGGAATTGTTACCATAGAAGATTTGGTCGAAGAAATAGTCGGGGATATCTCCGATGAAGACGACGAAGAGGACGAAGATTTCGAAGTTGTTACAGACGATGAATATCTCGTTGACGGCGGCATGAAAATTGATGATTTCAACGACATGGCCGGAAGTGAGTTTGAGTCTCCGGACTATGAATCGATAGGCGGATTTGTTTTGGGACAGTTCGGCCACATACCTAAAGAGGGCGAAAAGCTCGTATACGGTAACTATAGTTTCCTAGTTGAGAAGATGGATAAGAATCGTATTGATACTTTAAGGGTAACTTTTGATGTGCCGGAAAGCGAAGTAACGGAATAATTTGCGGCTAGGAGGATTTTTTTGGAAAGGATGTATAGATTTCTTCTCGGTCTTTCAAAGACTTTGATGTTTATTGTCGCGTCTTTTTCGCTTGTTTTCGGCTTCACAACCGAAACATTCAAAAATTCCATTGATATCGGCTTTATTGCCGAGAAAAACGCAACAGAAGATTACAGCGTATATATAAACTCCGATTACGCGCTGAGTTACGAGTTTTTTATGTATGAGCAGGATTCGCTCAGCTCGGAAAAGCTTGCGTATCAAAAGCCGCAGACCGTTCGCGTACTGGATGTAGGCGAGGGCAAGTGGATTTATGCAGAGACTCGAATGGGCAAAGGCTGGATAAACGCCGATTCGAAGGATATTTATATCGAGCATTTCATAAATTCATATAAAAGTGCGCGCAAGAGCGGAGAAGAAGTGTTGCTGCCGCCGGGCGTATATCCTGTCGTAACTCACGGCGAGGGTGATTGGTACTTAACAAGTACCGAATACGGCGACAGATGGGTTGAGCTTTCTTCCCTGCCGTTGTCGCTTGAGCTCGAAGCGCCGGCATATGACCAGCTGGACGGTTATAAATCAGCGTGTGAGTCCTTCGCGGCAACTATAGCGCTTAATGTATGCGGAGTTGATGTCGAGCCGGCTGAATTTGTGACATATGTGCCACAAAACCGGACAAAGCGGCACACAAGCAACGGAAAACTTATTTGGGGCGACCCGAGCGAAGAGTTTGTCGGCAGTATGAACGGAGGAGGGTACTCAGCTTATCCTGTCGTTATAGAGAAAGCCGTTAACGATAACTTCGGAAACTATGTTGATGCAGAGGATATAACCGGAGCGGGGTTCGGCGATATAGTCAGGCATGTGTCTGCGGGTGAGCCTGTTCTTATCTGGTTTCATCCCAGCGGAAAAGAAGTATCGACTCCTTATGTGTGGGAAACACCGGCCGGTAAAGTTATAAACGCCGACTATGGCACTCATACGGTCGCGATTACGGGTTATAACCTTTCGAAGGGCACGGTAGTGTTTAATGACAGTCTGGGAGCGGTCAGACGTGAGCTGGAATGGAGCTTTATCGAAAAGACATATTCTTACACGGGCAGCAAGGCACTGGTGATCAGAAAACTAGAAGCTGTTCAGGATAAGACGCTTGAAGCGAATAACAGGTAGCGCTGACTAAGTCATATGTACTTAATCTGCCCATTGTCTGCCAAAAAGAATTGCTTCTACTTACAACAAAACGAACGTATATCAATTGTGTGATATCCGTTCGTTTTTTATTGAAAGCGTTAATCAGGAGTGCTGCCTTTTTTTGAAAGCATTTAATCGTGATTGATTTCAAAATGAGGAATATGATATAATCATTCATGTAGATATTGGATAGTAGTTGGTTAAGAGAGGTGCTTGGATTTTGATTGTAGACAAGATCGTTATAAAAGGATATAAATCTATTGAGAGTTGCGAAATCTACTTAAACGACATAAATGTAATTATAGGTGCTAACGGGGCGGGTAAATCTAACTTTATTTCTGTTTTTATAATGCTACAAAATATCTTTGATGCCAGTTTTCAAAGCTTTGTCAGTAAAAATGGTGGACCGGATTCTTTGCTTCACTTTGGAAGGAAACACAATGACAATATTTGTGTTGAAATCAGTTTTGGAAGCAACGGATATGGTTTTAGTTTGACTCCGACATCCGATAATCGAATGATGTTTTATGAAGAATGGTTCTTATGGAATCGGTCGGGTAAGAAACAACTCGGCTCCGGTCACTTTGAGTCTTTACAGGACAAAGGTACGGGAACCGGAATAGATAAATATGTTCAACCAACTATTAAAGCATGGCGAGTATATCACTTTCATGATACAGGAGTAACAGCACGTGTAAAAGGTTTGTGTGAGATAAATGACAACATGTTTCTTCGTCCCGATGCTAGTAATCTTGCTGCATTTTTATATCGTCTAAAGGAAACGGAGAATGAAACATACAAACGAATTGTAAAAACGGTAAAGTTAGTCGCTCCGTTTTTTGATGACTTTATTCTACGCACTAATCTTTTTAACTCTAACAAAATAGAGTTGGAATGGCAAGAAACGGATAGTGATATACCTTTTAAAGCAATGCATTTGTCGGACGGAACGCTCCGATTTATCTGTCTTGCGACAGCACTGCTCCAGCCGGAGAACTTGCAGCCGGATACTATTTTAATTGACGAACCAGAGCTTGGTTTACATCCCTTCGCCATAACAGTCTTGGCTTCGCTGATAAAATCGGTTTCTACTCGAGAAAAGCAAGTCATTGTTTCTACGCAGTCAATCGAGCTTTTAAATGAGTTTGATGTGGCGAATGTCGTAGTTACTGATAGGGAAAGTAATGCTTCTGTCTTCAGACGGCTGGAAGAAAAACATTTACAAGCGTGGCTTAAAGATTACTCACTCGGCGAGCTTTGGGAGAAAAATCTTTTAGGAGGGAGGCCTTCTAAATGATGAATCTTTTTATTTACTGTGAAGGGCAGACAGAGGAAAGTTTTATTAAGTATGTTTTGATGGAAAGGCTCGCTGCTAAAAATATTTTTGTTACGCCAATTATAGCAGCAACCAAACGAACCGGTTTGAGAAAATATAGAGGCGGAACGTTACCATATGGTCGAATGAGAGCAGAAATAAAGAAATTGTGTGCAAATAAGAGCTTTTATACAACCACAATGTTTGATTATTATGCTCTGCCGCAAGATGTACCCGGCAGAAAAAATCCGGTCGGGAAAACAATTTATGAGAGAGCTGGCTTTGTAGAGAGCCAATGGAAGCAGGATATCAATGAATCTAATTTTATCCCGAATGTGATTATGCATGAGTTTGAAGGATTGCTGTTTTCCATGCCGGAGAAATTTGCATATGTTGGTTCACGTCCGGAGAACCTTAAGATAATGAGTTCGATCCGAGATAAATTCGAAACGCCGGAGCATATTAACGACAGTGCAAGCACCGCTCCTTCCAAGAGAATCTTGGCCGTTTACCCTGAGTACGATAAGGTTTTGCATGGTATTCAAGTCGCATTCGATATTGGGTTTGATACAATTATGAAGCAGTGCAGGCACTTTGCAGAATGGATTAATAAATTGGAAAGTATAAATCAATAGTATTGCGATATTCGTTTGTTTTTATTGAAAGCGTTAATATCCTGCAGGGTTCGCTAAAGCAGGAGTACGCCCCTTCTTTGAAAGCATATAGTCTCATTTCCCGAATAAACTGTAAAAAAAAGCTTTACGAGGGGAATAAGATGACTGATAAATTTAAGCAAATTTTTACAAAAGAGATTTTGCTGGCGGTGTTGTACGTTATCGTGATATCAGGGGGCTTGATAAATGTATATTACGGCGAAACAAAACCGGTATTTTCTCTGTGGAACAATAAGCGGGTTATTTTAATAGATGCCGGGCACGGAGGCTGGGACCCGGGCAAGCTGGGCTTGGGAGAGACGCCTGAGAAAGATGTAAACCTCAGTATAGCAAATAAGCTCCAAACGCTGTTGGAGCTTACGGGAAGTTATGTCGTTACTACCAGAGCCGAGGATAAATCTGTAGGGGAAACAAAATCATCGGATCTTAAAGGCAGAATCGAAATATCAAACGAAACAGGCGCAGAGATGTTTATATCCATACACCAAAACTCTTATCCCGACGAGAGTATCAAAGGCGCGCAGGTTTTTTATTTCGGAGACTCCAAAAACAGCGAAAAGCTTGCAAAGATTATACAGGAAGAGCTAAAACAGCTGAACCCGGCAAACAAAAGAGTTGCGATGGCAAACAACGATTACTATGTACTCAAGAACACAAAAATGCCTGCGGTAATCGTGGAATGCGGGTTTTTATCAAACGCTGAGGAAGCGGGACTTTTAAGCGATGATGCCTATCAGCTGAAAGTCGCTTGGGCTGTTTATAATGCGGTTGTCAAATATTACGGGGATTATGAGCCTGCGAACTAGGCATTATTTCGGGCGTTAACAACTCACAAACGCTACTTAAGCCTTATGCTGTACCAGTAAGTCGTGGTGATTTCTCTACCTTCTTTTTCTTCCGGTTTTGCCTTTGAACTGCTGCTCCAAGTCGTTTTCTGTTCCTCGGTCAAACGTGACTGATACTGGATATCGGTTACTTTTACGTTGTCCAAAAAGTAGTTTTGGTCTCCGGTGGGAGTGTAAGACTGCCCGGTTGCGTTTTGGAACAGTTCGGCAACAAGTTTCTTTACATTTGTTTGGGTTGAGGGAACTTCGTTGAGTCCGTCAATCCAATCGGACACCGTAAAATAACCCCCGTAATAGTAATATTTGGCAGGCTGGGTAACCGAGATATAATAATGCCCGTATTGCAGAAAATTCGGAAGCGTTTCGCCCGATCCGAATTCCAATATGCTTTGCTTGTATCTGAAGCGAAATTCTCTTTTCGAAGCCGAGTTGACTTCTTTCAAACGTTCAACCTGCGACAAATAGTCACTGCCGCTCCAACCGAGGACGTTCCAGTCGGACCATTCGTTCATTCCGGGTATAACATCCCTGAACGAATATCTTTCCTCATATTTTACTTCATAAACCGAAGTGTCGAAATTTAGATTCTTGCCGTCCCATTCTGACCAATCTGACCAAGGGTTGTTGTTTTGCGTGGAAGCGGACTGAGTTGTCGAGCCGGGTTTATTCGTTCCGGGCTGGGGCAGCGAGGATGTAGCATTAGGTGAACCGGCTGAACCCGAGGAGTTTTGGGGTGACTGCCCGGGGGTTACGGTATCAGGAGTTGGAGTAAGCGGTATCATCGTTTGACCGATTACTGAATAGTTGTCGGGAGTAGGCGTGACGGGCGGCAATGTTTCGCCGGCAAAAGCCGTGATTTTAGACGTTGTGTCGTCACGGTTATAAGTAATTGCCGGATTCTCCGTGGGTATAGCAAACGTGGCATTTGGATCATAAAAAATAGGGTTTTTCGTCAAAAAAGGCAGCTCTCCGGATCTTTGATTCGAGGTGATACCGGAAAGATAGCGGAAATACGTATATGCGCCGGAGGAGGTCAGGATTGCGACAATAAGCATAGGCTTCCAAGCTTTAGCCAGAACCTTAACAAAATCGCGTGTTTGTGACGTGAAAAACATAATAAAGAATACAACTACCAAAGACACTACAAATACTATTTCGACAGCGAGAATAGCAGCGGCTTGATTCTCGGCAAACATCAGTACCCCTCCTTTATCCGGATTTGTTAACAGCATTTAAAGCGGCAATATGTGAGTTCCGGATGATTACGTTCTTTCCGACCCAAAACAGTGCACTTCTTGAAAATCTATTACTGAATTCCGATTTATTCATAGCTGATAAGTCCTTTATCTTCGGATAAATCTCATCAATATTTTCGACATGACTGCTTAAAACATTAGCGTTGTGCGGGCAAATATTGATACATACATCGCAGCCGTATAGTCTGTCTCCGAGTATCTCGGATTCTTGCGTGTTTAAATCGCCCTTTTTTTGTGAAATATATGAGGCGCATCTCTCCCAGGCGAAGCGTGAAGTCACCGAGCATAAAGCATGTCCCGGACAAGCGCAAACGCAAAGGTTGCAGCCGTCACAAGGGTCGAAGATCGTTGTTTCCAAAAACGACGGGCTGAGCGGCAAGTCGGTCAGCATATAGCCGATATTAAAAAAGGAACCGAATTTTCTTCCTATTATGTGCCTGTTTTTTCCGAAATGACCCAAACCGGCTTTTTTTGCCAGTTCGCGCTCGGGCAGGGCACCGGTGTCAACGGATATAAGGCATTCAAATTTTCTATGCGCCGATAAAAGAGAACGCAGTTCGCACAACAACTCTTTCAGCACTGTATGGTAGTCTTTTCCGGCCGCGAAAGCAGCTATCGTACCTCTTTGTTCGTCTTCAGGTTTTTTAGGGTTTTTCTTATAGCCTGCGCCGATAACAATTATACTTTCTGCGCTCGGCAGCGAAAGCTTGGGATCGGTTCTCTCGGCCTCAGTGAACGAGACAAAGGGAAGGTCTCCTGTTTGCAGCGCATACTCGGGCAGACAAAGCGGCTTTGCGTCGCAAATGCCTATCAGCAGGTCATTATTGTCTGCGAACTCATATATAATTTTTTCAAGCGTATCCATATTATTTTTTTGCTCCGAACACCTCTTGCGCTTCTTCATATGCTTTTGGGGTACCGATGTCATAGCAGACACCGTCCATCTCGTAAACGTGTACGGGTTTGAGCTTATAGAGCCACTGTAGGAAATATCCGGGTGCGTCGGGCTTGTTTCCTTCTTCCAAGTATTTCTTTACCATCTGCATGGTATCGCCGGTGTAGAAATATGTCGCAAAAACGGCTAAGTCGGACTTTGGCTCTTTCGGCTTTTCTTCGAGCTCGATTATTTTGCCGTTTTTATCGGTCGAAGCTACGGCATAGCCTTTAATCTCTTCTTTATCTGGTACTTTCTTAGCACAAACACAGTCCACGCCGGAGTTTTTATAAAAATCGTAATAGTGCTTTAAGTCAAAAGTAAACAGGTTGTCTCCGCAGAGTATTACCGTTTCCTCGTTGATACAGCAGTTTTTCACAGCGAAGTATATGTCTCCGATAGCCCCGAGTCTGTCGTCCTCACAGGTTGAGCCGTCATCAAGAAGGGTAAGTTTTTTTGTAGTCTTGACCGTCTTGGTCCAAGCGTCCATCTGTTCAATAAACTTGTGATTGGAGACAAGGATTATTTCATCTACAACGTCAAGTTTTTCGATATGTTCCAAAATATAGTCGAGCATCGGCTTGCCGTTTACGGGCAGCAGAGCCTTGGGTTTATCGATAGTCAGAGGGTAAAGCCTTGTTGCGTAGCCCGCGCATAATAAGATCGCTTTCATTTTTTCCTCCGTAGCATGCTAATAAGCACTGATTATAGTATCGCCCATTTCGGCACGTTCGTCTCAACAACTTTTCCGTTCAGATAGGCTAAAACACCTTCATTCTCACGGAATATTATTTTGTATGCGTGAAGAGGGTAGTATTTGAAGTACCGCTGTAAAGATTCGTCGGCTTTGCCTCCGTATTTTACATCTCCTATCAGCGCATGGCCTATAGAACTCAGGTGTACGCGTATCTGATGAGTACGGCCTGTAACAAGCGTTATATCCAGCAGAGTCGAGTTGTTCCCGTGCCCAAGAACATGAAGCAGTGTTTCCGCGTCTTTTCCGTCTTCTCTGTTGACAAAGACAGTGTTAGTTTCGGGATTTTTCAAAATTTTGCTGTTTATCGAAATGTCTTTGCGTATAATACCTTGAGCCAGGGCGTAGTAATGCTTTTCAATCTTTTTTTCGGATATTGCCCTGTTTAAGGCTTGAACAAAAGCGAGTTTTTTTCCGCATATAACCAAGCCGCCGGTGTTTCTGTCGAGACGGTTCACAAGAGCGGGGGTAAAAGCGGCGCTTTCTGACGGAGAATATGCGCCTGTAGACACGAGGTAGTTCAGTATCCTGTCAATCATGGTGTCGTTCTGCCTGCTGTCGTCCGGATGGGACAGTACACCGGCCGGCTTCTCGCAAACAATGATATTTTCGTCCTCGTATAAAATCTCCGTTTTTTTTGCTTCTCGGTTTATTTTTCGTAGCTCCGTCAACTCGGCGAGAACCTCGTCATAAATAAAGATATTTATAATGTCTCCGCGAGCCAAAAGTTCGGAGCCTTCCGCTTTTTTACCGTTCAGCTTAATTCTTTTTGTTCTCAGCATTTTGAAAATGAACGGTTTGCCGGCTTTTGAAAATGTTTTTAGCAAAAATTTGTCCAGCCGCTGATTGGCAAGTTCATCTGTCACGTTAATTACTTTCAAAGTGTATGCTCTTTCAGTTATTTTATAGCGCTACAAAACCAACATTCGCTCTTGGCGGATCAACTATTCCGAGTCGTTGTTTGTCGTGCTCCAAAGCAGATAAGCGTTTATAAATCCATCAATATTTCCGTCCATAACGCCGGTAATGTTTCCGTTTTCGAAATTTGTTCTGTGGTCTTTTGCCATGCTATAGGGATGGAAAACATAGGTGCGTATCTGACTCGACCAGCCTATGTCTTTAACCTCGCCGCGAACATCGGCGAACTTTTCCTTGCGCTCCTGCTCTTTAAGCTCAAAAAGCCTGGCTTTAAGCACCTTCATCGCCCTGTCTTTGTTCTTGTGCTGAGAGCGCTCGTTTTGGCAGGATACAACCGTGCCGGTCGGCAAATGCGTTATCCTGATGGCACTGTCCGTTTTATTGACATGTTGGCCACCCGCTCCGCTGGAACGGTATGTGTCTATGCGCAGTTCGGACTCGTCTATGTCCACACTGACGGTTTCGTCCAGCTCCGGCATAACATCGCAGGACGCAAATGACGTGTGGCGCTTCCCGGACGAGTCGAAAGGCGAGAGCCGTATAAGCCTGTGTACGCCTTTCTCGCATTTCAAATAGCCGTACGCGTTTTCGCCGTTAACCTGAAACGTAACCGATTTTACGCCTGTCTCTTCTCCGGGCAGATAGTCGAGTATTTCTACTTCGTAGCCTCTTTTTTCAGCCCAGCGCGTATACATTCTCAGCAGCATATTTGCCCAGTCACAGGCCTCTGTACCGCCGGCTCCCGAGTGCAGGGTGACAATGGCGTTCATGCCGTCATACACTCCGGATAAAAGCGTAGCGGTTCGCATCTGTTCGTATGCGTTTTGGAAAGCCTTAGCGTTGTCAGTGATTTCCTTTATGACAGACTCGTCGCCTTCTTCGACGGCGAGTTCTATCATGATAAGAAGTTCCTCATATTTTGTATTTAGGTCTTCAAACTTTTCGACCTTTTTTTTCAGCTGTTTAACCTGCTGAAGAGTTTTTTGTGCCGTTTCAGGGTCGTTCCAAAACTCGGTATGAGTGCTCTGGGCCTCCAGCTCGACTATTTTTGCCATTGAGCCTTCGACGTCAAAGTGAATTCCCCATTTCAACAAGCTTCTCCCCGTAAGGTGAAAGCTCGAAATTTAACTGTTCCAATACTATCAAATATATCACTCCGCGGTCACTGTTATTTGCCGTGACAATTCTTATACTTTTGTCCGCTTCCGCAAGGACAGGGGTCATTGCGCCCGACTTTGTCGTCTTTGCGCTTTGTAGGCGTTTTAACGGCCGAGTCATCCTTGTTTGTCGCCAGCGGTTTTGCGACCTGTTCTCGTTTTTCGGGCTGGGTTGCCAATCTGACGTTAAACAGGCCGAAAATAGTTTCCTGCTGAATCGTATTGCTCAATTCTTCAAACATATCAAAGCTGAGGAACTTGTACTCGACAAGCGGATCTCTCTGGGCAAACGCTCTTAGTGTTATGCCCTGGCGCATTTGGTCCATATCGTCGATATGATCCATCCAGCGGGCATCTATAACCTTGAGCAGTATTATACGTTCTATCTCCCGCATCTTTTCGGACGTGAATTCTTGCTCTCTCATGGAATAGAGCTTCATCGCCTTTTCGTAAATAAAATCTATAATCGACTCTTTATCTTTATACGTTTCAAGATCAGACTTTGTTATAACCGCTTTGTGGAATATAACGATTAGGCCTTCGTTAAGAGCCATATACTCCCACTCGGTTGCGGGTTTTGAGTCGTCGGTGATTTTTGCGACAGCTCTCGTTATAACGTCTTTAAGCATTTCGCGGATATTCGAGCTTAAGTCTTCGCCTTGCAAAACCTTTCTGCGTTCGCCGTAAATAATTTCTCTCTGCTCGTTCATTACGCGGTCATAGTCGAGAAGATGTTTACGTGTGGCAAAGTTGTTGCCTTCGACCTTCTTCTGGGCGTTTTCGATCGCCTTAGAAAGCATGTTGTGTTCAATCGGTTCGTCGTCGTTAAGCCCGAGGGAGGTTACAATATTTTTTACTCCGTCCGGCACAAACAGTCTCATCAAGTCATCTTCAAGCGAAACATAGAACCTGGAAACACCCGGGTCGCCCTGACGGCCGGAACGTCCGCGCAGCTGATTGTCTATCCGGCGCGATTCATGTCTTTCCGTACCGATTATCTTCAAGCCGCCGAGCTCCGATACTCCTTCACCGAGCATAATGTCAGTACCTCTGCCGGCCATGTTCGTAGCTATAGTTACGGCAGCATGCTGACCGCCCCTTGATACAATCTCGGCTTCTTTTTCGTGATACTTCGCGTTAAGAACCTGATGGGGTATTCCTTCTCTTTTCAACAGGTTGCTGAGTATCTCGGACTTATCGATAGTAATAGTGCCGACAAGGACGGGCTGACCTTTTTCGTAACATTCTTTTACGTCCGCTACGACAGCGTTAAACTTTGATCTTTCGTCTTTATAAACCCTATCAGGCAGGTCTTTTCTTATCATCGGCCTGTTTGTCGGTATCTCAACAACGTCCATATTGTAGATTTGACGGAATTCTCCTTCTTCGGTAAGCGCCGTACCGGTCATGCCGGATTTCTTCGAATACTTGTTGAAGAAGTTCTGGAACGTTATAGTCGCAAGAGTTTTGCTCTCTCTGTTGACTTCTACGCCTTCCTTTGCTTCTATAGCCTGATGAAGACCGTCAGAATAACGTCTTCCCGGCATAAGTCTGCCTGTAAACTCGTCAACGATGACTACTTCGTTTTCTTTAACGACATAGTCTTTTTCGGAGTGCATATTGTTGTTGGCTTTAAGTGCGTTGTTTATATGATGCTGTATTTCAAGGTTATCGGGGTCGGCAAGGTTTTCGATAACAAAGTATTTTTCGGCCTTTCTCACGCCTTCCTGCGTAAGTGATGTCGTTTTCTGCTTTTCGTCGACAACGAAGTCACCTTCTTCGATAATGTCTGTTCTTGTGAGCGCGTTAAGCGCCTGATCCTCGTTAAGTATGCGGCCTTTTTTGAGTCCCTTGACAAATATGTCGGCAATTTTGTATAGCTGGGTCGACTTGCCGCTGCTGCCGGATATGATAAGCGGAGTTCTCGCTTCGTCTATAAGGATCGAGTCAACTTCGTCAATGATTGCGTATTCAAGTTCTCTCTGAACGCAGTCCTTAAGATAGACAACCATGTTGTCCCTAAGGTAGTCGAAACCGAGTTCGTTGTTTGTTACATATGTTATATCGCAGGCATAGGCTTCTCTGCGTTCGTCATTGTTCATGTCATGAAGTATAACGCCGACCGTAAGGCCTAGGAAGCGGTGGATATTGCCCATCCATTCTCCCTGCAATTTTGCAAGGTAATCGTTGACCGTAACGACATGAACGCCTTTGCCGGTCAAAGCGTTAAGGTAAGCAGGCATCGTACAGGTAAGCGTTTTGCCTTCGCCCGTACGCATTTCGGATATGCGGCCTTGATGCAAAACTATACCGCCGATAACCTGAACTCTGAACGGACGCTGTTTGATTGTTCTAAACGCCGCTTCTCTGACCGTTGCGTATGCTTCGGGCAAAATATCGTCCAATGTTTCGCCGGAAGTCAGTCTTTTTTTGAACTCGATGGTTTTATTGCTGAGTTCGGAGTCCGAAAGCTGCTTGTATTCCGCTTCGTATGAATCAATTTTGTCTGCAATCGGCTTTATTCTTTTAAGTTCCTTTTCACTGTAGCTACCGAAAATCTTTGTTAGTATACTCATAAGCTTTCTCCTTAAGATAAACTGCCGGAACAATTAGCAAGCAAAGCAGCTGCCGATTAACCGTATAATAATTTAAACCGCCCCGCAAAATTACACGCAGCAAATTCTCCGCATGCAGTTTCCCGGAAACAAATAAACCGGCGCCGTCAAACACTGCTCCTTATAAATTTCATCATATTATTCTACCGGAACAACCATGTAAAATGCAAACGTTTTTTAAACATACCACTGTCAACGCAAACACAAAATCTCTGCTGATTAATCGGCGGCATAAAGACGGACAAAGAAAAAAGCTCGACCGTGCGTGTAACACCGGTTGGGCTTTTGCGGAATCAAGCAATAGCGGGTAAAATAAAGACTGTTTAAAATCACTCAAAGGATTTACGGCTCGCTTGAAAGGCACACCCTGTTGCGACCGGTGTTTTTTGCCTTATACAGCGCTTCGTCGGCGGAAGCTATCATGTCTTCCAGTGTTTTATGAATCGCAGGGTCATAGATTGCGGCGCCGATGCTGACCGTAACGCTTAACTGAGGCTGTTTATCCCACCATTGAGTATTTCTGATGACTTCGCACAATCTGTTCGCGATTGCCTTTATCTTGTTTTCACCGACATTATACAAAACCGCGCAAAATTCTTCTCCTCCGTAACGCGCAAAAATATCCGCCTCTCGAAAGTGCGTCGAGAGTTCTTGCGCAAATCTGCGCAGCACCAAATCACCCGTTTGGTGTCCGTAGGTATCGTTTAATATTTTAAAGTTGTCGAGATCCATCATAAGAACGGCGCTGCTCGTTTGAACACGCAGCATTTTGTGAAAGACGGGATTTGCTCTCTTAAAAAATGCGCCTCTGTTGTATATACCTGTCAGCGAGTCGCGATCGGCTTGTTCGCTGACTTCGTCCAAAAACAGTTTCGACTCGGTTATATCAAAAAACATATAGCAGATACCGATTTCTTTTGAATTATGGGATATAACGGTTTTCGATATGCTGTAATAACGAGGAACTCCGGCAGTATCGGGGACTTCAAGCGTATTGCGCCCTTCACCGAGAATTTTGTCGATAAGATCGATTTTGCTGCCGGGACTTATCAGCTTAAGCTGAGGAAGAAGGGATTTAGCCGCATTGTTTGCATCGGCATAATGCCCGTTCATGTCTACCAACACAAAAGCGTCTTTCATTTTTTCTATTATTTGCTCGCGGGCAATCGGCGCTATTTTAAACAAATTTTGCTGAATGAAAAGGTAAGCGATAACGCTGCAAGTCAAACTCAGCATTATTGCGGAAATGTCAAAGCTCATACGATCTCTGGTGAAAATGCTTACAGCACTCGCAGCTCCGGGAATTGCCGCTGCTATAACCAGTAAAATCAGCTGTTTTTTTCTCCAAAGCACACCGTTTTTGTACGCGAAGAACGCAACAACAACTCCGGCAAGCGCGATACCAAAGCTATATATGTAAAGCAAATAGTAAACTATAGTCGGTTCTTTAATCAAATTGGCGACTGTTTCGTTCGCCAAGAAGAAAAAGCTCTTGTAATAAAAATCATGCCAAGGAGAAGTAATGCCAAGCAGTGAGTGAATGACGGGCAGTGCCATACAAAGATATACAACAGGTTTTTTTGGTTTTTTCCCGCAGTAGTCCAGTATAAACAAGAAGATACTCAAACCGATAAACGGCACGCCGATGTATTTTATCTGTGTGCCCAAAAAAGCGCCGTTTTCATTTGTTGCGCTCAGCTCGACCAGATATCCCAAGTTAAAGATAAAAACGCAAAAAGAAAGATAGGCAAAATACTTCATGCCCGGAGCTTGGTATTTATCCAGAGCAATAATAAAAAATGTCAGAGGGATTGCGGCTGTTATCACATGTATAATCAAGACTAACTGATCCGTCATTTTCATCCACATCCTTGGTTAACCGGATAAATGCCGAAACTACTGATCCCGAGATGTTGAAAAATCGCCTCGCGGCTTTCCGTTGAAAACAGAAAAGCGCCATTTTTGCACGGTCCACCCGCAAAGCTGGTTTCGTGTGCAATATTCAACACTTCCTCTAAGCACCGGCAAAATAAAACCCGGAATTATCCGGTAGTCATTATATTGTTTCATAGAATCCTACTATATTTAGACAAATATTTCAAGTCTCAAGTAAGGCATGTTGAAAAATCGGCTTTCGTGCGTAATCTTCAACACTTCTTAAAAAATATGCCGAGGGAATCTTTTACCGCAGAAGTTAAATCCGTATAAAATACTTGCGCAGTTACTCGTGCCGAGTAGGCGCGTCTAGATAGGCCGCAGTGCTCAAATGCGGCGCATCTGCGTTTCAGTGAGGGAACAAAAACTCTCTATCGTCCGCCGGGCAGCATCGTTTTTCCGTAAGCTTTATATGTCTTTAGCCCGATCTCGGAAAGAGGGAGCGGCTCGAAATCAGGTATGGTGCGGCGTATCAGCTCGATACCGTTCGGAGTTAATGAGAAATCACCGTTTGCATAATCTTTAAATATGCCGGTACCTGTCTCGATATTTGTTCCTTTTGTGCCGTTTTCCAGAAACATCTCACCGATATTCACACATACATTGCCGTCAAACAGGTTTGTTTGAGACGGCGCGTTTTCGTATAAAAAATCGCTCATTGCTTCGTTGTCCCCGCTTGCGGCAAGAGTTTTTGCTTTTACATAGCCTTCCTGAGAAACATAGCGCCACAGTGATTCCCACTGAGTATTTCTGTAGTGATCACGCCATGTGTCTGAAAAGATATCGGCGTTTTCGGTGATTTTGGGCCATATCATGTTCGGCTCATACCAATCTGTCAGGTCATATATCGTTTGCAGCCATACATCCTGGTGTACGGGGTCTCTTTCCCAGTCGCTCCAGGGCTGAAAGAACGCCGCATGCGGTGAATCGACAAAAACGTTGTTTTTTACGACACCGAACTGCGCGCCGTTTGCTTTGATCGCAGAACCGAGATCGGGACTTTTATCGGAAGCGTTGACGAACAGGTTGCCGTAGATATACGGCATAACCGCGCCGTCGTCGCAGAATACGGACTGCTGACCGATGCCGCCGTAGCTGTTTCCGATATCATGAAAATAATTATAGCGGATGGTAATTCCAAGGATGGACGGATCAAAACCGTAATAAATTGCGCCGGTATCAGAAATGTCAAGTCCGGTGCGATAGAATTCGTTGTATTCAACGAGTGCATCATTAGATCCGTTTAGTAAAAGCGAGACGGCAGGTTCGTCGTGTATTTCATTGTTTCGGACAATAAGACCCGTGCTGTCACACCAAATTGAACCCGTTGTCCATTTCCTAAGGCGGTTCACGTTACGAATATTGTTGTTTTCAATTATGTTGCCGCTTGGGGTGAGGTTTTTTCGAAGACCCCCGTCCCAAAGGTAAATACTGCCGTCTACCGTGTCGTAAATGCTACAGTTTTTCACTGAACAGTCTGTAGCGTTGTCCAGTGTAACAGCACACCGGGACGAGTGCGCAACAGTGCAGCAGTCTATATTAATATGCTTCACATTATATGCCGCGATTCCGTCGCCCCGGGTATAGCCGACGGTAAGCCCGCGGAATGTTAAATATTCCCCGCCGTCTATACGTATGAGTTCGTCTTTTAGAACCGACAAATGTATATCGGATTTTTTTAGGTTATCCGGAGCGTAGAAATAAACGGTTTTGTTTTCGTAGTCTATGAAGCTTTCTCCGGGCACGTCTATTTCTTCCATGATATTGAATACATAAAAGCGCGGGTTTTCTTGAGGGGCGCCCCAAAAGCCATCGGTGACAAATTCACCCGCTTTCGCGTCAAACGACTTAATATCAAATACACCGTTTGCCCAGTCCCAGCTCATAAAGATAACCGCATACATGTTCTCCCAAGCATCCGCAGACCAAGTGGCCGCGCGCTCCGCAAGATCCGTTGAAGTCAGTTTCACCGGGGCGTACAGATCTTCTGAAAGCGCTTTTGCGCTGTCGGCAAAAAGAAAGGCCTGATTTTGTATGTTGTTTGGGAACCTGGATATAGTGAGCGGTTCGTCGTCGATATAAATTTCCGGTCCGCCGGAAGCAAACTCGTAATTCGAGTCCGGAAAGACCGGGAAGGGGAACTCGTCAAGATATCCGGAAAGGTTGACGGACATCAGACCCGCACGCGCTTTTTCATCATGAATGCGGGAGAGTATCGCCTCATCGGTCACAGGATAAAACTTATCGGAAGAAAGCTTGATGCCGCCCGAGAGCAGCACTTTTTCCCCGTTATACGCCTGCCAGGTGACGGGAGCTGTCTCCGAGCCGGAATCCTTGGCGGAAAAATCAAGAGACCGGTCTAAATAATACTCTCCGCCCCGAATATTAACCGTGACGGGTTCGCTTGATGCCGCTTTAAGTGCGCGCACTTCGAGTTGTGCGCGTTCAAGCGTCTGAAACGGCCGTGAAAACGAGCCGTCGTTAATGTCGCTGCCGTTTTGGGCGACAAATATATTGATACCGGGCGGGATAGATAAAGGAGTTTCTTTATTTTGACAGCAGGAAAACAGCGGCAGTATCATAGCGGCGAACACAAGCAAAACAATGGTTTGTTTAAGTTTGCATGGCATCTCTTGCACACCCTCTTTTAGATTTATATATTGGATACATTTTATCACAAGCACAGTCTTTCTGTCATCGTGTACCTTTGCCGTATACTTTCTAAATTACCGCGGAAGTTAAATACAGCATAAAATACTTACGCGCTTGCTAAGGACGAAGCCAAAAACGCAAAGCTAAAATGCAACCATACGTGCCGGTTTTCGCTGTGCATTAAACTTGCATTTTACAATAGCGCCGTATGAAGGCAAGTTGTAAAATAAACTGACGCAGGCAATAAAAAAAGACCCATCCGAGTGAAGTGAACCCAAGCCAACGGACAGTAAAAAAGAAGTCCTATCGCAGAATATCTTAAAATTAAGCAGACTGGCATCGTTTTTCTAACGGTGTCAGTTTAGATTTGAGCTGAATGCGTTCGTGGTTGTAAAAAAATATGT
>JAVBOO010000019.1:0-45074 GCA_031550435.1 Eubacteriales bacterium
CGATTTCGAAAAAGTCAAGTGTTTTTGAAAATTTTACAATACTGATTGTATGTTTCCTCTACGAAAAGCGGAGGTGAACGATAAAACAGGGTATCCGTGATCCTTGACTTTACTGGGGTTCGGGTTTCCGTGGAAACTCTATCAAATAAAAGGAGGTGCAAAATGAAAATCAGACGTCATTTAACTGATGTTATCACTATCGATACAGCACAGGAGGTTTTCATTTTTGAGATACAAAAATGCCCGGGAGGTATTACCGCCCGCACTTCTTAAAGAAATCCAGAGGTATTCGAGCGGCGAGCTGCTTTATATACCGCAAAAAACAGAACACCGCGCTTCTTGGGGTGAGCTGAGCGGAATAAAAGCCGAGATGACAAGCCGCAATAACTATATAGCAAAAAAATACCGTGCAGGTATTTCAGTCGAAGAACTTATAGACGAGTATTGCCTATCGGAATCCAGTATCAGAAAAATCATTTATTCTGTTCCGGTAAACGAAGATGCGATATAGTCTTTCAAACCAAAAACGGGGCTGTTGCAAAACCTAGAGTTTGCAACAGCCCTGTTTAAATTGTTTTATATGTCGAAGTATTTCTTAAACTCTACCGGGTGAGGAATAATACGGACTTCCTCGACATCTTTTCTTAACTTCTTAAGCTGATCATCGATAATGCCCTTAGAGAATACTCCGCCTGCAAGAAGGAAGTCATGGTCTGCCTCTATAGCATCAATAGCTTCCTCCAGTGATTTCGGAAGAGCTTTAACCAGCTTTTTCTCGGCATCGCTCAAATTGTACATATTCTTATCGTAAGGACCGAAGCCTTCGGCAGTCGGATCGATTTTGTTGACGATGCCGTCTACGGCAGCCATTGTTATCGCGGCATAGCAAAGGTACGGGTTTGCCATAGCATCCGAAGGTCTGAACTCAAAGCGCTTGTCTTCGGGGGCTGTCGCATAGCCGGGTATTCTGACGACAGAGCTTCTGTTCGCGGTTGCGAAACAAATCGTTACCGGAGCTTCGTAGCCCGGAACAAGTCGCTTGTATGAATTTGTCGTCGGGTTTGTGAACGCAAGAAGCGCAGCAGAGTGCTTCAGGATGCCGCCAATGGCATAAAGCGCTGTTTGGCTCAGGCATGAATAACCGTTTTCATCGTAGAATACCGGTTTGCCTTCGTTAAACATCTGAAGATGTACATGCATGCCGCTTCCGGCTTCGCCGAAGAACGGCTTGGGCATAAACGTAACCGCTTTTCCGTTCTGCATGGCTATGTTCTTTACGATATATTTAAGCTTCTGGCTTCTGTCGCCCATCTCGCGGAGAGTCGAAAAGTTTACTTCTATCTCGACCTGTCCTGGTCCGCCGTTTTCGGGGTGGTGGTATTTTACGGGGACTCCCGTGTCTTCAAGTATTCTGACTATCTTGTTGCGCAGCTCGTAGCTGACATCATAGGGTAGATCGGTATGATAACCCTTGTGTCCCATGACTTTAAAACCTTTATTGCTGCCGTAATCGTCGTACTTGGAATCTAGCGTATTCCATTCTGCCTGAGCCGAGTCGAGATGAACCTCGATATTGTTGATGTCTACTCTGAACTCAACATTATCGATAATATAAAACTCAAACTCGGGTCCGTACAAACAATTGTCCGAAATCCCCGTATCTTTGAGGTATTTCTCGGTTTTATCCGCAATAAATCTCGGGTCACTCTCGAATCTTTCCAGCTTTTCGCCTATTTTATAAATGTCGCCGATCATGCAAAGCGTGGGTATCTCGACGCAGGGGTCTTTAAACGCGCTTGATAAATCCGGTATAAATACCATGTCAGACTTGTCAACAGTCAAAAAGCCGTAACTCGAACCGTCAAAGCCGATGCCCTTCTTAAGCAGGTCTTCGTCGAATCTCTCAACGGGTATGGAAAGATGGTGCCATCTGCCGGCCAAGTCTATCTCCTTAAAGTCTACTATCTTAATGTCGTGTTTTTTCACATATTCGGCAAACTGCGCGTAATTCTGGAACACGTTATTCCTCCTTAAATATATTCGGATGCTTAGCTCCGAAACTTGATGATGATCCGTAATCGGCAACGGTACAAAGCTCGCGTTTGGCGGTTTTCCCTGCCGTAAGTCCTTTTAGCGAAGGGTTTTCGGCCCACAAGCCGGCTTGCCGAAATGCAGGTACGCGATTTTTTCACCGCTGCGCTCAGAAAAGTCTGAGTTTTATACCGCTTCCGATTATAACACAGCGCTTTTGCCATTTCAATCAGGCTAACATAACAGAAGTTGATATGTAGATTGACGACTATCAGCGTACATGATACAATATTGCCGAGAAGCGGATATTGCATTGAACACTTATGCGGTTCTTGGAACAAGCAGATACGGATAAACATTCCTCTTCCTCAAATTGGTCCTGATGCGCCTAAGCGGCAGCTACGTCCTAAAATGCGCCGGATACGCTATGCCAAATATTCATGAAAAATTTGTCGTTTCACTGCCAAACTATTGACACGGCCGTTTTATCGTGATATTATACTTCGGACGAAAAGTCTTTTTTTTGTGCGTATCCCATTCCCATGACTTTTCATATTTCAATGAGGTGAAATATATGAGAACTCCTATTACTCTCGCGTGCACGGAGTGCAAACAGAGAAACTACAACACCAAGAAAGAAAAAAAGCTTCATCCTGACAGACTCGAAACCAAAAAACATTGCAGATTCTGTAACAAACACACTCTCCACAGAGAAACCAAGTAGTCGGAATCCAAATTTTATTGAAAGAGGAATACCATGGACGAAGAGAAAAAGCTCACCGACAAAATCGAAGACAAGAGAGAAGATAAGAAAGCGGAGGATAAAAGCGCCGAAAAGCGTCGTCCGTTTAAGAGCGTTTTAAGCGATTATAAAGGCGAATACAAAAAAATTATTTGGCCTACAAAAAAAGAGCTTATTAAAGAAACCGCAATCGTTATAGTCACGTGTATCATAGTCGGAGCAATAATTACGTCTCTGGACATGATATTCTCTAACGGTTACAGTTTGCTCGTTAACCTTACAAACTCACTTTAAGCAAATCGGAAGGTTGAAAATATGTCTTCTCAAGAACCCGTAGAATCCGTAAAATGGTATGTTGTGCATACCTATTCGGGCTATGAAAACAAGGTAAAAGCAAACATAGAAAAAATAGTCGAAAACAGAGGCATGCAGGATCTTATACAAGAAGTTGCCGTTCCCGTTGCCGATACTGTCGAGATTAAAAACGGACAAAAAAAAGTTGTCCAGAGGAAGACATTCCCCGGTTATGTGCTTATAAAAATGGTCATGAATGACGATACGTGGTTTATCGTGCGTAACACGAGAGGTGTCACGAGTTTTGTCGGCCCCGGTTCAAAACCGGTCGCGCTGACAGAAAGAGAAGTCGCGAGCATGGGCATAGAGGGCACTGTCGAGGTCATCGATATTGCCGTTTCCGATAATGTAAAAATTAAGTCCGGCGCGTTCGAAGGCTCGATGGGCGTTGTCAAAGAAGTTAATCACAGCAAGAAAACCATCATTGTCAGGCTTTCCGTGTTCGGTAGAGAAACGCCTGTTGAACTTGATTTTATGCAAGTCCAGAAAATGAATTGATGCGCCTGAACCGGCGCACTTTCTGTGTTCAATTGTTTTCACGAGTGGGAGGGTATCCCCCGTTAGCCACCACATCATTTCTAGGAGGTGCCGTTAATGGCAAAGAAAGTAACAGGTATCGTTAAGTTTCAGATTCCCGCAGGCAAGGCAACACCAGCTCCTCCCGTCGGTCCCGCCCTCGGTCAGCACGGTGTTAATCTTATGGGCTTTTGTAAAGAGTTCAACGAAAGAACCAAAGAGCAAGCCGGTCTGTTGATCCCCGTAGTTATAACTGTTTATGCCGATAAGAGCTTTACGTTTATTACGAAAACTCCCCCGGCAGCGGTTCTGCTAAAGAAGGCTGCAAAAATAGAATCCGGCTCGGGCGTTCCGAACAAGACAAAAGTTGCAACCGTTCCGTTGTCCGAGGTTAAGAAAATAGCTGAATTGAAAATGGCCGATCTCAACGCAGCATCCATCGAAGCAGCCATGAGCATGGTCAAAGGTACGGCTAGAAGCATGGGCATCATTGTCAGCGAATAATCGTACCTGTGGGAGGGGTCTACTCCCGATATTACCACATTAAGGAGGAACCATAATGAAAAGAGGCAAGAAATATTTAGAAAAAGCAAAACTTGTTGACAGATCGGTTTTATACGATACGATTGACGCAATCGAACTCGTTCAGAAAACATCCGTTGCAAAATTTGATGAAACCGTAGAGGCGCATATCCGTCTCGGCGTTGACTCGCGACACGCGGACCAGCAGGTCAGAGGAGCTGTCGTTCTTCCGCACGGAACAGGTAAAAAAGTCAGAGTGCTCGTATTCGCAAAAGGCGACAAGGCTAACGAAGCTCAAGCAGCCGGTGCGGAATATGTCGGAGCAGAAGATATGATGGCTAAAATCCAGAACGAAAACTGGTTTGAGTTCGACTCGGTTATCGCTACTCCCGATATGATGGGTGTCGTCGGTCGTCTCGGCCGTGTGCTCGGACCCAAGGGACTTATGCCTAACCCGAAAGCCGGTACTGTTACCATGGACGTTGCCAAGGCCGTTCAAGAAGTTAAGGCCGGTAAAATTGAATATCGTCTTGACAAAACAAATATTATTCACGTTCCCGTCGGAAAAGTTTCTTTCGGAACCGAAAAGCTCACCGATAACTTCGAGACTCTCATGTCTGCGGTTATTAAGGCAAAACCTTCGGCAGCAAAGGGCACATATTTGAAGAGTGTTGTTATCACTTGTACAATGGGCCCCGCTGTTAAAGTAAACGCCGCTAAACTGACTGACGGCGGAAAAGACAAAGCTAACGCTTAGCCATAAATTTCAAATATTAATTTGAGACCGTTCCGGTCTTAAAACCCGCCGGTGTTTATTGCCGGCGGGTTATTATTTTAGGACACTCCCCTCTCCTGCTTTCCGGTATGAACACTTTTCCGTTTCATACCGCCGTTCTCAGCGCAAAAAAACATTGCATACGTCACCGTCGCAATGTGCAAAGAATATATGCCAAAAGGAAAAACAGAAGGCGATTAGGAACTTTCATGCTTTCGCACTCGCTTTCCCAATCTTTATAAGTGTACACTTTTTTTACAAAAAGTCCATATCGTTTCAGGAATATTTTCCTATCCTCGCCCGGGCGCCCGCAAAAATAACCGCGTAAGTATTTTATACGGTATTTATAGTCAGTTAAATTTAAAACCGTCTAAGCGAAGCTTAGCAGTTTTGAATTTAACGTCCGACTTCCTACAGTCGTTTAAGACTGCTATTGTCTTAAACGACTGTAACTTCCGCGATAATAGTGTAAATTCGGTATATTATTTCTTTTTCGGGCAATCCTCACAGTATGACAATATTATATAAAGGGTGAGCATATGGAGATTAACAGCACTGTTACCTATAAAGATGCATCAAGATCGACCGTTGAAGACATACTGAGCGAATATGCGAAAGCAGAAAACGAACTGACTGAAAAAAGGATAAAGCTTCAGGAAATTGAACGTTCGGGACTTGATGACGACTACTTTAACCTAATGCTTGCAAAAATCGAATACGGTTTGAAAAAAGAAGAATACGATTACCTACGGAAAAAACTTCAAAAAATCGACATGTTTTACTAAGCGAACGTATACGGAAATAAGTGAATGCGTCACGCCGGCACAAAACACTTATTCTCGGGCATTTGCAAAGAGTTAGGTTAATTCCTAAGAATAGTGAAAAAAGAAAAAACGGTAAAGCGAGCAAGTTCGTTTTACCGTTTTTTCTTTTTTGATTCAATCCGCACTTACCCGGATGACGATTCTTGCCGATAATAATATTATCGCGGAAGTTATATGCCGCATAAAATACTTAGGCGGTACTTTCGCCCGGCAAACGTTTTTTGTTACGTCTCAGCACTCCGATGCGGCGGATTCTATCCCAAACGCTTTGTTCGAGGCGTTATTCGAGGCGTTTTACCGCTTTTTTCCTGTTTGATTGAATTATACTATAGTTATGTTATAATATAACGCGGAAGTTAAATACCGCGTATAATACTTTAACGTTACTTGGACCGGACAGACGCGTTTAGATGCGCCGTAATGCTGCATTGCGGCAGTTTCCGTATCAAGATAACGAAACGGCAAAACGTATGCGTTTTGCTATCGAATACCAATTTGCGCCCTCTGCGGCTAAATGAATCGTAAAAGGTGATTAGCATAGAAAATGAACCCGGATTTTTACAAAAATTGCTTAGAGAATCCCACAAGTTGCACGGGACGGACTTGCATCTGTGCCCCGGAAGCAAGCCGCTGATAAGAATAAACGGCGGCCTTACGGAAATGCCGAATACGGAAATGGTATCCCCCGCTATAGTCAACGAGATAATAGATGATATACTGGATGAGAGAAGAAAGAAAATTCTTTTGAAAGACCGCGCGCTGGATTTTTCGTTTTCCAAACCCGGCCTCGGCAGATTCAGAGCAAACGCTTATTCGCAAAGAGGAACCTATGCTCTCGCAATCCGAATGCTTCCGTTCGATATCCCGGTTTTTAATACCCTTGGGCTTCCGCAAGCGGTTGAGTCGTTCATACACAGAACAAAAGGCCTTTTCCTTGTTACAGGCTCGACGGGAAGCGGAAAATCAACCACACTCGCCAGTCTCTTGAATCTTTTGAACGAGACGTATAATTACCACGTAATAACGATCGAGGATCCTATCGAATACCTTCACAAGCATAAAAAAAGTTTAATTACGCAAAGAGAAATCGGCGAAGATGCCGACTCATTTGCGAGCGCTCTCCGCTCCGCGCTCAGAGAAGATCCTGATGTCATAATGGTCGGAGAGATGCGAGACCCGGAGACGATTTCTATAGCAATGACCGCCGCTGAAACGGGTCACCTCGTGCTTTCGACGCTGCATACGATCGGAGCTGCAAAAAGCATCGACAGAATAATCGACTCTTTCCCGCCTACTCAGCACAATCAGATACGCAGTCAGCTCGCTACCGTTCTCGAAGGTGTCGTTTCGCAGCACTTGCTTCCGCGAAAGGACGGTAACGGGCTCGTAGCCGCTTCCGAGGTGATGTTTTCAAACCCTGCGGTAAGAAATCTTATAAGAGAAGGAAAGCATTTTCAGATTGCCAGCATAATTCAAACCGGCCAAAACAAGGGCATGCAGCTAATGGAAGCCGACCTCGCAAACCTTTGCAACAAAGGGATTATCGGCAGAGAAGAAACGATACTTGCCGCTCAGGATCAACAGCTGCTCATGCAGTTTCTGGGGCGCAAATAGGAGGATTACATGAAGACCTATGTTTACAGGGCATATAACAAAGACGGAATAAGGTTCGGCGGCAGCTTGAAGGCCGAATCCGAGCAGTCAGCCATTAAACATATCGAGAGCAAAAATCTCGAAAACCCCATTGTCTTTGAATCGGAGACAAAATATACAATAAGACGTTATAGGCTCGTCGGCCCAAAAGAGCTTTCGATTTTCTGCCGCCAGATGTCTGTTATGTTCTCTTCCGAAATAACGCTTTCAGAAGGCGTAAAGCTTCTTGCTGAACAAGCGGAAAACAAAAACCTGAAAACCGCTCTTTCCGAAATTTCCGACCACATGGACAAAGCGACGACGTTTGCCGAAGCCGCCTGCATGTATCCGCATATATTCGGAACGTATCTGACAAGTATGATCAGCATCGGCGAAGAAAGCGGGAGTCTCGATACAGTATTCTCCGAGATGGCGTCGTACTTTGGGAAAGACGACAAAGTCAGGAGAAGGCTCCGTTCCGCTATAACGTATCCTGCTGTCTTGACGGTGTTGATGACTGCAATAATCCTGTTTCTGATTCTGAAAATACTCCCGATGTTCGGCGACCTTCTCGAAAGCATGGGGAGCGAGTCAACGGGCTTGACGAGCATCGTCCTTGCAGTGAGCGCGTTTTTCTCGATGTACCTTTGGGTAATACTCGGAGCCGCCACCGTTATCGTTATACTCGTAATATTGTTTCTGCGAAGCGGTAAAGGCATTATCTGGCTCGATAAACGCAAATTGACGTTTCCCGTGGCAAGATACGTTTATACAAGGCTAATAACCGCAAAATTTGCGAGAAGCCTTGCGATACTCCTAAAAAGCGGCATACAGCTTTTAAACGCTCTCGACGAGGTTTCGATACTGATTGATAATAAGTACCTTGACGGAAAGTTTGCAAAGGTAATCGAAGACGTCAGAGGCGGCACAAAACTTTCCGAAGCCGTCACCTCACTCGGCATTTTCCCCGGTCTGTTTGTCAAAATGATAATAGTCGGCGAAAGCACGGGCAGGATAGACGAAATGCTTTCCCGCTCCGCAGGCGTTTTTGACAGCGAGGTTGACGAAGCGATAGAAAAACTGACGCTCATGGTTGAACCTTTGCTGATAATAGTACTTTCTGTTGTTGTAGGTACAATTCTTGTTTCGGTTATGCTTCCTATGATCTCCGTAATGAATTCTATAGGCTGAAATGCCTGTTCCGGGTGATATTATGAAATTTAACTTAGATGTAAAGCTTATAGGAACTATTTCTTTTACTCTTCTTTTGACGTTTATCGTTGCTTTTATATTCGGTTCGATGATCAAGTACAGCGAAAACACCGAGAGCGGACAAGCGGAAAAAGCAAAAGAAGCTGTCAGAAATGCTGCGATACAGTGCTACGCTCTCGAAGGCAGCTATCCGAAAAGCATTGAGTATCTTGCCGATAAATACGGTGTCATATTGGATAGAGACAAATATATTTATTATTATGAATGTCAGATTTCCAATATAATGCCTGATATTATCGTCATGCCGAAAAATACGGGCAAATAGAAGGAGGACAGGCTTGAAAAGCTCAAAGCATATTAAAGGCAATTCGCAGGTCGAGCTTGTAATGGTTATGACGCTGCTGATACTTTTCGGCGTAACCGTTTTCACTCTTATTGCCGCCGGAAGCAACGCTCAGGCAAAACTCATAGCAAACAAGAACTCACAGACCGATGCGAGGGTTGCCGTGTCGTATCTGAACGTTAAAATCAGGCAAAACGACACCGGAAATATTGTCGTTAAACCTTGCCCCGTTTCCGGCGAAAGCGCGCTGCTCATACAAACTCGCGGAGATGACAGTTACGATACTTGGGTCTACTTTTTTGACGGCATGATTTACGAATTTATCGGTCTTGCAGGCGAAGAACCTTCCGTAGACCTTAGCGTCGGTATTATAGCTGCGAACGATCTGACGTTTGAATACGATCCCGGCACGGAACGCATAAGCGCTGAAGTCTTTTACGATTATGCCGGCACAGAAAGATCTGTCAGCCTTACCCTAAATCTGAGGTCCGGCAAAACCGTGCACAGTCCGGCCGCTTCGGAGGAAACACCATGATGAAATCGGTAAAAATGCAAAAAGGTTTTACGCTGATGGAAATAGTTCTTTCCGTTGCGATTATAGCGATTATCAGCCTTTTTATACTTCAATTTTTCGTTGTGTCGTCAAACGCAAACAAAAAAGCTCAAAATACGGACACCGCCTCCTCTAAGGCTCAAGAAGCGATTGAGCTCTTAAAAAGCGTCGGCTATGACGAAATATTTGAACAGAAACTTTTCGAACACGCGAAAATAATCGACTTTAAGGATTCTTTGGACGACGAGATTATTCTTTACTACGACAAAAACTGGAAATACATGCCGTATTCGGAAACCTCAAGCGCAGCTTTTGTCATGCGCATCACTTTTGGCTCCGGCGAAAAGCACAAAAGCTCGTCCGACGACAGCAATAAACTTGTAAAGCTGGATGTTACGGTTAGAGATACAAGCTACCCGGGCGGCAAGGATATCCTCGTGCATTACGAGACCTATAAATTTTACCGGTGAGGAGGAGCCATGCGAAATTTCAAAACGAAAACAGAAAAAAACGAACGCGGCGCAACCTCTGTGCTCGTGATTTTTATGGTTATAGTGCTCGTAACCCTCGGGGCGTTTTCGATTGCTGCGGCAAACGTGAATTTAAGGTTTGCGCGCAAAGCAACGTTATGGAATTCTGTTTACTATAAACTTGACGGGCAAGGTGAAATTTATGCTTTTGTTACAAATCGATTACTTGGCGATTCTGAGTATAAAGCTCTCAAATATCTGACCGATAAACTATATACGAGAGAAACAAGCTCCGATATACCGAACAACATTCAGAAGAAGCTTTACGACACCTTCCGCGGCGAAGCTTTGTCCGAAGAGTTTCTTACCGAGGCGTTCGGAACTGTTTTTATGTTCTATGCTTCCAACGATTTGACAAAGCTTGCTTCCGATTACGCAAGCAATAAGGTTTCGTTCTTGACAGATGCCGACGGCGGTATATATGAGCTGGCAACGTCCGTAACTTTTATTTCGGAAGAGAATCCCGACTGTAATCTTGATGTCGAACTTCTCATAACCGCCCCAAAATACAACTTTAGCACTGATGGGCAAAATTTTACCCATGAAAAGCTCCCGGAATCGAGCAGCTTTGATATCACAAGGTGGACTGAGCGCCAGATCCAATCGGGTGACAGCGGCGAAATAAAGCTCTGGGATGGAAATATAGAGCATTGATATCGACATGTTATCGGTTTTGCTCTAAATTGTAACATATTTGGTTTATTATTGAATCACGGTAATACTGTTCCAAGGAGGTTATTATTATGAAACGTTTCTTTACGGCAGCATTGACATTAGCTCTCAGCTTTTCGATCTGCACTGCGGTATTCGCCGCCCCCAAGTGGGACCAGACCAATATCGCAAAAGGCTATTTTTCACTCACATATGACGGTGATCTGAGCAAGATCGTTAAGGTATATATACAAAAGGAAGGGACAACCAACTACGATATTTTCGCGGTTAATTCGAACACCCCCGTGAACTTCCCCGTTGAGCTCGGAGATGGGAACTATACCGTTTCCCTGCTCCAAAACGTTTCGGGTGACAGCTACAGAAAGCTCGAATCTTTCAAGTTTGCATACAAAGAAGATACTGCTGTCAGAGACAGGTTCCTTGTTCCAAACGCCTACATAGACTACAACAAGGATATGAAGTTCCTGAAATACTACTCAACCGTTTACGAGAAACTGTCATCGACAAACGATAAAGTAAGAAAATTTTACGACGACGTTGTTCATGACTATAGCTATGACACGGATAAGGCAGCAAAAATCCCCGCCGGCTATGTTCCGGTTATCGATAAGACTTTTGACGCAAAAAAAGGCATATGCTCGGATTATTCGACACTTGTTTCGGGTTACCTCAGAAGCATTGGCGTTCCGACAAAGCTTATTATGGGCTATAATCCGGAAATCACAGAATACCATGCATGGAACGAAATATACGTTGACGGAAAATGGGTAGCGATCGACGCAACATACGACTCGGCATATGTCCGCGCAAATATGCCCTACACGATGGAAAAAGACGGTTCGAAATTTAAAGTTGTAAAATCCTATTAACCAAGTTAAAATAGCGCCGATACATTATTGTACATTATCATATACTGTTGTCTCCACGCCATCCTCTTTTATCACACAAAAGCGTTACTCAGGAGGCATAAATATATGCAGCTGTGAATAAAACAGCCTCCTATGTTTAATACTATTATTTGAGAGCAATTATTTATTCGCTTTAAATAGTCTCGTTACGTTAATTCGAAACGATGTGATAATGTATACATGTAACTATATAGAGGAGGAGTATTTTGAAAGCTACCGGTATTGTCAGAAGGATAGATGATCTTGGAAGGGTAGTAATACCGAAAGAAATTAGAAGAACACTTAGGATCCGCGAGGGAGATCCGCTGGAGATATTCACAGACAGAGAAGGAGAGATTATTCTCAAGAAATATTCTCCGATCGGTGAACTCGGTGCCTTCGCTAAAGAATATACAGAAAGCCTCGCACAAACCGCAGGTCATATCACTTGTATCGTCGATAAAGACCAAATCATCGCGGTATCAGGCGGAGCAAAGCGCGATTTTCTCGAAAAGCACATAAGCCCCGCTCTTGAAAAAACTATTAATTCACGTACGACGCTTATCGCTTCCCGCAACGACTCAGGTTTTGTTCCCGTTTTCGAGGAAGAAGCCGAGGGAATGTACAATCATCAGCTTATAATGCCTATTATTTCAGAAGGCGATGTGCTCGGAGCGATTATGTTCCTTTCGGGCGACAAAAAAATGGGCGATGTCGAAAGCAAGCTTGCCCAAACAGCCGCCGGCTTCCTCGGCAAACAAATGGAGCAATAAGCAAGCACCAAACATCAAGAACTGCCGGCATAGCCTGCGGTTCTTTTTATTGCCCCCGGTTTTATTTTTTCAGAATAGCCGCCTGACCTCGCGCCCTACTTGAGTTATCAAAAACAAACCGGTATACTGATATAATTAAGGAGAAAAGTGAGCCCTACGAATTTATTACCGCGGAAGTTAGATACCGCATTAAATACTTACGCGGTTACTCGTGCCGAGCAGACGCGTTTCTGCGTCTTAGTGAGGGAACAACAAAATATAGCGGTTTCCTATATTTTGTTGCCGAAGTAACAGCACCGCGAAAACAATAAAACAGTGCCAAATTTTGACGTTAGACTGTAAACTCAAGGTTTATAACGGGAGATAATATGAGCAAACTTGCCGCAGCTTTAAAAAACGAATTGCCGAAACTTATCGTAATTGCCGCAGCCGTGATAATTTCAATTGCCGCGGTGCTGTTTTCCGGGTTTTTAGAGCTTAAGCCCGATGAAGACAAATACTCGGTATACAGGGGAAAAGTTTTAACCGTAGATAATTCCGACCTGTCCTCCGATGTATATGCACCCGATTTAATGATAGGTAATCAGCAGCTGTCTGTCAGGATACTTACCGGGAAGTATAAAAACTCTGAATTTGCCGTGATAAACCCTATAAGCAGACTTTTCCCCGTAACCGCGGAAGAAGGTTCGACCATGCTTTTTCGCATTCGCGAGGATAGCGGTGCTTTCTTGGATATCGATATGTACGGCTATGACAGGGCTAATGTCGTATATCTTTTTGTAGGGCTGTTTCTGGCCGTGCTTATAGTTGTCGGACGTAAAAAGGGCTTTTATGCGATTGTTTCATTAGCCTTCACAGTCGTTATGGTTATCTATTTTATGATACCGCTGATAATGGCCGGCGTTAACCCTATCACGGCCGCCGTTCTGACATCAGCGCTTACAACAGTAGTGACCATACTGCTTGTCAGCGGTTTTAACAGGAAGTCAACCGCCGCTATTGCCGGAATAATTGCCGGAGTTGGAATCGCCGGCATTATAAGCTACGCTGTAGGCTTCTTCGGTCACTTGTCCGGTTTAAACCTGCATGAAGCGGAAGAGATGCTTTTCCTTGCGAGGGAGTACGGATTAAATGTTGCCGACATGCTTTTCTGCGGCATAATAATATCATCGCTCGGAGCTGTTATGGACGTCGGAATGTCTATAGCCTCAGCTGTGTTTGAGGTACACTCCGCCAACCCGAGTTTAAAAGCCGGGCAGCTGTACAAAAGCGGGATGAACGTCGGCAGAGATGTTATGGGCACTATGTCAAACACACTGATACTGGCATTTGCCGGCGGCTCGCTCAATACAATTATACTTATAATACTGTACCGTCTGCCGTATATCAGACTCGTAAACTTAAACCTGCTCGGATTGGAGCTTCTGAGAGGTATCTCAGGCAGTATCGGAATAATACTGACCGTACCCATAACGGCCGTTACAGCAGCGATTTTAGCACACGCTGTATTTAAAAAGGAGCCCAAAAATGAGAAGAAAAGATAGGGAAATCTCTGATATCAACTCCATCGTAGAAATCTTGAATAAATGCGAAGTTTTAAGGCTCGGACTTTCCGAGGATAACCGTCCGTATATTGTTCCGATGAATTTCGGCTTTGAGTTTACCGGTAAAATCACGATATACCTTCACTGCGCCAAAGCAGGTAAGAAACTCGATATTATCGCAAAAAATCCCTCGGCCTGTTTTGAGGCCGAAAGCATTGCCGAGGTTATACACAGCGACGACGGCTGCTCATACTCAATGAGATATGAAAGCGTTATAGGCTTCGGAAACATCACTTTAGTAAGCGACTATGCCGAAAAACTGCATGCCCTTAACCTTCTCCTGGCGCATTACGCCAAAGATAAAACGTTTGTGTTCCCGGAAAACGTCGTCAACTCCATTGCCATTCTGAGGCTTGATATTGACGAAGTTACGGGAAAAGGAGCGCATCTATAAATGAAAACTCTGATTTTTGAAAAGGCTGAGGCCGTAACCGAGCATGAAATCCGTCAGTTTGCAGAAGAGTTTATGCTCAACGGCGAAAGCACGATAAACGGCTCCTGCGGGTTGCTACGCCATGGAGAGGCAGAAAAGTGGAAAGAGTATGTTGAAAAAGTCGAACAAAATCTTATTGCCGACAGACTTCAATCAACCGTTTTCTTTTCCCGCCTCAGCGACACCGGAAAAATCGCCGGGATCGTCGATATAAGGCACAGACTGAACACGGAACAATACCACAACGGACATATCGGACTCTCCGTCGTCCCGTCCGAAAGAAATAAAGGCATAGGGAAGCTCCTTGTCGAAAAAGGAATACAATTTTTGGCGGAACTAGGTGAAACTGAAAACGTAGTAATTACTTGTGATGAAGACAATATTTTTTCAAAAAAGATGATAGAATCGTGCGGATTTACGTTCGAAAGCATTTTCACCGAACCGCACGGAAACAGGATACTTATTTACTCAATTAAAATTCGGAGGCAGTAATGAGACTTGACAAATATCTGACCGTATCAAGGCTGATAAAACGACGCACAATATCAAACGAGGCCTGTGATGCCGGCAGAGTTACGATAAACGGAAAAGTAGCGAGAGCTTCGCAGGACGTTAAAATAAACGATCTTATAGAAATACGCTTCGGCGACAAACTGACGAGAGTTCAGGTTCTCGAGATCAGGGAGTTCACAAGAAAAGAAGAAGCCTATTCAATGTATAAAAGCCTGGAGTAATCATATTATTTTCCGAAGGTGATACCATGAAAGCAATATTATTGAACGGCAGTCCCCACAGCGAAGGCAACACATATTTTTCGCTGAAAACCGTTGCCGATGTTCTTGGCAAGAACCAAATTGAAACTGAAATAATACATGTCTGCAGCAAACCGGAAGTCGGCTGTGTCGGTTGCAATGCCTGCCTTGCCGCAGGAATGTGTGTATTTGCCGACGAGGCTTTTAAAGAGATTTCCGAAAAAGTCTACTCAGCCGATGCCTTGGTGCTGGGTTCGCCTGTATATTACTCAGGCATTAACGGAACGTTTAAATGCTTCCTGGACAGATTTTTCTACCAGAGCAAAAGCCGTATGCGCCACAAAGCAGCCGCTTCGGTCGCCATCCCCAGGAGAACCGGAGGAATGCCCGCTCTCGAACAGCTAAACAGCTATTTGCTTTATTCCGAGATGCTGCTCGTCGGCTCGAGCTATTGGAACGTTGTTCACGGCGCAAAACCCGGAGAGGTGTTATCGGACGCGGAAGGCATAGCAACGCTTGAGTGCCTCGGCAGAAACCTCGCTTGGGTGCTAAAAATGATGGAATACTCCAAGAGCGCAATTCCCGCTCCGGATAAAGTAAAAAAGCCGTTCATGAATTTCATACGTTAACAGCGGAATAATATTACCGCGGAAGTTAAATACCGCACCAAAAACTTACGCGGATACTCGTGCCGAAGTAATACTGTTATAGGCGCTGTATGTAGCGCGTTACCGCGAAAACTCATGTCTGTTTTAGCGGTAACCGCCGTCTTGCAACTTTGTAAATCACTATTAAGACTGCATTAAATCATTCTCTAAACTTATCGCCTCAATCCCCTTTATGCCCGCAGGGCCGATGTAATGGGGTGATTAAACGGCACGGTTTAATCGGGGGATCATATAAACTTTTTTGAAAGCAGGTACTATCGTGAATTCACGCAAACATCAAAACTCACATACCAAACCGCGCAACAAATTCCTCGTTGTTACTTTAAGCATAATCGCGGCGGCCACAGTTACAACAGTAATAATTATCGCAGGCTTTGCGCTTATGTCGGATTCGAGTGCTCCCGTTTACAACAATATAACGGAGCCTTCCTCCGAACAGGCCGGCGAGACGGTAATGCCCGGCGAAAACGCCGAAATACTGAAGATGCTTGACGAAGAGCTGATTTATAAGAATATCTCTATCGATGGTATTGACGTTTCCGGGCTCACAAAACAGGAGGCCGTGCTGAAAATTGCCGAGTTCCGTGAAACCGAACTCAAAAACAGCAGGCTAACTTTTATTGCCGACGACAAGGAGCTGGAGTACAGTTACAGAGAGCTCGGAATCGAGTTCAATGTGCAAAATGTTGTTGATGATGCGTTTAACTACGCACGAACGGGAGTATACGATGAACGCTACGAGCTTATTGCCGGGCTTTTGAAAAACAGCATAAACTTCGAGACCGAACCTTTAGTCAACCGCGACAAAATTACACTCGATAAACTGAAAGAAACAGTCGAAGTACCCCCTGTCGAGCAGGAGTTTAAGCGAGTTGACGGCGAGTTCGTCATAACCCCCGGAAAGCCCGGTGTTCTGATCGATACAGCCAAACTTTTATCAGACATAGAAAAGGCCGTTAAAGAAAAATCCGCAGATCCGATTACTGTAGCTCTGAAGAACATAAGCCCCGAAAGCTCCAAGTTCGATTATTCTAAGGCGACTTCTTTGCTCGGCAGCTGCACGACGAAGTATTCTACCGCCGATGTCGGGAGATCGAAGAATTTGAGCAATGCCGCATCAAAACTCGATAACACGATTTTAATGCCCGGCGAAATTTTTTCGACTAACGATGCTTTTGGAGAAATGACGGCTGCAAACGGTTATGCGATCGGAAAAGCGATATTGAACGGAGTGCTGGTTGACGATATCGGCGGCGGAGTGTGCCAAGTATCTTCAACTCTGTATAACGCGCTCCTACAATCCGAGATCGAAATCGTTCAGCGCCAAAACCATTCGCAGAAAGTCGGTTACTTGGACTGGGGCTTTGATGCCACACTCGCATCCCCCTCTATTGACTTAAAGTTCAAAAACGATACGGACTACCCTCTTACAATCGAAAGCTATGCCGCAAGCGGCAAGGTCGTCGTTAATATCTACGGCTATGAAATACACGACCCGACAAGAAAACTCGTGTTCGAGAACTCACTGGTAAGCACAACCCCCCCGCCTGCCGAAGAAGTAAAATCGGACCCTGCTCTTCCTTACGGAGAACGTGTTGTTGATGTCGCGGCAAAAACCGGCTACAAATACAATGTATACAAGCTCGTTTACGAACACGATAAACTTGTGGAAAAGGTTCTCGTTAACACAAGTACTTACAGAGCGCTTAGAGCGGTCGTACGCGTCGGAACGGGAGCAACCGCTCAACCTCAAAACTCTAATACCGCACCTCCTACAGCTCAACACACACCGACAGCGCCGCCTGCCCAACCGACGACTCCGGCTCAAACGCCGTCCCCGATTGAGACGCCAACACCTATCGATACGCCAACTCCAATCGATACACAGGCGCCAATCGATACGCCGCCGACAGAGCAGGCTCCGCCCGATGTAACGCTGAGACCCTAGCCTTGATATGCATCGAGCTTTATTGTACATAATTTGTCAGACACACACCGGAAGGTGAAAATATGGTTAATATATCATTTAAAGCATACGCGACCGTTAACGAGATCGACTTGAACGCGATAGCCGTGGAATGCGGAATACCGAAGAAGTACACATGGGAGGAACCGCTCGTCCTTAGGGGCGGCGTTCTTTCCCGTGTCCTCAATAAGAGCGTGACCGAGAACCAGGGGCTGTACATATTTTCGTTCGGCAGTATAGTCTTTGCCGATTGTTCACCAGAAGACGAGCATATCGGTTTCGCTTACATAAAAAACATACAGAATAACATGATTACAAAAGGCTTCAAGTACATTGACGACTACATGCTCCATGTTGACAGCAGCGCCGAAAACGAGCTGACGGACAAATACGTTATCGTGTCGGAGTTCGAAATGTACCAGCCCGATATTATCGCAACCTGTCTCGCAAAATCCGTCGGCCTCGAAAAAATCGAAACCGAAATGATGAACATCGTTGACCGGGTCGAGCCGTTAATCGACAGACAGCAGCAGGGCAAGCTGCACTTGAGCGAGCGCAAACTTGCAACCATTAAATCAGGTATTTCGCGTTATCAGTACAACACCATAGCCTACATAATGATACTCGATAAGCCCGATATCACATGGACAAAGCTTGAGGCCGGCGAATTTTACGACCTGCTCAGCGAATTTTTCGAGCTTAACGACAGGTACGAAATAGTAACGAAAAAAACCGAGCTTCTGAATAATGTTATGGACGGCCTGGAAACGACAAGCAGGCTTGTAAAAAGCACCTTCAGCGAGATCGTCGTTATACTGCTTATTTTGGCCGAAGTTATAATTATGGTCGTGGAGCTGCTAAGATGAACAATATGCGCTTTAAATGCTACAAGATTTCGGAGCGCATTACTTTCCCCGACAGCTTCTCAAAAGATGCCGAGTGGCGGAACTATGTGCGCATCGATAACTCCGGAGTAGAAAAAATACTGAAATACGGCTGCAAGGCCAAGGAGATCTATGTTTTCCGCTTTGGCTGTGTTTCGTTTGTCAATTTTTCGGAAGATGAAATAAAAACAGCGACTTCTTATATAAAAAGCACATTCTATGTCCGCGATTATGCCGATTCCTATGAAAACATCGAAAGCATCGGGGTAGTATTCGGTGAAACCGATACCGGATACAATCCCGAGTTTTGTTATGAGCAGAAATATAAAAAAGCGTTTTTAAAACTTGCTCCGCTGATGATGGCAAAGTCCGTTGAGCTAAACAACCTTGAAAACGAGCTGAGCAGCCTGATTGACGATACTGAGGTGATAATACGGCTGACAGCGCGCAAAAAGCACCGTCTTTTCAATAAAAGACTGACCTCGGCAGTTACGAGAATACTGAAATTCAATTACGACGTTATAATCAACGAAAGCGCATTCGACGACAGCCGTATTTCGTTTAACCCGACCTACTCAAAAATAAGCTGTGATTTGACCGAATACTTCGAGCTTGAGGACAGACAGCGCATATTCATGATCAAACTCGATAACGCGAAGGGACTTATAAAACGCTACCGGGAATCGAGTTACGAAGTATATATGCTCGCCTTCGAGCAAATTCAAATCTTGCTGCTCGTGTTCTTTCCGTTCGCGTACATATTAAGCAAAAACCCCGAATATTTTAATTTTGTTTATCACGGAATCAGAGACATTTTAGAATTTGTAACAGGCAAATAACAAAAAAAGACTGTAGTACGGCAAAACACATGGCAAACAGGAGGACTGGTAATATTGAATATTAAAGATTTTCTGATTACTCTGAGTAACATGACCGGTGTTTCGGGAAACGAAACCGAACGAGCAAAGGTTATTGCCGAAGCACTGAGAGAATACTGCTCTGATGTCAGTATAGACAGGCTCGGCAGCGTTATCGGGCTTAGAAAAGGCGGCGGAGCGGCAAAGCTTATGTACGTGGCCCATGCCGACGAAATCGGACTCATGGTAATCGGTATCGACGACAGGGGCTTTCTGACGCTTGAACCTATAGGCGGCATTGATAAACGTACCCTCCCCGCTCAGGAAGTTACCGTTTTCGGCAAAGAAAAACTCTTCGGCGTTATCGGAATAAAACCGCCGCATCTAACTTCCCCTTCCGAAGCCAAAACCGCCCTTACATTTGAGGAGCTTACCGTCGATGTCGGCCTGCCGGCCGAAAAAGTCAGAGAGCTTGTCAGCATCGGAGACTTGGTAACAATTAACCGCAGCGCGGTTGAGCTGCAAAACAACAGGCTCGCAGGTAAATGTTTCGACGATACCGCCGGAATCGCAAGCCTGCTGTACTCGTTGGAATGCTTAAAAGATGTCAAGCTGGACGTAGATTTATATATAGTCGCGACAGTTCAGGAGGAAATTTCTTACGGCGGGGGATATACGGCAACTTACTCGATAAACCCCGACATAGGAATTGCCGTGGATGTTACGGGAGCAAAAGCGGAAAACCACTCCGGAGATACGGAGACCCTTTTGGGCAAAGGCCCCGACATAAGCTGCGGCCCGAATATAAACCGCAGGATATATAAGCGTTTAAAGGAAACCGGAGAAAAGGCCGGCATACCCATGCAGTTTTCTGTCGAACCGGGAATGTCCGGAACAGATGCCGTGCCCATGCAGGTCACGAGAAACGGTGTTATTACCGGACTTGTTTCTATTCCCCTAAAATATATGCACACGTCCGTTGAAGTCGTGGATTTGAACGACATTAAGGAAACCGGGCGGCTTTTGGCCGAATTTGCCCGCAGTTTCAACGGCATTAAAACGGAGGAATATTTATGCTTCTGAAAAAACTTGTAAGCGTCAACGGACTTCCTTCCTACGAGGACATGGTCCGCGAAACCATAAAGCAAGAAATAGGCAGTTTTGTGGATAGCATGTATACAGACAGGCTCGGAAACCTTATAGCGGTCAAAAACTCAGGCGCTCAAGGCAAGCATATAGCACTGTGTGCGCATATGGACGAAGTCGGTATGGTTGTGGCAAAAATTACCGACAGCGGAGCGATAAAATTTAAGTCCTGGGGCGTTAACGAAAAGGTTTTGGTCACAAAAGTCGTTAAAATCGGCGAAAAAGGAATAACCGGCGTTATCGGGGCTAAACCCTGTCATATAACAAACCCGGAAGAAAGAACTAAGATTTACGAGCTGAAAGACTTGTACATCGATATAGGCGCAGATTCGAAGGGCGAAGCGGAAAAGCTTATCGAAATCGGTGATTACGTTGCGTTTGACAGCGAATACCGCGAGTTCGGCGACAACAAAATCAAAGCGAAGGCACTTGACGACCGCGTCGGCTGCTCTGCGATAATCGAACTGCTCAAAAGCAATGTAAGCCAAAAAATAACCGCCGTGTTTACGGTCCAGGAAGAAATCGGCATGCGAGGCTCGATAACTGCCGCCAACCAAGTATTCGCCGATCTGGTTTTAAATCTTGAGGGTACTGTATGCGCCGACCACGAAACAGACGAGAACTTCCATGTAACCTCTCTCGGCTGCGGCCCCGCGATATCGCTCAGGGACAGGAACTCGGTCTATTTGAAACCTTACCGTGATTTCGCGGTGAACACGGCAAAAAAGCACGGCATTCCCTGCCAGTTCAGGAGAACAGATGCCGGAGGAACGGATGCCGCTAATTTTCATGTCGCCCACAGCGGCACGCCTGTCATCGGGCTTGCGGTTCCGAGCAGATACATACATTCGCCCGTTTCTGTCATAGATAAGCGAGACTATGAAAATCTTGTGAGTCTCATCGGGCATATCATAGCCGACTACGCGGATTATGAAACTATTGATCCCCCGATTAAGCCTGAGGTTTAACCACCGCCTTATACCGGCTCTGCGGCCTAAGGGGGATTGAGGCGACAAGTTTAGCGAATGGTTTAATTATCGCCTCAATAAGTTGTAATGTTTTCCGGGAAATGCTGACAGAAACCTGAACAATTAGGAGGGTACTATGAACACAGAATATTTGAAGAAGCTTTGTTCCATAAAAGGTGCGTCCGGTGAGGAGCAAAATGTCGCAAAAGCTATACTGGAAGAGATCAAGGACTACATAGACGATTACACCATAGACCGCTTGGGCAATCTTATAGCGCATAAAAAAGGCCCGGGCAAAAAAATGATGCTTGCGGGCCACACCGATCAAATCGGTATGATGGTCAACTTTATCGATGAAAACGGGTATCTGTACTTCGCTTCTCTCGGCGGTCTCACGCCGCACGTAATACACAGCGCAAGAGTTATATTTTCAAACGGCGTCGTAGGCGTTATCGGCTCGGAACTCCTCGATGACCCGGCAAAACTCACCCTTAGTAAAATGTATATAGACATCGGCGCTTCAGATAAAGAAGAGGCCGAAAAATACGTTCAAATCGGCGATGTCGCGGTTTACTGTCAACCACCCTACTCCGACGATTACAAGATAGTATCTCCCGCTTTGGACGACAGAGTCGGTTGCTTTATAATGACAGAAAGCCTAAAGCGTATAACAACCCCGGCTTTTGACCTGTATTTCGTGTTTACGGTTCAGGAAGAAGTCGGACTGAGAGGCGCGAAGGCTTCCGCCTATACAATCGAGCCTGATTACAGCATTTCGTTTGACGTAACCCGTGCAAGCGAAACGGCAAAATCCAAAACCATACCGCAGAAAATGGGCAAAGGCGCATGCATAAAGATCAAAGATAACCTCGTCATCTGCCATCCTTCGCTTGTAAAACACATGAAAAGCTGTGCCGAGCAAGCCGGTATCAAGCACCAGTTCGAAGTTCTTCAAGTCGGCGGAACAGACGCTGGGGCGATTACGCTTTCTAAGGGCGGCGTTCCGAGCGGTGTTATATCCGTTCCCACAAGGTACACGCACAGTATGAACGAAACCGCCAGACTAAGCGATATAAGCGACTGCATAGACTTAACGGTTAAAGTGCTGCAAACCGAACCTGCTTTTTAGAGCGCCTGTACGCGTTGCACGCAGTTCCTTAAATGTTGATTAGGCGAGAATTAACGGAATTCAAACGAAAGCGAGGAGCAGTCTTGAAAAAACACATAGGAAGCTTTGGTATGCTGCCGGTATGTCCGGCGGTTATTATCGCAACAGAGGATGACGGAAAACTTAATTTCGCCTCACACGGGCAAATCGGAACGGTTTGCGCCGAGCCTTCGGTTATTTATGTCTCGGTAATCAAAGAACATAAAACAGCTAAGAATATACTAAAGAACAAGACATTCTCAGTTAACGTTCCTCCCGCCGGGCTTGCCGATAAACTCAGGCGCTGCGGGAGTGTTTCCGGAAACGATACAGACAAATCTTCCGAGTTTGAAGTTTTTTACGGAAACGTAAATGTTCCGATGATTAAAAGCTGCCCGGTTACCTTCGCGTGCAAAGTTATCAAAACAAAAGAGATTAACGGGTTTTTGATGTTTCTCGCCGAAGTTACGGAAACTTATTCTGATGACGACTGTCTCTCTATTTACGAGCAGTTTGAATTCCCCGACGCGGGAAAGATAATGCCGATTTTATGCAGTATGGACGGAAGCTACAGAACAGTTTCAAGCGAAAAAATCAAATAATACCGCGGAAGCTATTGCCGCGGAAATTAAACACCGCATAAAATACTTGCACGGTTACCCGTGCCAAAGCAATAACAAAGGTAAAAACTCCGGTTTAACGCAAAAATGATGCTCATTCTCGGCTTGCCGACCGCTTAAACTCGAATTTTTCGCCGCGAAGTGCAAAAAACACCCGGTAACAGTGTTGTGTTTTTGCCGATTAAAGATGTTTGCAAGCCCCATCGTCCCAACGAAGCCGGAAAACGCAGCTCCGGACTCGTTGGGCTTCTATTTTCTCCGAGAAAAATTATTCTCTTTCGACCTTGAAAATTTCGCAAAACCGGTATAAACTGACTTTAGCCGAACAGCGGATTAATCATAAAATCCGAAGTTTGGCTTGCTATCATAAACAGAGTAGAGATTCGAGCGTTAAGTGTCTGACGGACGGGGAGTTGCCGCCGGAACGAAAAGCTTTGCTTGCGATTCGAGTTTCGCATCCCGCTGTCGCATATTGGATATACCACTATGTTACACGGTATTTGATAGTATAGTGAATTCGATTTTAACGGCTAAAATGAACTTGTTTGTTCTTGCCTTTTAATCGAATAAACGCCCGGACATGAGCATATTTGCGATTAGTAAATGTGCGAATGCTTGGCGTGATTTAAGATAGTTCCTGTCTTAAATCACTATAAATACTTAAAGCAGAGGTGGTTATTTTTATGAAGAAAAACAGTAAAAGTCCAAACAAAAGCACAATTGAAAACACAAACACAGCAAAAAAGAATGTCTGCGGTTTTTTTAGCCCTCAGCGTCTGTCCGACTTTTTTAATCCGAAAAAGGTCTTCACAGCCAGAAATATTTGCATCATGGGTATGATGGTCGCTCTGGCTGTTGTGCTGGATCAGTTTACGATTCAACTCACTCCCCAGCAAAAGCTCATTTCGATTTCGTACATACCAAACGCGATTACCGCAATGCTCTTTGGCCCGATAGCCGCGATTTTTTACGGGTTTGCGGTAGACACCGTTAAATTCTTTATAAACTCGCACGGTAGCGCGTACTTCCCCGGCTATGCCATAAGCGAAGTTGTCGGCTGCCTGACATATGCATGCTTTATGTACAAGCAAAAAATTACTGTTTCCAAAGTTATTGCTTCAAGAGCTATAATAACCGTAGTTGTATATTTGGGCCTTAACTTCTTGTGGGGCAGCATACTTTGGGGCCAGGAAGCAAGCAAATTCTATACATCTGTAAAACTTATAAACAATCTGGTACAGTTCCCGATACATGCGGCCATAGTTTATGCCGTCGGTAAAGCGTTTGACACTGTGCCCGAACTGAAAAAACTGAAATACTCAGCGGTATCATACAACTAAGCAAGCCTTAAACTAAAGGAGTACTCATGGCAGGAAGCAGATCATACGACTTGACAAATGGACCCATATTCAAAAAGCTCAGCCTTGTCGCTGTTCCGATTATGGGAACATCGCTGATGCAGATGGCATACAACCTGACGGACATGTTTTGGCTCGGCAGACTAAAAGACAACGGCCTGTCAGTCGCTTCATCCGGTTCTGCCGGCATGTTTTTGTGGCTATCGTTCGGACTTGTGCTGTTCGGGCGAACAGGCTCGGAAATCGGTGTTTCTCAGAACCTCGGCAAAGGTGACCCCGAAACGGCAAAAAAATACTCCCATGCCGCCGTTTCGATTTCTGCCCTGCTCGGTATCCTGTGTATGATTGCTTCAGTCTTTTTTGGAAAACAGCTTATCGGCGTTTTCAACATAAAAGAAGCAAACGTTGTCGCCGACGCCGCAAAATATCTTGCGATAGTCGGGCTTTCCTCCCCGCAGATGTTCATCAGCTATGCCATAATGGGCACGTTTAACGGGTCCGGCAACTCGGGAGTATCCTTTATCGCAAGCGGAGTCGGTCTCGCCGTAAACATGATACTCGACCCGATCTTAATACTTGGACTTCATATGGGTATAACCGGAGCCGCAATCGCGACCGCCCTCGCGCAAACAATAGTGTTTGTCATTTTTGTATTTGCTCTTAAAAAGAGCGGCAGACCATTTGAAACCTATAGATTTTTTGTCAGGCCCGATTTTAGAAAAATACAGGAAATTATTAGACAGTGCCTTCCCGTTTCTCTCGAAAGCATGTTTTTCACCGCAATGGCAATGGTAACAACAAGATTTGTCGCCGATTACGGAGCGTCTGCCATAACGGTGCAACGCGTCGGCTCGCAGGTCGAATCTCTTTCCTGGCTTATCGGCGGCAGCTTCGGCTCCGCTGTCACGGCGTTTGTCGGCCAAAACTACGGAGCCGGCCTATGGACAAGAATCAGAAAGGGCTATAATATATCCGTCGCGACCATGCTTGTTTGGGGAGTTATCACAACGACTTTGCTCTATTTTGGCGGCGGCTTCATTTTTTCGCTGTTTTTAACCGACAAAGAGTTCTTTGAAGCCGGCGCGGTTTACCTGCGGATACTGTCTGTCTGCCAGCTCTTTACCTGTCTGGAAAGCGTATCTGCCGGAGCTTTCAGAGGGGCGGGCAAAACACTGCCCTCCTCTGCTGTAAGCATAGTGACCAACTTTATTCGCGTCATCCTTTGTTACCTGCTCTCGCTGACGCCTCTCGGACTCAACGGAATATGGTGGGGCATAACGATTACCGGCATACTCAGGGGACTCGGAATATATGTGTGGTTCCGTGTGTTCATCAGGAAACTGCCGCATGAAGATGCAGCCGCTTTGACCGCGGCTGTATAGTGATATATCATACTCAAAACAAAGAAGGTCGATTATGAGTTCTGTTTCGGATTTTTTCAAAAGATTCGTAAAAGCGTTTACAGACAAAGGCTTTGTGGTATCCGAAAGCCAAAAACACATGGAAATCAGTGATGATCTGCCCGCACTGCTGCTGTTTAAGCAAATCGGCACGGCGCTGTATATGTATAGACTGTATAACGGCGGTAAGATAAACTCGAGCAGTATAAACGCACACTCTGTCGATTTGCGGAAGTATGCCGAAGAGCTTATTTTCGGCAATAACTGCAGAATGGTAATCATGACAAGCATACTGATTACCGCCGAAAGAACCGAAGATGGCGCAAAATTCCTGCAAAACACCCCCGAAGTGTTCGGGCAGGTATACGAGTTGTACTACAACGTTGTTGTCGGCGAAAAAACAATGTTGGCAAACGAGGCGCAGCCAAACAACATTATAGATATAAGTCAAATGCTCGGAGATGCCTTTAACAACGAGAATACAGAACCGGCCGCAACTGTCGGTGAAATTTATGAAAAATCTGCGCATAAGTCCGTGTTGAAACCGAAGAGAAGTCCGTTCCTGGTATATGCCATCATGGCCGTAAATGTGCTTGTGTTCGCATTGTGCGAAATGAACGGCGGTACGGATAACATTGTAAACCTGCTGCGTTTCGGCGCAATGAATTGGTCGCTGGTCGAAGCCGGAGACTTATACAGGCTTTTTTCGGCTATATTCCTGCATTCGGGTATAATGCATCTCGGCTATAACTGTCTTTCGCTGTATATTTTCGGTGAGAGATGCGAGAAGCACTACGGTCACGTTCTCTTTTTGCTCATATATTTGCTGTCCGGCCTTTCTTCGAACTTTTTCTCGGGAATAGCGGACTCAAGCAGCGTGATGGTCGGCGCTTCAGGCGCGATATTCGGGCTTGCGGGAGCGGTAGGTATAGCCGCTTTGTTTACGGGAAAGACTGTTGACGGGTTAGGTCTCGGTTCTCTGATAATGCTGATTATCGCTTCGCTCGCGTTCGGCTTTTTGATGCCGAACGTCGGAAATGTCGCCCATGTAACCGGATTGATTACCGGAAGCGTTATAAGCACAATTATAGGTCTGTGTGGATTTTGGAAGGACAAGACTGCCGAAAATGAGTAACGAACTCGAGAAATTATACGGAGAAATGCGCTCTGAGGCACAAAACAACCCTGTCATAAAAGACAGGGTAATTGTCACGGGCGAGGGAAGCACCTCCCCGCTTATTATGCTGATAGGCGAGGCTCCGGGCGGCGAAGAGGAACGGCTCGTTCGCCCCTTCGTCGGAAGCGCCGGAAAGAATCTGGACGAATTTCTCCGCGTTTTGGAACAAAAACGCGAAAACATGTACATAACAAATCTTGTAAAGGTTCGCCCGACAAAGCAAAGCGAAAAAACCGGACAGCTTGTAAACAGACCCCCGAACAGAAATGAGATTGAATTTTTCACGCCGTACCTCGAACGCGAGCTTGACCTGCTTTCGCCCAAGCTAATCGTTACACTCGGTAATTTTTCACTGAAAGCACTGCTGCGGGACAGCAGCGTAACCATCGGCAAGCTGCACGGCAAAAACATAGTATTTAACAAGAACCACAGGCTGTTTCCGCTTTACCACCCGGCAGCGATAATATATAACCGCGAACTGATGCAAACATATAACGAGGATCTGCAAGTGCTGAAACTTCTGCTTAACAAAATAGAACAAAGCAACCCGGAGGTAATATGAACCGCAAAATAATGCTGATTGACGGTAATTCGATTGTAAACAGGGCCTTTTACGGCATACCGCTGCTCTCTGATAAAAACGGGATGTTTACAAATGCCGTCTACGGCTTCATAAACATATTCCAAAAACTTTACTTTGAGGAAAGACCCTCTGCAGTTGTAGCTGCTTTTGATCTGCCCGCCCCGACGTTCAGACACAAGCAGTTTTCGGACTACAAAGCCGGCAGAAAGCCCATGCCTAATGAGTTGCGTCCCCAGTTACCTCTTCTGAAAGAGCTGCTTGGCCTGATGAATATCAAAATAACTGAAATCGAAGGCTACGAAGCCGACGATATACTCGGGTCATACGCGAAGCTCGCCGAAGCCGACGGACTTGACGCTGTCATAATCTCGGGAGACAGGGATTTGCTGCAAATCGCCACCGACAGGACAAAAATACGTATACCCAAAACAAAAGGCAATAAAACTGAGGTGGAGGACTACTACGCCCTAGACATCGTTGGTCAGCTCGGCGTTACGCCCCGTGAATATATAGACGTTAAAGCGCTTATGGGCGACAGCTCCGATAACATTCCCGGCGTACCGGGAATAGGCGAGAAAACAGCGTTTAAAATAATTATGGAATACAAGACCGTCGAAAACGCGATCGCAAACGCCGAAAAAATCACTCCGAAAAAAGCTTCCGAAAACCTTAAGGAGCATTCGGAAACAGCACTTTTCAGCAAGATGCTTGCAACAATAAATACAGACGCGCCCATCGGGAAGCTTCCCGGAGATGTCTCAGAAGCCGAGATATTTAACGCGGAGGCCTACGAAAAAATACAGCAACTCGGCTTTAAGTCGATGTATTCCCTTTTTGCCCGGGCCGAAACCGTTTCCGAAAAAAAGAAGCCCGCGACAGTTTCGATGATATTAAAGACAGAGGCAGAGCTCGCGGCACTTGTCGAAGAAATTAAAAGCGCTGATTATTCGGCATTTGCTTTGATTTACGATGAGGACAATTTCCTCGGCATAGCGTTCTCCTCCGAACCAAACAAGGCTTGCTTTGCCACGATATTCGGAGAAATCGGAGAGCAGCGCATGTTTGAACTGTGCAGAGCATATTTTGAAGGTGAAAACAAGAAGGTCTGCCACGACATAAAAACACAGCTGACCCGCCTCTCAGAATACGGAATCGAGCCGAAACACCTTATTTTTGATACGATGCTTGCAGCATATATCTTAAACGCCTCAAAAGATAACTACGATTGTGACGACGTTGCGCTGGAATATCTGGACGAGAGCCTGCTTTCATACGAGGCCTTCTTCGGCAAGAACAAGACAAAAGTTGTATACACTATACTTAACAACGATGAAGAAAAGCTCATGTCGTTTGCGTGTTCTCAATCTGACGCGGTTTACAGGCTCTATGGCGCAACCGCTTCAAAAATCGAGTCGGCAGGGCAGCACGGGCTCTACCATAATATTGAGCTTCCTCTCGCGCATGTGCTTCGCGATATGGAAAAACTCGGGGTAAAGATTGACAAAGACGCGCTTTACGAATACGGAAAAGAACTCGATACGGAAATCAAAACGCTGACAGGCGAGATTTACGCGCTTTCGGGCGAAGAGTTCAACATAGCGTCGCCAAAACAGCTCGGAGTTATCCTTTTCGAAAAGCTCGGTCTGAAAAGCGGCAAAAAAAACAAAACGGGTTACTCGACATCCGCCGAGGTTCTTTCCGAACTTTCCGGAGATTACCCGGTAGTCGACAAAATTCTTGAATACAGAACATATACTAAGCTTAAGTCTACCTATGTTGACGGTCTTTTGTCCGAAATCAGGCCGGACGGTAAAATCCATTCGACGTTTAATCAGGTTATCGCGTCTACGGGCAGAATCAGTTCGACTGAGCCAAACCTGCAAAATATACCGATACGGACCGCAATCGGCCGCGAGCTGCGAAAAATTTTCATACCGTCCGACCCGTCGTTCGTATTTCTGGATGCGGACTATTCTCAAATAGAGCTTAGAATACTCGCTCATATCTCGGGAGACGAAACGTTTATAAAGGCGTTTCGCGAAGGCGAGGATATACACAGAATTACAGCCGCGCGGGTTTTCAGGATGCCTGAGGAATTTGTTTCGCAGGAACAACGTTCTGCGGCAAAGGCCGTAAATTTCGGCATAGTTTACGGCATAAGCGCTTTCAGCCTTTCCAAGGATCTGAAAATCGGCATGAAAGAAGCGCAAAGCTATATAGACGGGTACTTTGAGAAATATCCCGGCGTAAAAACATATTTGGACAATGCTGTCGCCTCTGCAAAAGAAAAAGGCTATGCCGAGACGATTTTCGGACGCAGAAGGTATATACACGAGCTTAAGTCCCCGAACTTTAACACCCGCTCATTCGGTGAAAGAATCGCTATGAACATGCCGATTCAAGGCAGTGCCGCCGATATAATCAAAATCGCCATGGTCAGAGTACACAAAAGGCTTGTTGACGGTGGTTTCCGCTCAAGGTTGATTTTACAGATACACGACGAGCTGCTGGTTGAAGCCGACATCGGCGAAATCTGCGAGGTTCAAAAACTGCTCGCTGACGAAATGCAAAACGCCGCAAAACTTTCTGTTCCGCTCGATGTTGAAGTTAAGCGCGGAAAAAGTTGGTATGAGGCGCACTAAAAAGGCGCATTCCGGGAGTTGTTTTATGAAAGTACTTGGTTTGACCGGCAGTATTGCCTCAGGCAAAAGCACGGTATCCGGCATTTTGCGCCTGCACGGCGGTTATATACTCGATGCCGACGAAATAAACCATTATAACATGCTTAGGGGCAACCGGGCATATAAAGAAATAATCGACGTTTTCGGCAGGGCAATACTGGACGAAGACTCGGAAATCGACCGCTCTCTTCTCGGAGAAAAGGTTTTTTCCCACAAAGCCAAGCTTTCGGCTCTTGAAGAGATAGCTCACAGGCATGTAAAAGAGTACACGCTCGAAAAGCTTAAAGAGCTTGAAGCCGAGGGAACACATGTTTTTTGCGTAATAGACGCACCTCTTCTTATAGAGGCGAATATGCAGTTTTACTGCGACAGCGTCTGGCTTGTCTTCGCGGATACGCATACAAGAGTTAAGCGCCTTCTTTCCAGAAATAACTATACCCATGAGCAGGCACTGGCAAGAATTAACGCCCAAACACCTTACAGCGCTCTTTTGAAACATGCCGACACTGTTATATACAATGCCGGAACAAGAGAAGAACTCGAAGCGCGGGTTGATAGAGAGCTGTTAAAATTTTTGAAATAAGCGCAGGAGATCCGTGGATGGTCAACACAAAAAACAAACGTTTTTTTAAAGCGGCGGCTGCGTTGATTACGCTGTCCGCACTCATATACCTCGCTTACCTGGTCGTGACAACATTGTACCCTCTCAAATACATCGATGTAATACGAAAATATTCGGACGAGTTTGGGCTTGACCCTGTTTTGGTCTGCGCCGTTATACACTCCGAAAGCAGGTTCGAAAGCTCTGCCGAGTCCTACAAGGGCGCGGGTGGACTCATGCAGCTTGTTCGGATGACTGCGGACTGGGGTGCGGAAATACTTGAGATTCCCGAATACAGTTATGACAGGATAAACGAGCCGGAGCTTAACATTAGGCTGGGCTGCTGGTATCTCTCCAGACTGTTTGACCAATACGGCAACATGGACACGGCTCTTGCTGCCTATAACGCCGGAAGCGGAAACGTATCGCGCTGGCTGCAAGATCCGAAATACTCAAAAGACGGCATAACGCTCGACGCAGTACCCTACGGCGAGACGAGACGCTATATCGAAAGAGTCAGAAAAAGAGAAAAAATCTACTCGGTTATATTGGATCTGAGCAACAAATAATCGCGATTGAAAGGTCTTTTGATGAAAAAAATATTAGTGCTGTTGTTTGTACTGTTTTTAACTCTCACCGGCTGCTCGTCATTGCAGCCTTATGTCTCGCCGGAACCGGAGCCGACTGAGCCTGCAGGAGTCGTTTCTTTGCCTGCCGTAAAAGCTCCCGTACCGGCTGAGGGCGGCAGTATCTCTATATCCTCCAGGCTCCCGAAAACACTGAACCCGCTGATAAACGAAGATGCGACAGTCGGTGATATTTTACTGCTCGCGTATGAGCCTCTTGTTATATACAACGAAAACCTCAAGCCTGTCATCAACGATTGCCTTGTCGATTACGCAAACATTTCCGCCGACAATATGAGTGTTATCGTAGCGCTCAAAAGCGGCTTAAGCTGGAGTAACGATGCTGGGATAGACGCGGATGATCTGATTTATTCTTTAAACACGCTTGCGCTTGCTCCGGAGACGGCACTGTATAAGCATTGTATCAACAACATCGAAGGTTTTACAAAGCTGTCCGATTTGTCTGTGCAAATTACGTTTAAGCAACCTTTGCAAGGGCTCTTGTATGACTTGATGTTCCCTATGATACCGAACAACATGACCATACCCGACTTGCTCGTAAAAAAATCAGCGGCGCAGTTTCCGGTCTATAACGGTATTTACGGTTTCCTGTCATATACCCCTTCTCAAGAGCTCGTACTGGCCGCAAACGAAAAGTCTCTGCGCGAAAAACCGTATATCTCTAAATTGCATGTGATTATCACGAAGAATGCCGAAACCGATATAACGGCATTTGAGCGTTCTCTGCTTGACGCGGCGGTTTGCGGCATCTCCGAGATGAACAGCCTGCTCGGAAGGATAAACTCAAAAGCTAATCTATACCCGTCGACCTATTACGACTTTATCGGTTTTAACCTGAACAGGCCGCTGTTCGCTCTGAAAGAGGTGCGAAGCGCGGTAGCGATGTGCCTGCCGGCCGAAGAAATAATCTCAAAGGTATATCTTGACTGTGCGCAAAAAGCTCCGGCCATGATACGTCCGAACTCGTACCTGTACAACCCGGCAGCGGTTCTTCCCTCGTTTTCACTCGACAGCGCCAACAACCTTCTTTATTCCTGCGGGTTCAGAGATACAAACGGTGATAATATCTATGAAAAAGTTATAACCGGGGCAGACGGCGATAAGGTGCAATCAGACCTGCGCTTCAACATACTGTACAATACAGAAAACGATGCGAGAGCCGGAGTTGCAAAAGAACTAGAGAAAAACCTTGAAAAAATCGGGTTCAGCGTTGAACTGAACGGTGTCGGTTTTGATGACTACACCGCCCTGCTCTCCGAAAGAAATTACGATGTATTTATCGGTGGTATACTTATGTCCGACAAAAAGCCTGATTTGCGCTTTATGCTTTCGTCGGAAGAGGCCTTGACCGGAAAAAACTACTGTGATTTTAAAAGCGAGAAGGCGGACGAATTCTTGGGGCTTATTGACACGGCCTCAACCGAAGCCGAATACAAAGGAGCTTTTTTCGACCTGCAAAAGCTGCTTACCGATGAGCTTCCGATAATCGGAATAGGTTTCAGGGAAGACGTTCTTCTGACAGCCTCAGATATCTACGGCTGCAACGGAAACCGGCGAAACGGTCTATACTATGATATGAATAAATGGTTTATCGGCAATTGATCCCCCGATTAAACCCTGCGGTTTAATCACCCCCTATTACCTGCCCTGCGGGTCTAATGGGGATTGACGCGACAAGTTTAGCGAATGCTCAGATTGTCACCTCAATAATAATCAAAAACTGTTTGTCCGGAGGAAAAATGTATTTTGACCTGCACTGCGACACCATATATCGTTTGTCGGAGGACTTTGACAAAGGCAATCTGGCAAGTAACGAATTATGCGTGGATTTTAACAAAATGGCTGAGAGCGGCGCACTCGGGCGATTTTTTGCCATATTCGTTACAACTCCCGAAGAACTTGCAAAGTTAAAACGCGGTTCTTTTTTCGACCAAACTTTGCAAGAAACCACCGCGATGGATTATATCAACGCATCTGCTCGATTTTTCCACTCCGAGCTGGAAAAAAACCGCAGACTGATCGCTTTTGCGGGAAACTTTTGCGACATTGAGACTAACAGGAAAAACGGGCTAATGTCTGCAATGCTTTCAATCGAAGACGGAAGAGCCGCCGATAACAAGTTTGAAAATATAAAGCACTTTCACGATTTGGGCGTTAGGCTGATGAACTTGACTTGGAACGCGCCTAATTGTTTCGGCATGTGCGTATCCAAAGATCCGGAGCGCAACGCTACCGGGCTTACAAGCTTTGGGAAACAGGCAGTCGAATACATGAACGAGCTTGGCATTATAATCGATGTATCGCATCTCTCGGATAAAAGTTTCAGCGATGTCGCCGAAATATCAAAAAAGCCGTTTATAGCTTCACACTCGAACAGCAGAACACTTACCCCTCATATACGCAATCTTACAGACGAAATGGTCAAGACTGTCGCCGAACGCGGCGGCGTAATCGGGATAAATTTTGCTGCCGAGTTTCTGGACGAGCACCCCGGAAAAGAAAATCTCAGCAGGGTTACAAGAATCGCCGACCACATGATCCACATGATTAATATAGGCGGAATAGAATGCATCGCCATCGGTTCCGACCTGGACGGCATATCATGCGAGCTTGAAATACGCGATACATCGTATATGTACCTGCTGTTTGACGAACTTAAGCGCCGCGGTTGCTCCGACAGTCACATAGAAAAGATTACATTTGCCAATATTTTTAGAGTATTGAAAGATTGTTTATAGATTGAGGGATAATATTGGATTTTTTACAGATGTTTGGCGCTGATATTGAGAGCGCTTTAAAAAAACAGGGGATAGTAACTCCGACCGACATACAAAATACCGTTATGCCTTTAATCGAGGAAGGCAAGGATGTTTTGGCCTGCTCCGAGACGGGAACGGGTAAAACCCTTTCATACCTGCTTCCGCTTTTTAAAGGCATCGACAAAACAAACAAAAACCCGCAGTGCCTTGTTCTGGCGCCTACTCATGAGCTTGCGGCTCAAATTCATAATCAGCTTAAGCTGCTGAACTCAAACCTGCCTGCCGAGAGCCGTATCGAATCGGCGCTGCTTATAGGTGGGGCCAACATAACCAGGCAGCTTGAGGCAATAAAACAAAAACCGAGAATATTAGTCGGTTCCTCCGGAAGAATACTCGAACTTGTCGAAATGAAAAAACTAAGCCTGCATTTTGTCAAGAAAATAGTGCTGGACGAGGCAGACCGGCTGTTGAAAGATAATTTTATCGGCGATGTTAGCGCCGTCATAAAAAAGACGCAAAAAGACAGACAATTGCTAATGTTTTCGGCCTCGATTCACGATGACGACAGGAACAGAGCTGCGGTGTTTTCCGAGTTAGTTTTCATAGACCTCAGAAAATGCATGATCCCCGATACGATTGAGCATATCTATATCGTGTGCGAACTGAGAAACAAGTTCGAAACGCTCAGAAAGCTGCTTCACACAAGGGGTGTCGAAAAAGCCATTGTTTTCGTTAATTCACCGTATCATATCAACGCAGTCTGTGAAAAGCTTAATTTCCACAAGATAAAATCCGCACCGATATACGGCGAAGTTAAAAAAGCGGAAAGAGCGCAGGCTGCTGCTGATTTTGCTTCCGGAAGAATAAACGTACTTGTTGCTTCTGACCTTGTTTCGAGAGGGCTTGACGTTAAAGGAGTCACACATATAATAAATTTGGATTTTCCAAACAGGACCGAGGATTATATTCACAGGGCCGGCAGATGCGGAAGAATGGGTACTCGCGGAGTTTCCGCATCTATTGTTATCCCTGCCGAAATCGAAAAACTCAAAAAATGCGGCAGACAGCTCAAAATAGAATTTTCGGAAAAAGCGGTTGATTTTGGTAAGCTCGTATAGTATAATAATGTGCTATATAGTGAATAAAGTTGAAGGCGTACTAAACAAGCTTGCTCGTTTTGCCGGATTCAACTTTATGAGCGCCGCAATCAAACGTAATTTTTTTGTAAGCCGTGCGAGTTAAAGCTTGCTAAACTCTTTCTTCGAAAGGAGGAAAATCATGTTGACGAATTTCTATTATACGAACTACTATAAGCCGTATTTGTTGACTACAAAATCATCATCGGTTTCCTCCGCGAAAAAAGACGAGGCGATAAAAGAACCGAGCACATCAGGTTTTTCGTATGTTTCCGACAGAACCGTACTTTTAAACAAATCGCCGGTTAAAAACACCGTGCAGTACGCCGCAGCACTTTCCAAAGGTATCGTAAGCCTGAGGGGCGCGGCGGCAAGTTTGACAAGAAACGCTGAAGACTTCTTCGATATCTCGTTTGAAGAAGGGAAAGACGAGGCCAAGGCATGGCTAACTGAGGACTTGGATGCCTTTGCCGAAGCTTATAACAATCTCTCTGATTTTTCCGACAAGCAACATCACAGCGCAACGCTGAAAGATCTTATGGCAAAAAGCAAAGATTTTCTGGCAAAAATCACGGGAAGCTCCGAACTCCTGATAAGCGATGAAACCGGAAAACTGTCAGTGAATAAAGAAAGCTTGGAAGCGCGTTTAAACTTCGACGAGCGTTCCGTGCTGGAGCAAGTCAGCCAGGCGGGCCGCTCAATTATGAACAGTGTCAAAGAATTCTTGCAGAAGCCTTTATCCGTACATATGGATTTTAAAAATCCCGGTTATTATTATAACTACAAAATCGGGTCATACTCGGAAAACACTTTCGGGCTTATCGAGAGCGGAATGCTCGTTGATATAAGGCTGTAACACTCGCTGTTACACGCTCCAATGCGGCGCAGCCGCGTCTAAGCGAGAGAACAACAAAATATTGCGTTTTCGCTATGTTTTGTTGACAAAGTAATAACAAGCAATTATCATCTCGGAGGATTAAATGGACACCACTGTTAAAATAACGACTGTCGACGAGTACATGAAGCTTTTCCCGGAAAACATTACAAGCAGGCTTTCCGAACTTCGCAAGCTCGTGCATGATACCGTGCCCTGCGTGAAAGAAAAAATCAGTTGGGACATGCCCACGTTCTATATAGACAAAAAAATCTATTTGCAGTTTGCGGCTTACAAAGACCATATCGGGATTTATCCCGGATCGGAATGTATCGAAAAATTTGCAGACAGACTTACGGACTATAAGACGCTTAAGGGCACAATCAGAATCAGCCATAAACAAGTTATGCCAAAAGAACTGATCGTCGAAATGATATTGACCAGATAGCAAAACACGGCATAGCTTATTGCTGCCGGAACTACACTTTTAGCGGGATATCCGCGGAAAGTTCACAAGCCAACGACACAAGCCCGAAAAGGCTTTCGAGCGTCGTTGGCTTTCGTTTACTGTGTAAGCTATCCGGGGTTTGCGGCGTTATTTCTTGAAAGGAGGCAATCATGGGCGACAGAGTCATACTTCACAGCGACCTCAACGGTTTTTTTGCCTCTGTTGAATGCATTTTCAGTCCTGAGCTTAAAAAAGTGCCCATGGCAGTCGGAGGGAACCCCTATACACGGCACGGGATAATACTCGCCAAAAACGAGCTTGCAAAAAAATTTGGAGTAGTTACAGCCGAAACCGTCCGCTCCGCAATGAATAAATGCCCCGAGCTCGTAATCGTCCCTCCCAGACACAGGGAATACGGAAAGTACTCTCGTATCGTCAATTCTATTTACGAGAGATTCACAGATATAATCGAGCCGTTCGGTATAGACGAAAGCTGGCTGGACGTTACAAACGTGAGGCATTTGTTCGGAGACGGTAGAGCCATTGCCGAAGCTATAAGAAAAACCGTAAAAAAAGAAACAGGTCTCACGGTTTCTATAGGCGTCAGCTTTAACAAAATTTTCGCAAAGCTCGGAAGTGACTACAAAAAACCCGACGCGATAACCGAAATTACACGCGAAAACTACAAGGATATAGTTTACCCCCTTCCCGCATCCGCCCTCTTATATGTCGGAAAATCGGCGACGGCAGAACTCAAAAAGCTAAACGTGAAAACAATACGGGATATAGCCGAGTACGACAAAGAAGCCCTTATACGCCGGATGGGCAAAGCCGGAGCCGTTATACATGATTACGCCAACGGTCTGGACGGAGGTATAGTACATTCTTTTTCGACAGAGGCAGGCGCAAAATCCGTTGGCAACGGTATGACGTTCTCGCGCAACCTTATCGGCAGAGATGATTTTATCTCGGGAGTTACGATACTTGCGGACGAAGTAGCGGCAAGAATGCGAAAGCACGGCGTAAAATGCAAGACCGTTACACTGACTATAAAAGACCCCGGCTTCAAGTCGATTTCCAGACAAAAAACGCTCGTTGTGCCGACGTTTACCGCGAAAACGCTTATCTCTACATGTACGGAGATAATTGACGGCTGCTGGAACCCGCAGGCACCCATCAGACTTTTGACCGTCACCGGTAGCAACCTTGTTGCCTGCGACGATATAGTGGAACAGATAACACTGTTCGACGAGATAAAGAGGGCGGACAGACTTCGCCAGGAACGGCTTGAAACAGCCATAGACAATATAAGAGAGAAGTTCGGAGTAAAATCCGTTCGGCTCGGAGGAGACGCAAAGGGAGATCTGTGGTACGAATAACTTATAAGAGGGCGATTAAACCGCATGGTTTAACCGGGAGATCAACAGTGGGCTGTTTATCCGTGTTTCCGGCCCTTTATATTAACTTTTTGTTAATTTTACTTTTTATCCTGTACATTGAGTAAAAAAATGATATAATAACAACGGTTACAGTCGTATAATAAAAGCTTGCTCGAGCGCGCGCCGACCGGCCGCATTAAAGAATCGTGATTTTGCGGCTTGTTTCGCATTATTTCTCAAGCTATACGGCTGTAGTAACAAACGAGAGGGGAAAACTAATGAAAAGGAAGCTTTCTGTTGTAAGTATTGTATTTTATGTAGTCGCAGCATTGTTCCTGTTTTACACGCTCTATTCATTTAACCATACCTATGTATACCTGAAAGATTTGTTTGACAACGGAACACTTGTGTTCAAAGACAACGAATATGATATTATATCGTTTTATATGCAAAACTGCGGTTCGTACTTGTTCTATGCCGTCTGTCTGGCAGGTATTGGCAGAGCCATCCAATCTCTTATGCCGCTTAAACATGAAAACGCCGCTTTAAGCACCGAAGGCGATTCTTTCACGAGAGAAGAAGACGAAACCGATTCGGAAGCAGAGGAAGTAAACGAAAACAGCGCCGAATAATAATCGGCATCACAGACGAGAAGTACGGCGCGGCAATCATGCCGCGCCGTTTAAATAATAACAATGGTATAAAACTCAAATTTTTCGCAGCGCAGCGTATCCAAGCGTGTCTGCTCGGCACGAGTAAAGCGTAAATATTTTGTACGGTATTTAACTTCCGCGGTAATAGTTTTATTCTAGGAGAAGCACAATGAAAAAAAACACAAAATTTATTATTATATCAATTATCGCTGTGGTGATATTTGCCGCAGTTTGGATTTTTAGCCCCGGCGAAAAAGCGGTTAACATACTATCGAACGGTTTTTTTATGACCGCCGCCGCCCTTCTGTCCGTTACCGCTGTGCAAATCATCGGTATGCTTGAGGTTTTCTCCGGCGTGGCATTTATCTTTCGAAGCAGCAACTCTCGATTTCTTAGAAATAACACGGTAGACCCCGGCAATAATATGAAAAAATACGAAAAAAAGGCCGACGCACCCGAATCCGATGAAAAAAAGAAAAAGAAAATAGATCCGGTTTTCATGATCAGCGGGCTTATCAGTCTGGCAATATCTTTATTGCTGGCAATCCCGACATTTAACTAACCCTCACAGGCGAATACGGGTTAAAAGTAAGCCCCGTTGAACTTTTTGTCATGCAAGTCCGGGTTAAGCTCCCGGCAAAAACGAATCCCAAGTATAATGATACGTAGCCCGAGAATATTTAACCGCGATATTCTCGGCTTTTTACTGTGCAAAACGTAAATCAGCAAAAATTAACAGTAGAAAGGCGATTGTTATGGTTGTTTTTACTATTGACATTTAAAGGAAAAAACTCTATTCTGACCGTATGTTTGTAAGTCTTTTCATTTTCCGGAAATGACCGGATTTATAGGCTTGGCACTAAAATACATATTGTAGGAGGAATGGATAATGAAAAAAATGTTTGCCTTTATGACAGCGGCAATTCTTGCCTTCAGCGTAAACATAGGGATAGGCGGAACCATAAACGTCAAAGCCGAGGCTTCGCAGCCGATTGTGGCCTTCGGAAACGAATTTGAGGTCGGCACGGGCGCCGAATTCGCGTCAGGCACATTAACGAACCTTGAAATCGATAACACAATCGGAGACGGAGCGCTTAGACTTGCCGACGGCGCAACCGAGGGTACATACACGTCGGGAATAATCGACACGGCAAGATTCGAATATCTTGTTATGTCCTGGAACTCCGACACCCCTGAGGGCACTTGGGTCGAAGTTAAAGCCAGAGCCCTTGTAAACCACATGAACAGCACGCAATGGGTTCAGGACTGGTCTTCTTACCTTTCCTGGGGAAAATGGAGCCCGTTTATACAAAGGGCATCAACAACAAATTCTGACGCGCTCGTAAAGATGGCCACAGACGAATTCACGGTTAAAGGCAGTAGAGGCGAAACCGGCGAAAAAGTACAGCTTCAGGTTACTCTGCACTCCGACGACCCGGCGGTTACACCCGTTTTGAGATATCTGCACGGCACCATGAAAAACACCCTTCCGAATCAGGCTATACCGAAGGACTACCGCTGCGATATCGATGTAACAAATCTTGAGGCAAATCTTGAGATTCCCCGGTATTCTCAGGTTGTAAGAGACCCGAGAAACGCGGGAAGCATTTGCAGCCCTACAACGGTCACAATGCTTATGAACGCACGCGACCCCGAGCTGAAACGTTTGCCCGAGGAAGTTGCGCAAAACCTTTTTGACTTTGTTTATAACGGCTTTGGAAACTGGGCTTTCGCGATGGCCTCAGCCGGTTCATACGGATTTAAATCTTATGTTGACTACACCGACATCACCGGCGTTAAAAAATACATTGCTCAGGGCTACGCCGTCGGAGCAAGTGTTAAATACTCAACAAATCCCGGCGCTTCAAACTATCTTGAGGGTGCCTACGGAACGACAAACGGACACCTTGTTGTCATAAGAGGTTTCGTAAACAAAAACGGCGTTGATTATATAATCTGCAACGACGCATGGGCCGCGGATAACCCGACGGTTTACCGCGAATATAAACTCAGCCAATTCTTAACCGCTTGGACTAACGGCGTTGTCTATGTTGTAAAGGAAAAGGAAGAAAACGCGGGTTTGCACGCGACAAGGAGAATAGAAGCAAAGCTCATTGAAACCGCAGACAGCGGCTATTATGAAGTTATAGCCCCGGGACACAGCGACATCATCAGCAAGCTGGACGGTAACATTGCCTATATTACGGAGCCCGAAGTTTTTGAAGGAGCAAACACCTCTGTTTATAAGTACATCCCCAGAGCGAACTATACCGGAAGAAACACGCTCTATTTTGAAGACACGAGCATTTTTGAGGACGAAGACTTCAAAATGTATGTAATAACAGACACGGGTTACGTTTACATCATCACGAAGGACACTGTTGTTAACGCTCCCTCCATCTCCGCGGTTGACGCCGAAAACGGCACTATTGACATAACGCTTGAAAAAGCTGACTATTATTTGCCCGAGGAACGTAATTTCACGCTTGAATACTCCATAGACGGAGGAGAAAAACTTGCCCTCCCGACAACGGATTTCAGCTGTGACTATGAATCGGCGCACTTTGATTTCAATGCCTTGACAAAAACGACCGCACTCCAAACTGTTGAAGTGTTTGTTACCTACAGAGGAGTCACACTCAGCGACACGTTTGAAATCGAGCCTTGGGTTAGAGCCGAGGATGTAACACTCAACGCAAGTGCGTTTACAAACCTTAAAAAAGGAAACACGCTTCAGCTTGGCGCAAGCTCTACACCCGAAAACGCGTTTACGGATGCCCCTGCTGAATTCGTCTGGATATCGTCGAACAGCAGAATTGCCGAAGTCGATGAAAACGGACTTGTGAAGGCAATATCCGCCGGGACTGTCGTCATTACCTTAAAAGTTACGACACCGTACGAAACACTGACAAGATTCATAACCGTAAAAGTTACAAACTAAGGCATGTTGAAAAATTGCCTTGCGGCTTCCCCTTGAAAATGTAAAATCACCATTTTCTAAGGGAAAGCCGCTCGCTCAGACCAATTCTTAGTCTTCGTACGCAATTTCCAACACTTCCAACTAGCAAGTATTTCCGAAGATTTCACAAACTTGGCATGATGTGAAAACAACCTGCAGGATAGACATTACCCCTATCCTGTAGGTTCTTTTTTTGCGCACTTTTAGGCAGGATCCCGGATGGTGACTGAGGTTTTGGTCGGGCTAAGCCACAGCAAAAAAATAATCCTACTAAGTATTGACTCTCGTAATCTTCATCAATATACTTGTATACATGTTATCCGCCGGAATAACTTTCGCAGTGCAGCATTTATTTTTGCATTAAAAGTATGTTACGCTAAAGTAATACTAACAAAAAAATGAAAGCAGGTGCCATAAAATGTTTGATCTTTTCTTTATGGAGTACAAAAATATTCGCAAGAATAACAAAAAAAAACCGGACATCGTTGATATTGTCTTTTATACATTAGCCGTACTTATTATAGTTGCATTTTCTTGTACAATTTTAATTGCAAGTGAGCCATACAAATCAATAGTGATATTATCAACAGTTTTTGTGTTGTTAGTTATTGAGTTTATTGGAACTGCCATTCAAACAATAAAGTCGAAGAGAGCTCTAAAGAGCGGATATGAAAACTATAACTCAAACGATATCCAAGAACTACGTAAGCTCTTGGATAAATATCACATAAATTGCAATGACGGAATAGATTGGGCAATAAAGTGCACTTATGATAACAGGGTGCGAGTGTATTTTCGTAAAGTGTTTGAGCCTTTTACGAGCATTTGGGCAAAAATAATTCTCCCAGTGATTAATTCTCGTTCGGGAATACCGATAAAAAATTCTGAGTTAAAAGTTTCGGATACATGCTTACTATTTGTAATCATAATAATGATCATGGTTTTACCGTTAGCTTTATTACTGTCATCAATACTGTATTTATTCGGACTCACCGCTGAAAAACTTCGTGAAGACTTAGAATACTTAAAATCAAGAGAAGATAAAAAATACCCACAATCCGTATTACCTCCCCTCCAAACCACTCCCCTTACCCCCCCCAAAAAGAACTTTTCCAAAACACTGCCAGCAAAAAAGCGCCGGTAGGGCGTTATTCCAGCGTTTTTTTGCTTCTTTTTTCGCACAGTGATAATATTACAGCGGAAGTTAAATACCGCATAAAGTATTTACGCGACTACTTGGGCAGAGCAGATGCGCTAAGGTACGGCGCATCCGCGTCTAAGTGAGGGAACAGCAAAACATAGCGTTTTTCTATATTTTGTTGCCGAAGTAATATTATTGCCTAAATCTGATGCCCCTCGGCTTCTTCCGCATCTGCTTTTGTCTTGTGTATGGTGCCGTGCGGATGCTGTGGCGGCGCATATATCGAATAAAGTTTAATCGGCCTGTTCCCCGTGTTGACAAGATTATGCCATGTTCCGGCAGGAATAAAAATTGCAAATCCGGCTCGCACGTTTGTCTGGTAGTTCAGGCGGTCAGGGTTCGCGCCCATCATCACTCGACCCATACCGTCTTCGATACGCAAAAATTGGTCAAGCCCCGGATGAGATTCCAGTCCTATCTCTCCGCCGACGGGTATGCTCATGAGCGTCATCTGAAGATGTCCGCCTGTCCACAAAGACGTGCGAAAATTCGGGTTTTGAATTGTCGCCCTGTTTATGTCCGTGACAAAAGGCTCCGGCCCGTAGTCCGATATATTGGGGCCTTGGTTGTCGCGATAAAAAAATCTGTTATACATTTCGCGTTTCTCCTTTCCGTGCTGCAAAACCGTTCTACTTTTACACTATGTTCCTAAAACCTTCTTGTGCAAGTCTCATACGGTAACGGTGCAATACTATTACTTCGGCAAAGGTTTGGGAGAGATGCACGATCCCACGCTCCGGCCTACATTGCATTTGCCGGAAGAAATCAGCATCATCAAGGATTCCCTCGACCGATGATTATCTCGTCTGTAACAATACTTAACGCCCCCGCATATTTTATGGTAGGCTTGTCAGTCCTTCATGGAAGCTATTCTATTACTTCGGCACGAGTAACCGCGTAAGCATTTTATAGGCATTTGACTTCCGCGGAATATGAAAGGAGCGCCAAAATTATGAACTATTCGTATGAAGACATAATCTCGGACGAGAACCGATATCCGGATAAAGGACTAAAGTACTTATTACGGAAGTTGGAAGAAATTAAACACTGCTGCAAAAGTCACTGCGATTGCAGGTATTGCTGTGAAATGTTCGAGTACCTGTATCCATATCTTCTAAAGTATCTCATGGGAAACGAGAACCCTGAATGCTTTGAAGGCGGTAAGGGCGACAAATATCTCAATAAAGAGTTGAGGTATATTTTACAGAAGCTGCAAGAAATCCTGCGTTGCTGCAAAAGGTGCCGCGACAGCAGAGATTGCTGCGATATGTTTGAAGACCTGTATCCTATACTTGTGAAATATCTCAAAGAACATGATGACCCGTGTTGTTGCAAGGGCGATAAGGGTGACAAAGGCGACCCCGGTGCAATGGGTCCGCAAGGTCCGGCAGGCCGTGATGGAATTGACGGTAAAGACGGCGCGCAAGGCCCGGCAGGCCGCGATGGAATTGACGGTAAAGACGGAATTGATGGCGTTGATGGAAAAGACGGTGTTGATGGCGTTGATGGAAAAGACGGAGCGCAAGGCCCGGCAGGTAGGGACGGAGTGGACGGCATAGACGGTGTTGATGGCGTTGATGGAAAAGACGGAGCGCAAGGCCCGACAGGTCAGACAGGTCAGACCGGTCCGACAGGCCCGACAGGTCCGACAGGCCCGACGGGTCCGACTGCACCGCTAATTTATGCACAACTTTGATGATAGCTTTCTAAATCGCTTGACCTCCTACAATGATAAGGTCATTCTTGTTGTTCTCTATGAAGTCAAGCACTCGTTTTAGCTCATCATCAAAGGCAAATTCGATAGTTA
>JAVBOO010000039.1:0-18701 GCA_031550435.1 Eubacteriales bacterium
AACGCCATTTGGTGGAGAATTTCTTTCTGCGCCTTAAGAATTTCCGCCGCATTGCCACTCGATATGATAAATTGGCTCACACATTTGCTGGGTTCGTTTGTTTAGCTTCCATTGTTATTTGGTTAAAGTGAACAATCATTATGATTTTTCAAACACGGTCTAGAACATAACACTGCCAACCTATTTCAAACATGACCCGACAGGAAACGGAGGCGGCTATGGATATTTTGACTTTGCTTTTGCGGTTAAGCGTTTCTATGGTACTCGGCGGCACAGTCGGACTGGAGCGACAGTCAAAGCACCGCCCTGCGGGGTTCCGTACACATATACTTGTTTGTACGGGGGCGTCGCTTATAATGTGCCTGACCGAATATATGGCAGTTGATTACGGCGCGCGTTTCGGCGTAACACCCGACCCGTTCAGACTCGGAGCTCAGGTTATCAGCGGAATCGGTTTTCTCGGAGCGGGAACGATAATAAACTTCGGAACAAGCGTAAAAGGGCTGACAACTGCGGCCGGACTGTGGAGTGTCGCCTGTATCGGGCTTGCCGCGGGAGCCGGGTTTTATGAAGGCGCCGTTTTAACAACGGTGCTGATAATGATAACACTGTTTTTGTTCACAAGAATCAGCTATAAGCTCGACGAACATTATCAGGTACTTGATATTATAATAGAAACGGTTAATAAACCTGAGGTTATAGGCGAAATTTCCTTTTTGCTCGGGAGCCGCTCGATTAAAATAAACGAGCAGGAGTTCACGAACCTGAGTGAGACGGGGAACAGGACATTCAGGATGTCGCTTAGCTTGGCAAGAAACACGGACATATTCGCGCTGATGGACTCGATAAGCGGAATCGGCGGTGTGGCGCGGGTAGAGAAGATATAAATCTGACGGAGGCGGCATTGTTCAGCAGAAAACAATATATAGATTTATTTTGGCCGGCTTTTATAGAGCAGGCTTTAACAGTATCGGTCGGTTTCGTGTCAACGCTCGTTATGGCGGTTGTTTCAAAGTACGCCGTATCGGGGGTTGGCCTGGTTGAAAGCTTAAACGCGGTCATAGCAAGCGTTTTGCTTGCGGTCGGAGGCGGCGCGGCCGTGATAGTGTCGCAAAAACTCGGCGCGGACGACAGCCGCGGCGCATCCGGTTCGGCGGGTCAGGCTATAAGCATGACCGTCGTTTTTTCTACAGCCCTGGCAATAGTTTGCTTGGTGCTCGCCAAACCGATAATATACATACTCTTTGGCGGAGCGGACAATGAAGTACTTGACGCGGCCGTTGCATATTTTATTTTTTCTGCCGTTTCCTATCCTTTTCTTGCGACTTCGACAACGCTTTCGGGAATTTTTCGTTCTGCAAGGGATTCAAAAACGCCGATGAAATCAGCGATTATTGCGAACGTAATTAATATTGTCATATCTATCCTGCTTGTACAGGTGTTCAGAGCGGGTATTTACGGCGCGGGTATCGCAATGCTTACCGCGAGGGTTTCAACGACTGTTTTTTTGATGTGGCATATAACGCATAAAGAGTTTATTGTGCATATACCGAAATTCACTTTAAGGCTTGACGGAAAGCTTTTGAAAGAAATTCTGAGAATAGCCGTGCCCTCCGGTATAGACCAATTTTTGTTTACGGGCGGCAAGCTTGTCGTCGCGGTATTTCTAAAAGGCTTCGGCACGGAGTCTATAACCGCGAACGCATTGGTCAACTCCGCATTCAGCATCACGAACATACCGGGCGGAACCATGCTAACGATCTCAATGCCCGTTATAGGTCAGCAGTTTGGAGCGAAAAAGTTTTCGGACGTGCGAAAAACTATGGTTATTATGGTATTGGCGACAGTCGGTGTCCTGCTCTTGGGTGAGCTTATATTCCTGCCGTTTCTCGGAGGGTTTATAAGTATGTATAATCAAAGCGATGTTTGTAACGAAATCGCTCTAAAGTCGATTATGCTGTGCCTTGTGCTGGTTCCGGTTTTTTGGCCGGGTTCTTTTGTCGGAGCGCAAATGCTTCGTTCAACCGGAGACGTTTTTTATACTATGGTAATCTCGGTTATATCAATGTTTACGTTTAGAGTCGCAGGTTCATGGTTTCTCGGCGTTTATCTGGGTTGGGGGCTTTTGGGTATCTGGTCGGCCATGGCTATCGACTGGGTAGTCAGGACAATATTCTTTTTGCCGAGGGCATTCCTGTGTTATTGGAGCAAGGAGTACAGGACGGAGCTTAGGGCCAAAAAAACGTGCGGTTGTTGAAAAAGAGCGAAGCTGCCGGCTAAAGTGCGGATTAAACGACAATTACAATGAATAGTCGCCGTCTTTTAAAAATTGGCTAATGTTTTTCACGATTTAGCCGATTTTAATAGCAGACGGCAGTGCGGGTTCGTACTGCACGGCTATCATGGATGGTTTGTGACTATACGACTCGGGGCAGGGAAGCTCAAGCTGTCGAATAGTCATTTGTTTTGCGTTTGACGCGGGCGAGTCTATACTGTGTGCGAATAGACTTGATATCAGTGTGTATAATATAAATTGGAAGAACCGGAGAAACTATTACTTCGGCAACAAAACACAGCGAAAACGCTATATTATGTTGTTCCTCATTATGTTGCAGGCCGGTATTGTGCAAAAAGCGCTGTTTTATGGTAAAAACATATCGGATACCGTTTATTTTGTGCGAAAAAACCCGAAGTGCCGATTGTTTTGAAAAAAATCGTCGAATTTTGTACATTTTTGAAATGATTGTTTACAAATTATAACAATTAATATAAAATTAGTTGATTGAAGAGGATGGGAGTGCCGGTTATGATACTCGATAGCTTGTTTTTACAAAACGATATACTCGGCGCGTCTATGCAGGCCTCGATTGCAAGAGACGCCGTTATCACAAACAACATTGCCAACGCCGAAGTTCCTGACTACAAGAAAAAAGCCGTGCAGTTTGAGTCCTATCTAAGGGAAGCTCTCGACAACGGGAAAATTAAAAGTTCTGCCGATCTGGCAAAGATAGTGCCGAAGATATGGGTAGAACATACAGGCTACAGTTATCGAATAGACGGTAACAATGTCGATATCGAAAACGAGATGGTTGATTTATACCAAAATTCGGTGCGTTACGACACAATGGCTCAAGGCATTATGAACAATTACAGAAGGATAAACTCAGTGTTGACCGGTATAAAGTAGAGTAAGGCGGCGTGTCCTGCTCCTATTAATAGATGTAGGTGTTTATATGGGATTCTTTAATATTATGAATATAAGCGCAACCGGGCTTACGGCTCAGACGTTGCGCATGGATATAATTTCGCAGAATATTGCAAACGTCGATACTACAAGAACAGCAGACGGAGGCCCTTACAAGAGGAAAATCACCCTGTTTCAGGAAAGAACTGCCTCTCCTAAATTCAGGGACTATTTTGACCGCATAATTTCAGACTCCGAGTCCGGTCAGGGTGTCAGGGTTTCGAGAGTTGTTGAGGACAACACTCAAGGAGCCGCGGTTTACGAACCGAATCATCCCGATGCCGACGAAAACGGCTATGTCAGAAAACCGAACGTAAACGTTGTGACGGAAATGGTTAATATGATAGCCGCAAGCAGGGGCTACGACTCAAACGTCACCGCGATAAACATAACAAAAAGTATGATGGCTAAAACTCTGGAAATAAGCAAGTAGTACAATTTGCGAACAAGTTTTGAAATCGACACGAAAAAATGACGCGCTTGCGTTTACCTAAAATTCGACACTCTATCGGAGGTTACACCATAAATGTCCGTTAATGCTGTAATGTTTAACGAGCGCCTGAAAGCTCTCGGGGATCAAATCGGTATCAAAAAGCTCGCGCCCGAGAAAACTGAGGATTCTTTTCAGAGTATTTTTCAGGGTTATATAGATATGCTGAACGAAACGAGCTCATATCAGGCCGAATCAGACAAGCTCCAGATTGACTTCGCAACAGGAAAGACGGACGATATGCTTGCGGTTATGCTTGCGCAGGAAAAAGCAACGGCCTCTCTCACATTCGCAATACAGGTAACGAATAAGATATTGGAAGCATACAAAGAGATAATGAGAACGCAGCTGTAGCATCGAAAAGAGCCCGGTTCAGATTTTTAAAAGATGTCCGCGGGAAACGGTTCGGTGCTTGCGGGTTAGTCTCCGTGTATGCGAAATGCAATACTCTTATTCGGGTGAGGAGGTGTACCGGTGCAGGCAAGAATTATGGCATGGTTCAGAGCGCGCTACGACAAATGGAAGTCTCTGGCTATAAAGCAAAAAGGGCAGATAATCGCTTTAGTCGCAATAATAATCATAGGGATTATTATTACGGCTTATTTGGCGTTAAGACCAAAAATGGACGTGCTCTATACGTTTAGTTCGGCGCAGGAGGCCGCAAGACTACGCTCGTCACTTTCCTCGGGAGGGATTGCGAGCGAAATCGGCGGAAACGGTACGCAGGTACTTGTGAACCACAAGTCTTATTACGATGCGCTTGCCTATGTCGAGGAAAACAGCTTAATAAGCGATCCGGAATTTACTTACCAAAACGCGATAGATTTTTCTACAATAGGTACTGCCGAAACGATAACTGCCGAAAACTTCAGAAAAGCCGCGCAGACTGATATCGCGAAGATTATAAAGAAATTTAAGGGTGTTACGGATTGCAGCGTCAGCCTTGTTGTGCCGGGAACATCGAATTTCTGGCTTCCGGAGCAGCAGGAGGCAAGCGCTTCAGTAACCGTTACGACATCGACGAAGTTTGACTCGACGCAGGGCGAAGCCATTGCCAGACTTGTGGCGAGAAGCGTAAAAAATCTTAAACCGGAAAACATAGAAGTAATGGATACGGACTGGAATGTACTTTTTTCCGGTCTTTCAAAGGTTGACGGAAACATCGCAAACCGTGCCGATGCCGAGACGATAATGAGCGAAAGGCTGGAAAGCCAAATAAAGAAGGCTTTGCGCCCGAGATACGACCAGGTTATCATGCTTGCAAATCTTGCGTTTGACTGGGATAAGCTAACTCAGGAATCCGTCGAATACAATGTGCCGAACAATCTTGAGGGCAACACCGGTCTTGTTGATCACAGCCAGACGACGAACTCTTCATATTCGGGAACGACAAACGAAGGCGAACCCGGCCCGGGTTCGAATGATTTAACGTCTCCGACCTACAATCAGGGTACGGGGGATACATCCACACAGACCTCAAAAACAAACGATACAAATTACCTATACAATATAGTCAATACGGTCAAGGATAGTCAGCTCGGGAAGTTCTTGAAAGATTCTTCGAGCCTTTCCGTTTATCTGTATAAGTACGAAATATTCGATGAGGCCGATTTACAGGCGAGGGGACTTCTCAACGATATGACATGGGCAGAATTTAAGGTTGCAAACGCCGCCCAGACTCCGCTTGATATCGACCAGAGCACGGTTGACTCGCTGAAGACCGGTACGGGCATAGGGAGTATATCTGTTATCGGGATGACTATACCTCAGTTTGTGGATAAAGTTATTCCGCCGGTAAGAATAGCTGAGTTTGTCAGCTACGGTATTGTGATTTTGCTTATATTGCTTCTCGCGTATGCACTGCTGAAACGCACTCAGCCTGATGAAATTACAGAGATCGAGCCCACGCTTACCGTTGAGGAGATGCTTGTGTCCACAAAACAGGACGAGATAGAAAAAGCCGAAGCCGAGGCGCTCAAAGAGATCGAATTCGGCGTAGAGTCGGAAGTCCGGAAGCAAATCAATAAATTCGTTCAGGAAAAACCCGAAGCGGTAGCTCAGCTTCTCAGAAACTGGCTGAGCGAAAACTGGGAGTGATAACATGATCAGCGCAATCGAAACACTCGGCGGACGGACGAAAGCCGCCATATTGCTTATAACTTTGGGACCGGAAAAATCCTCTTCTATTTTTAAGTACCTGAAAGAGGATGAAATTGAAGCGCTGACTTTGGAAATCGCCAACATCAGTTCGGTTATGCCGGATGTAAAAGACGCGGTTGTAAACGAGTTTTATCAACTGTGCCTTGCCCAGCAGTATATCACCGAAGGCGGAATCGCCTACGCTAAGCAGATACTCGAGCGGGCTCTCGGAGAATCTAAGGCGTTCGACGTTATTTCCAGGCTTACGGTATCGCTTAAAACGCGCCCGTTTGAGTTTATACGCAAGGCTGACTCAAAACAGGTGCTTAACTTCATACAGAACGAGCATCCTCAGATCATTGCGCTGATACTTGCCTATTTGAGGCCGAAGCAGGCCGCCGAAGTGCTTGCCGAGCTCCCCGGCGACAAGCAGGCGGATGTGGCGAGAAGAATCGCGCTCATGGACAGAACCTCGCCTGATGTTATAAAAGAAGTCGAAAGAGCGCTCGAGAAAAAGCTGTCCGCACTTATGACAGAGGATTATCTGTCAGTCGGAGGCGTAGATGCTGTCGTCGAGATTCTTACCTCATCGGACAGAGCGACGGAGAAGAATATACTCGAAACACTCGAAGAGGAGGACATGGACCTCACGGAAGAAATCAAGAGAAAGATGTTCGTGTTCGACGATATTCTTACTCTCGATAACCGCGCAATACAGGCTATTATGAAGCAGGATATAGACAACAGGGAACTTGCGATGGCTTTGAAGGCTTCGTCCGTAGAAGTGCAGAATCTTATATTCGCGAACGTTTCGAAGCGTATGGCGGCTATGATAAAGGAAGACATGGAGTACATGGGCCCTGTTCGCAAGACGGATGCCGAAAATGCGCAGCAAAAGATCGTCAGCATAGTGAGAAAGCTTGCCGATGCCGGTGAAATCATTGTTGCCAGAGGCGGAGGAGATGATGTGATTGTCTAGGATCGTAAAGTCCGGAAATGTCAGCATGAATGACTCCCAAGCCTTTGTGGTCGAGACTAAACGCATCGAGCCTGCCCGAGAAGCATATGCGCTCGAGCCGGAACAGGAAAACGACGGTTCTGTGCCGGAGGACGAAGCGATAATTCTAAAAGCGAGAAGAGAAGCGGAGAGAATAATCAAAACCGCGAATGTTGACGCAGAGATACTGCTGCAGGATGTTAAGGCGCAGGCCGAGCAGCTTTGCAGTCAGGCGGAGATTGCTGCCCGCGAAGAGGGTTACAGGCAGGGATATAAAGCCGGCATGGAAGAAACCGAAAAAATGAAGAGCGAAGCCGGGGCAATTATCGACGGCGCGCTGGAGCAAAGAAGAAAGACGCTTGAAGAACTTGAGCCCCAAATAGTGGGCCTGATTATTGATATAGTCGATAAGCTTTTAAGCGCGGGACTTAGCATTAACCCGCAGATTATAACAACTCTTATCCGAAAGGGCATGGCGGAGTCGACGATTACCGGCGATATAAATATAAGGGTATCGGCTATGGATTTCGGTAATGTTGTCGCGTCGAGAACGGAACTGATGTCGCTAATTTCGGGTTCGGGAAACATAGAGATTATAAAAGACGCCGCTCTGGAACACGGCGATTGCATAATCGAGACTGCTTTTGGCAACATAGACGTCAGTCTCGACAGGCAGTTTGACAGCCTGAAAAACGACCTAATGCTTTTATGCGAAACAGGTGAATAGTTTGGAAATAGATTTGTCAAAGTACTCAGCCGTTCTCTCCCGGTCTTATATAAAAAGGCTCGGCAGAGTTTCGCAGGTCATAGGTTTGACAATAGAATCAGTCGGCCCGGACGTCAGTCTCGGGCATAAATGTTATATTAAGGTAAATAAATACGCCGAACCCGTAGTATCAGAGGTTGTAGGCTTTAAAAACAGTAACATACTTCTTATGCCGCTGGGGCCGTTAAGCGGAGTCGGCCCGGGAAGCATAGTCGAGGCGAGCAGCGAGCCTTTTAAGATAAAGGTCAGCGATAAGCTTCTGGGCAGGGTTTTAAACGGGCTGGGCGAGCCGATGGACGGAAAAGGGTTAATCAGCGCAGGCGTTGAGTTCAATATAATAAATCCGCCTCCGAATCCTCTTATAAGAAACCGCATACACGAACCCATGACACTCGGCATAAAGGCCATAGACGGTCTGCTTACCGTCGGTAAAGGTCAAAGAGTCGGTATATTTGCCGGCTCGGGTGTCGGGAAAAGCACGCTTTTGGGCATGATTGCGAGAAACACATTCGCCGAGGTAAACGTGATTTCTCTTATCGGTGAACGAGGAAGAGAGGTCAGAGAGTTCATAGAAAAGGATTTGGGCCCGGAGGGGCTTGCCCGTTCGGTGCTTGTAATCGCGACTTCGGACCAGCCGGCTCTCGTCAGACTTAAGGCTGCGGACGTTGCGACTGCGATTGCCGAATATTTCAGGGCCGAAGGCAAGGCGGTACTCTTGATGATGGACTCGCTGACAAGATATGCCATGGCTCAGAGAGAAGTTGGGCTTGCGGTTGGTGAACCGCCTGTTTCGAGGGGTTACACTCCTTCCGTATTTGCGGCTATGCCTAAGCTGCTCGAGAGGGCGGGAAATTCGGAAGCGGGCTCGATTACCGGGCTTTATACCGTTCTTGTTGACGGCGACGACTTGACAGAACCGGTTACGGACACAGCCAGAGGTATTTTGGATGGGCATATTGTGCTGTCGCGCAAGATTGCCAACAGAAACCACTATCCCGCCATAGACGTATTGGCGAGCGTATCCCGTGTTATGGGCGATGTAGTGACCAAGGAGCATAAGTCCGCAGCAAACGAGATAAAAAGGCTGATGTCGGTATACAACGACGCGGAGGATCTTATAAATATCGGTGCGTATGTCAAGGGCAGCAATGCCGACATAGACGAAGCAGTTGAAAAGCACAAGGCGATAAAGAGCTTTGTAACGCAATCAACTGACGAAAGCTTTACGTTTGAAAACACACTGGAAACTATGCTGGGCATAACCGGCAAGAAATAGCGGGTAACCGACACGATAGTTCGGAAACCGCCGGGGAAGGCGAGTATTATTGGCTAAATTTGTTTTTGGTTTACAGGGTTACTTTAACTTAAAAACAAAGCTTGAGGATCAAAAGAGGCTCGAATACGGCGAAGCGGTTGCAAGGCTGGAACGTGAGAGGGCGCTTTTGGACAAAATGATGCGGGAACGCCGCGACTGCGTTTTGCGCATGAAGGAAAGCATAAACGAAAAAGTTGATTCGCTCAGGCTGCAAAGCTACAACGTGTATGCCGAGGCTCTTTCAAAGCGGATGACGGAACAAAATGAGGTCATAGAAAGGGCTGCGGAGTCAGCGGAAATAAAGCGCGTCGAACTCGTAAAAGCGATGCAGGATCGCAAAACACTTGAAACACTGAGAGAAAAGCATTACAACGAATATTTTATTGAAGAAAACCGGAAAGAACAAAAGGTTACGGACGAACTCGTGAGCTATAGGCATAACAGGTAGCTTGTTTAAAAAGTCGCCGCAACCGGGACGGAGAATGATTTATGGCCGCCAATACAAAACCAAAGACAGCCCTGGATGAAGAGCTGGAGCAGGAGATGGGCGTCACAAAGTCGGCAAAGGCCGAAAAGCCCGCAACCGCGAAACACCAAGCGGCGAGCCCCGAGCCCGCAAAATATCAAAAGTCGCTCAAATCGCCGAAAAAAGGCGGAGGAATGACAGCGGCCGTCATTATTTTTCTTGTGATAATCGCTGCGTTTGTCGCGATTGTTGGGTTTAACGCATTTAACATCAGAAATAAATACCTCGGCTCTGTTCTGAGAAACATTCCGATTGTCAAAAATCTGCTTCCCGCCGAGACGGTTGAAGAAGACGAGCTTGCCGGCCTGAGCAAAGAAGAGCTTCAAGCCAAGATCAAGGAACTTGAGGCTAAGGATGCTAAAAATATCGAACAGATTAATTCACTTAATGACAAGATTAAGCTTTATACCACAGAAATAACGAGGTTGCAGGAGATCGAAGGCCAACAGCTTGATTTCAAGGCACAAAAAGAGGAATTTGACAGACTGGTAGGTCTTAACGATCCGGAGGCCTATGCGAAGTTTTATGATTCCGTTTATCCTGATACCGCCGCTCAAATATACAGAGAGGTCATAGGGATAAATATTACGGAAAAAGAGCTGAAAAACTATGTTACATCATATTCGAGCATGGATCCGTCAAACGCGGCGGCGATTTTTGACGTTATGACCGGCACGGATTTGGATTTAGTCGCGCTCATAATGAAGAATCTTTCCTCCGATTCGAGAGGCGAAATTATGGCGGCAATGAAGCCCGCCAACGCCGCTGCTGTCACAAAAAGGCTCGCGCCGGTGGCTTCTCCGTAATATTGTTGTTACAGCCGTGTTTTAAAAAGGAGTCGCCGCGTTGATACGGACAGACTCCTTTTCGGTTTTTTGCGGATAGCTTCATAGGGCATGTTGAAAAATCGCCTTGCGGTTTTCCATTGAAAATGGAAAAACACCATTTTTCAATGGAGAGCGCCGCTCGCTCAACCCACTAAAGTGGGTTTCGTGCGCAATTTTCAACACTTCCTCATAATCACGGGTTAACGATATTCTTCGGTCTTCCCGCCATATGTTCGGCCACGTTTTCGCAAGCGGTTTTCATTAACCTTTGTCTTGCCTCAAAATGCGCCCATGCCATATGAGGCGTTATAACGGTATTTTTCGCGCTCAAAAGCGGGTTGTCGGGCTTCGGCGGCTCCGTCGTCATAACATCCAGTGCGGCGCAATAGACTTTGCCGCTGTTTAAAGCTTCGGCAAGATCTTCGTCAACGATTAGCTGCCCTCTGGCGGTGTTAATGATTATAACACCGTCCTTCATCGCGGCTATGCTTTTTTTGTTGATTATCCCGCGAGTCTCGTCGTTTAAAGGAACATGAAGGCTGATAATATCCGAAGACGAAAAAACCGTATTGAGGCCGGCATACCGCAGCTTCGGAAGTTCGGCAACATTTTCTTTTGTCCTGTTGTATACGAGGACATTCATACCGAGCGCGAGCGCGACATCCCCGAAGGCTTTTCCGGTCTGACCGTAGCCTATTAAACCGAGAGTTTTGCCTTCAAGCTCGATCAAAGGGTGTTTCCAAAAGCAAAAGTCCTTGCAGGAGGTCCATTCGCCGTTTTTGACGGCGATATCGTGGGAACCGGGACGGCTGACTGCTTCGAGTAAAAGTGCCGTCGCGAGTTGGGCGACTGAAGCCGTGCTGTAAGCAGGAACGTTGGTAACGTCTATACCAAGCTCTCTTGCGGCCTTTGTATCGACGATGTTAAAGCCCGTCGCCAGAACGCCGACGTATTTCAACTTTTCGCATTTTTCGAGTGTTTCACGCGATAACACGGTTTTGTTTGTCAGTATATATTCGGCATCGTCTATCCTGCCTGCGAGTTCTTCCGCGCTTGTGCGCTCATATACGGTCAGCTCGCCGGATTTTTTCAGCTCGTCCCACGATAGATCGCCGGGGTTTGCGGCGTATCCGTCTAAAACTACTATTTTCATAGCTTCCTCCTAAAATGCTTTGCGCGCCCGAGGGAGAGCGCAAGATGATATCCTTTTCAATGCAATAATATTTAATTGAAATCGTGTTGTCAAGAAATAATATTTATTGGTAGGTGCCGAGTATCCGTCCAAAGTCAATAAACCAGCGTTTATCTAACTTCCGCGGTAATATTTAAGCTTCGGTAGCGTCAAGGCTTTAGAAACATGAGTGCTGTTCCGATATATTAATGACGGGAATTGCGTGGTTTGGGGCATCAAGAAAGCGCTTTTTGCGAAGCCGAATAGTAGCGGTGACTGCCCGTGTCGTTTAAGACCGTTTTGGCTTAAACGACTATATATTTGTCTGACAGGAGGCAGTAAATTGCCGGGAAGTAAAAACGAGTATGATGATGATTTTACGGAGCATACTTTATCTTTGGACGGTTTAGGCTCATCGAGCGATGACATATCTTCTATGTCGGAAGATGCGATAGATGCCGAGATACGGTCGCTGTTGGATGCCGAAAATGCGGCCGGCCTTGCTGCGAAGGAAGGAAAAGGCGAGTCTGAGGCAGAACAGGTCAAGGATGCTACGGTTGCGGATACAGAGGGCACAGCATCAGACGATGACGCTTCCGGCAAAAAAAAGATATTTAGCCCTTTCGTATTTTTGAGGCGTTTCTCGGTTCGAACGCTGACTATTATTGCGGCTGTTCTTGCCGTGCTGATAATCTGTGTTGCGGCTGCCGCTCTGATAGTCATAGGGGGCGGAAAGCAGGCAGGACAAAGCGAGCAGGCAGAAATTCCGGCTATGACGGAGGCTCCGATTGTTTTGGATTTGCCTGAAGGCACCGCAAACAATTCGGCCTATATTTATGTTAACGACAGTAATATAGTCGGCGGCAAAAAGCTTACACTGACAAAAATAGTCAGCGACGGCCTAAAAACGGTGTTTAGGTTTGACGGCACTATTGACTACGACGGCTACACTTTATCACTTGAGGACAACAGGGGTAAGCGTTATGTGTTTGACAGCGATTTTTCCGTTACCGCCTCGGATTTTGAACTGCGCAAAATGCTTGTGGCGTTTTCGCCTCTCGAATGGGGGGTAAAGCATTTCAGCTTCGATATAACCGAAAATGCGACAGGAAACACCGTAAGATATGCCTATAATCTTTCTGAACCTTTGAAATACGGAGCGGCAAGATATGCTCTACAAAGCGGGACACTCGGTTCCGAAGATTACGGCTTTTCAATGGCACTTACAGGCGCTAGTTTTTCACAGTCCGGCTCCTATGCCGACTTCTTCTTTTATCCTGATGCGGACTCGAACGGTTTGGTGTTTTTGGAAGGTGCGCCGCAAATTAAGCTGACAGAAAGTTACGGTGGGGTCATACCGCTAACGAAGTCTCCGATAGTATACAGTTCAGGAGACGGAGGATACATGTGCAGAACGTTCTTTTCTCCTTTAAAAAACTTGTACGGCAACGTATATTTTTCTTGCGACAGCGTTTTTTCGAGGTATGATTTAAATGAAGATGTTCGAGCGGCAAAAATATTATATAAATACAGCAGCGATACCGTAACCGTGACAAAGGGGCGGTACAGTGTTGTGCTGGAGGGTTTTGCGCGTCAGGGAGACTTATACGTGCTCGTGCTTCATACGGAAGACAACGCTTACGACGGGCTGATTGTGAACGGTACGGAAAACCGCGTCGAGAACAGGATTTCCGCCGAGATTGAGATACCGCTTCAAGACGGTACGGTTATAACGGTTCAGGGAAAGACATTATCAAAACAGGCCGGAAGCGATGTTATCTTTGATGTGGCACAGTTTAAAGATCGGCTTGAAAACGTCGATAACAGGAACATAAACATAAAGCTTAGTTACAGTGCTATAAAGCGCGAACCTTTAGTCTGTAAGATCGATCTTTCCGAGTGCGCCGTTGCGCCTTCACCCGGTTTGCGGCAAATCAGTGCTTTCATACAAAAATCATTCGGTGAAAGGCTGGCGTTTAAGGCTGGAGGCATCTCAGCGAGCGATGTGACGGGAAACGCAGAGGCAAGTGATATGTGGGACATTTTAAGCAAATACAGGCCGGTGATAAACTTTCTCGATTATGAAGCTTCTGTAACGATTCTTTCGCTCTTAGACTCGGGTGAGAGTTTTTCTGCGGTTGTAGCCGAAAACCTGCAAGGCAGTGACAGTTCAACTGCGTATATCTACGCGAGGATACATGTCATTAATGGCAGAAAGACCGAAAAGGGTTATGAGATTTATAAAGACGAAATCAAAAGGTAGACGGACGGTAAAAAAATTTAATTTTTCGCGGCTTAGGTTTTCTGTCGGCCGCAAACGAGCAAGCAAAAAGGCTGCCGCAAACGCGGCAGCCTTTAAAACGTCTGAAACTACTTTATGATTGTAACAACGGAACCTGCGCCGACTGTTCTGCCGCCTTCACGGATAGCGAAACGGAGTCCTTGTTCCATAGCGATAGGAGTGATAAGCTCAACGCTAATTTCAATGTTGTCGCCGGGTTTGCACATTTCTACGCCATCGGGGAGAGTGATAACTCCGGTAACGTCAGTTGTTCTGAAGTAGAACTGAGGTCTGTAGTTGTTGAAGAACGGGCTGTGACGTCCGCCTTCTTCCTTCGTAAGAACGTAAACCTGAGAAGTAAAGTTCGTGTGAGGAGTGATGGAGCCGACTTTGGCAAGAATCTGTCCTCTTTCGATATCAGTTCTCTGTACGCCGCGAAGAAGCGCGCCGAGGTTGTCGCCGGCTTGAGCCTGATCGAGAAGCTTTCTGAACATTTCGATACCTGTTACGACTACCTTACGTTTTTCGGTTGTAAGACCAACGATTTCAACTTCTTCCTGAACTTTAAGCGTTCCGCGCTCAACTCTGCCGGTAGCAACGGTGCCGCGGCCTGTGATCGTGAATACGTCCTCGACAGGCATAAGGAACGGTTTGTCGACTTCGCGCATAGGTGTCGGAACCCAAGCGTCAACAGCGTCAAGAAGGTCGATGATTCTCTGTCCCCAAGGCTCGCACATAGGATCCTGAAGGGCTTCGAAAGCCGAACCTCTGATAATAGGTGTGTTGTCTCCGTCGAACTCTTGCTTTGTAAGCTCATCGCGGATATCCATCTCAACGAGGTCAAGAAGCTCTTCGTCTTCAACCGCGTCACACTTGTTCATGAAAACAACCATTCTGGGAACGCCAACCTGGCGCGCAAGAAGGATATGCTCTTTTGTCTGAGCCATAACGCCGTCGGTAGCGGCAACAACGAGGATTGCGCCGTCCATCTGAGCAGCGCCGGTGATCATGTTTTTAACATAGTCGGCATGGCCCGGGCAGTCAACGTGCGCGTAGTGACGAAGTTTTGACTCGTATTCTACGTGAGTTGTGGAAATCGTGATACCACGCTTTTTCTCCTCGGGAGATTTGTCGATCTTGTCAAAAGGAACGGCTTCGCCGAGGCTGAGTCTCATCTGAAGAGTTTTTGTAATAGCAGCCGTAAGTGTGGTCTTGCCGTGGTCAACGTGACCGATGGTGCCGATATTTACGTGCGGCTTGCTTCTTTCAAATTTTGCCTTACCCATTTATTAGTTTCCTCCTTATTGTAGAGATTTCATCTCAAAATTAGATTTATTATAGTAACTTAGCTGTAATTTTGCAATAGTTGTTTGTAAAATGCTGTCAAAATTAGTCCTCAAACTTAAAGTTGCCTGAAGCGACTTTATCTTGGACCGCTTTCGGAACAGGCTCGTAATGGTGGGTTTCCATCGCGTAAACGCCTCTGCCCTGAGTCTTTGTGCGCAGATCTGTAGCATATCCGAACATGGACGCCAGCGGTACGAAGGAGTGAACTACAGTTGCGTTTCCGCGGTTTTCCATTCCTTCTATCTTACCTCTGCGGCTGTTCAAATCGCCGATAACATCACCGACATAGCTCTCGGGAGCGGTTACGTCTACTTTCATTACAGGCTCGAGCAGTACCGGGTCGCTCTTTCTCATAGCTTCTTTGAAAGCCATGGAGCCGGCAATCTTAAACGCGAGGCCGGACGAGTCGACTTCGTGATACGAACCGTCGTACAGCGTAGCTCTAACGCCGAGAACAGGGTAGCCGCCGATTATACCGGACAGCATTGCCTCTCTGATACCGTTTTCGATTTCGGGGATATATTCCTTGGGAACAACGCCGCCGATAATCTTGTTAACGAATTCAAACGAGTTTTCGGAATCGTTAGCGTCGATAGGCTCGAACTTGACTTTACAATGACCGTACTGGCCTTTACCGCCGGACTGCTTAATGTACTTGCCTTCAACGTCAACTGCTTTGCGGAACGCTTCTTTATAAGCAACCTGCGGCTGTCCGACGTTGGCTTCGACCTTAAACTCACGCAGAAGTCTGTCTACAATGATTTCAAGATGAAGTTCGCCCATACCTGCGATAATTGTCTGGCCGGTTTCGGTGTTCGTATAAGTTTTAAATGTCGGGTCTTCTTCGGCGAGATTCGCAAGGGCAATGCCCATCTTATCTCTCCCCGCTTTTGTTTTCGGCTCAATCGCAACCGATATAACAGGCTCAGGGAAAACCATCGACTCGAGGATAACTTCGTTGTCCTCGTTACACAGCGTGTCTCCCGTTGTTGTGAACTTCAGTCCGACAACAGCTGCGATATCGCCGGCATAAACCTTCTTAATTTCGTCTCTGTGCTGAGCATGCATCTGGAGAAGGCGGCCGATACGTTCACGCTTGCCCTTTGTGGAATTATAAACATAGCTGCCGGCATCGAGTGTGCCGGAGTATACTCTAAAGAAGCAAAGCTTGCCCACAAACGGGTCGTTGATGATTTTAAACGCAAGTGCCGAAAAAGGCTCTTTATCGCTTGACTTTCTTGTGACCTCTTCCTCGGTGCGAGGAATTATACCCTTGATGTCGGGTATGTCAATCGGAGCGGGCATATAATCGACAACTGCGTTAAGTAAAAACTGAACGCCTTTGAATTTATATGCCGAACCGCATAGAACGGGTATGAAAGAGTTGGCAATACAGCCTTTACGAATTCCTGCCTTTATCTCTTCGAGACTGAGTTCTTCTCCGCCGAGATATTTTTCCATTAATTCGTCGCTTGTTTCGGCAGCTGCCTCAATAACGCCGGAACGCAGTTCCTCGGCTTTATCAAGCAAATCGGAGGGTATTTCTTTCTCAACAACATCTGTGCCTTTTTCACCTTCAAAGTAAAGCGCCTTCATTTTAACAAGGTCGATTACTCCGACAAACTCTTCCTCTTTTCCGATAGGCATTGCTATCGGTACGGGATTTGCACCCAATCTCTCTTTTATCATGGAGCAGACATTAAAGAAATCCGCACCCATGATGTCCATCTTGTTAACATAAGCAATACGAGGTACTTCGTACTTGTCCGCCTGTCTCCAAACGGTCTCGGATTGCGGTTCAACTCCGCCCTTTGCACAGAAAACGGCGACAGCGCCGTCAAGCACTCTAAGGCTTCTTTCGACTTCCACGGTAAAATCAACGTGGCCGGGCGTATCGATAATATTTATTCTATTTTCGTTCCACTGTGTTGTCGTTGCAGCAGAAGTAATAGTAATACCTCTCTCCTTCTCCTGCTCCATGTAATCCATAGTCGCGGTTCCGTCATGAGTGTCACCGACTTTATATGTTTTACCGGTGTAGAACAGGATACGCTCGGTCAGAGTTGTTTTACCGGCGTCGATATGAGCCATGATGCCGATATTTCTGGTTCTTTCGAGCGGGAAAGCTCTATCAGACACAATTACTCCTCCCAAATCTGTCGGAAACCTCTCCGCTAAAAACACCGCGGGTAAAGCTTGATAAGTTTACGTGGGTTCCGAATCCTAAAATTACCATTTATAGTGGCTGAACGCCTTGTTCGCGTCTGCCATCTTATGCGTTTCGTCTTTTTTCTTAACCGCTCCGCCCGAATTGTTGCAAGCATCGAGCAGCTCAGCTGCTAATCTGTCTACCATGGTTTTTTCTCCGCGTTTTCTCGCGTAAAGAACCAACCATCTCAAACCGAGAGCAAGTCTTCTGTCGGTTTTGATCTCAAGCGGAACCTGATAGGTAGCACCGCCTACGCGGCGAGCTTTAACTTCGAGCACGGGCATGATATTGTTTAAGGCTTCTTCAAAAATCTCGTCGCCTTTTTTGCCTCTTTTTTCGGCTACTATATCAAAAGCGCCGTATACGATGCCCTGAGCGATACCCTTTTTACCGTCAAGCATAACGGTGTTTATAAGCTTGGTAACGATCTTTGATTTGTAGACCGGATCGGGGAGCACTTCCCTCTTGGGTACATGACCTTTTCTTGGCACGTTTCTTCCCTCCTTAACAGAATCTACCGCTAAACAGCGGTATAGGTACTCTTTCCGGAATTGCGGCGGCGCCGCGATATCGCTTCCGGCACGATGTGCCTGTACAACACTACTATATGCATATTAATTTTGTACAGACGCTGATTCGGCACTCAGCCTATTTGGGGCGTTTTGCGCCGTATTTCGAACGTGACTGCATACGTTTTGCAACGCCTGCCGTGTCTAGCGTACCTCTAAGAATATGGTAACGTACGCCGGGGAGATCCCTGACTCTTCCGCCCCTGATAAGAACAACGCTGTGCTCCTGAAGGTTATGACCTTCACCGGGGATATAAGTTGTGATTTCCATACCGTTCGACAAACGAACTCTCGCGATTTTACGAAGAGCCGAATTAGGCTTTTTGGGTTTCTCGGTTCTAACGTTTGTACAAACGCCGCGTTTTTGCGGGCTGGGTACATCCGTACGCCTTTTCTTAAGCGTGTTCAGACCTCTTTGCAAAGCCGGAGCTGTTGATTTTCTTGTCTTGGGCTTTCTTCCCGCCTTAACGAGTTGGTTTACTGTTGGCATTCCTGCACCTCCTTAAATTAATATGAAATAGTAGCGATGTACCCTTTTGAGTACATACCGATAAATTTTATCACCGGGTGCCGTATTTGTCAATAGTGTAATAAATCCCTGCTGCTAACTTATGATAATTTCAGTATAGCTAACAAACGCAAGAAAATTTCATACCTCTGGGAAGAATAGAGGCATGAGAGAAATGTTAAATCGGAGCGAACGTAACAAAGCAGAAATCATCGGGATGTGCGTCAAAGGAAAAATCACATCCAAAGACGCAGCGCAGCGGCTTAAACTGAGCGTCCGGCAGGTGGAGAATTTGAAGAAGAAACAGCGGGA
>JAVBOO010000038.1:0-33357 GCA_031550435.1 Eubacteriales bacterium
CGACACTTGGCCGACCGCTTCGCCGTTTTGCCGCAGCAAGGGACGGGTTGCACTCCTGCATTGCCCTGATTATGCTGCTTTGTAAGTATTGACATAATTTTAAGAGATTAAACTATTTACACAGTTTGCGTGACACTCCCCATTCGCTCTTTATCGCATGATACCATTAAAAGCATTACTGGTCGTGATTGGATTTTGTCTATGTTTTAATTTGAGATTAGTATTACATAACTTCTTGCCATTCAAAAACCTCCCATCGTTTTATTTTACGTTAGGAGGTCTTTTTGTTCAATGTCCGTTTTTCGGGGTTCTGTTCATTGTCGATGTCTTTTTTGATTTGTAGTTGTTTACTGTTGCATGCTACTCAATGCTTTCTTCAATTTTTCTGTAATAGCATTCGGCGAGTTCTTCGCACTCTTTAAGCGCTTTAAGAGCTCTTTCCCTCGCTGATGTAACAAACTCCGCGTCTTTTATTGAAGTTAGGTTTATCTTAACGTTAAGCCAAGCGCTTCTGACACAAGTTACGGAACACAGCGCAGCTACCCCGAGATCGCTGATTGCCGAAGCGTTTGTTTTTCCGTAAACGGATGCAACAAGCTTAACGCACTCAAGACCCTTTTCCATTGTTATAAGAGGCGTGAGCGCAGCGGATTTAAGCGCGCTTTGCATTGCGGCGGAACGAGCCGATTTTTGCTCGGCGGTTTCCTTCGGCATTGCCAAAACAGCCGTAACCTCGTTATAGGATTCGGTATCATCGTCAACGAGCTTTAACAGTTCGGATCGAAGCACAGTCGCCTGCTTCGCGGCTTCTAAAATCTGTTGCTCAAATTCCTTATATTTTTCTCTTCCGACGGTCAGTCCGCCCACCATAGCCACAAGCGCCGAAGATAAAGAACCGCAAAGCGCAGCGACAGACCCTCCGCCCGGTGCCGGGGAGTTAGATGCTAAAATGTCCAGAAAATCATTTAAAGTTTTTTCTCTAAGCATTCATTTCTCCTTAATTCAAATTTGCAGCCAATAATGAAGTCTGCTTTATTTATCAAACACGACATTGCCGTTTTTGATTACGGTTTTAACTAAATTACTGCCGAATCTGTAGAACAAATAGCTCAGCTCGTCAGCATCCCAGATTATCAAATCGCCTTTTTTGCCGGCTTCGACCGAGCCTATGCTCTCTTGCCTTCCCACGGCGGCTGCGGCATTTAAAGTTACACCCGTCAGCGCTTCTTCAGGCGAAACCCTGTATTTGCAGCACGCAAAACTCATTGCAAGTTGTAAATTCAGGTTCGGGCTTGAGCCGGGATTGAAATCAGTTGCAAACGCAACCGCTCCGCCTGCATTAATAATGTCTTTTGCGGGAGCAAAGCCCTCATTCAAATAAAACGATGTGCACGGCAAGCACACTGCCACGGTTTCCGATGAAGCAAGGGCGTTTATCCCTGCCTCGTCGATTTTTATCAAATGCTCGGCAGACTCGCAACCCATCTCGGCGGCCAACACAGCCCCTCCGAGATTGTTTATTTCCTCGGCATGAATTTTCGTCTTCATGCCGTTAGCCTTTGCAATATCCAAAATCTTTTTCGATTCTTCCAAACTGAAAGCGCTCTTCTCGCAAAACACATCGCAGTACTCAGCAAGACCGGTTCTCGCGACTTCGGGAATCATGCTGTTGCAAAGCTCGTTTACATAACCCTCTCTGTTATCGGCATACTCCTTCGGCAAAGCATGGGCCCCCATAAAAGTCGGAACCAAGTCTATATTATGCTCGAGATTGAGACTGTTAATAACATTCAGGCTTTTTAACTCGTTCTCGAGGTCAAGACCGTAGCCGCTTTTCGCTTCCAGAGTCGTTACGCCGTAAGAAAGACACTCATCCAAAAGCTTCATGCCTTTATCTAAAAGATCGCAAAAATCCGCGCTTCTCGTATGCTCGACCGTCGAGAGTATTCCTCCGCCCTTTTCGAGAATTTCGAGATAGCCGGCTCCCGCAAGTTTTAAAGAAAACTCCCTATGCCTCCAACCGCCGAAAACAAGATGGGTATGGCAGTCAATAAGGCCGGGCGTAACAAGGCGGCCTTGCGCGTCAAGTGTGTTGACACCGCTGAACTTTTCATACCCGGCGTTCTCGTCAAAGTCAAAAATATCCTCAATTACGCCTTCACGAATAAGTACGCAGCAATTATATCTGTACAATATCTCGCCTTGTGTCTTTCCTCGTCTCGCGGCTTTACCCGTTGGCGTCGCCAGACAGCCGATATTATAAACAAGCAAGTCGTTCATTTCTACCCTCTCAAAAGGTAATTTTCGAGCACCTGCTCTTCTGAATTGAAGTTCTCGATTCCTAGATAGTAATGTGCGCAGTCGATGAGCGCGTTCATCGGTGCAAGGCCTATAAGTTCGGTTCCGATTACCGATACGCCGTATCTTGAGGCTTCAAACTTAACAAACTCAAGCACTCTGTAGAGCGGTGTCTGAACATAGTTTGTCATGTTTATAGAGACCTGAGCTATGTTTCTGTCCTCAAGCATGATACCTATGGACTTAACGGCCTTGAGCCCTCCGCTGCTCTCTCTGATTATCTTCGCGATGTTATTTGCAACTTCGAGATCAGAGGTGTTGAGATTGATATTAAACGCAACAAGCGGCATTCTCGCTCCGCAGGCAACAATACCGGCAGTTTCGTGTACTTTATCGCCGAAATCAGGTTTGAACTCGGGTTTTTGAATCTTTTTCGCCATGCCCTCAAACTGACCTTTACGAAGTGCCGCGAGATTTCTTCTCTCGGGTGCGCTTGCCGAGTCCTCATAAAGGAAAACAGGAAGCTTTAACTCGTCCCAAAGTCTCTGTCCGAGATTTTTAGACATTTCTACACACTCTTCGGTTTTCATGTCCTTGAGCGGAACAAACGGAATAACGTCAACTGCGCCCATTCTCGGATGCTCGCCGCTGTGCTTTGTCAAATCGATGTTTTCGACTGCGATTTTTGCCAGTTTGAACGCGGCTTCCAAAACACCTTCCGGATTGCCTGCAAACGTGAATACACTGCGGTTATGGTTAGCGTCGGAACTGTAGTTCATAAGCATAACGCCGGGTGTAGATTCTACTGCAGCTTTAAGCATGTTTATAGTTTCTTCGTTTCTTCCTTCGCTGAAATTAGGTATGCATTCTACCAGTTTTGCCATTATGAGTATCCTCCGATTTATTTGATTAATTTACTTATAAGATTTTCATCAGTTATATACGGTAAAGTAACTTGGGATTTGCCCTCGTAGGCTTTATTATATTCTATTATGGTTTCAACCGCATTTTCATTTCTCGCCCAAGCGCGTCTGGAAACTCCGCCGATAACGTCCCAAAGCATTGCGCTTTTGATTATCTCGTCTTTTTCGGCGCTTCCGTCCAGAACGAGACCGAAGCCGCCGTTTATAGATTTGCCTGTACCGACTCCTCCGCCGTTATGAAGCGCGATAAGGCTCATGCCTCTCGCCGCGTTGCCGGCAAAGCAGTGGATTGCCATTTCTGCCATCATATTGCTTCCGTCTTTTATGTTCGAAGTCTCTCTGAAAGGAGAATCTGTTCCGGAAACATCATGGTGGTCTCTTCCGAGCATTATCGGCCCAACCACGCCATTTCTTACCATCTCGTTAAACCTAAGCGCGATTTTCTTGCGGCCCTCAGCGTCCTGATACAGTATTCTGGCCTGAGTTCCGACAACGAGCTTGTTTTTTTCGGCATCGCGTATCCAAACATAGTTGTCCTTGTCTTGCCCTCTTCTGTTCGGGTCTATGCAGTCCATGGCAGCTGCGTCCGTCTTGCGTAAATCTTCGGCCTTTCCGCTTAAACAAACCCATCTGAAAGGACCGTAGCCGTAATCGAACAACTCCGGGCCCATAATATCTTCGACATACGAAGGGAATACAAAACCGTCTTTGTCATCCGTCCCGTTCTTTGAAACTTCTTTCACGCCTGCCTCGTAAACAGACTTGAGAAACGCGTTGCCGTAATCAAAAAAGTATGTTCCTTTTGCGCTTAAGCGCTTTATCACTTCAAAATGATTTTTTAGGCTCTCGTCAACAAGCCTCTTAAACTCTTTTCTGTCTTTCTTTAAAAGTTCTGTTCTGCGCTCAAAACTGATGCCGGCAGGACAGTAACCTCCGTCGTAAGCCGCATGGCACGATGTTTGGTCGGAAAGCAGTTCAATTTTTAGATCGTTTTTGTCCGCATATTCCAGCAAATCGACTATGTTTCCGTAATAAGCAATAGAAACGGCGTCTCCCGCTTTTTTGGCTTCGTTTGCCCATGCGAAAACCTCGGCCAAATCTGAAGAACTTTTGTCAACCCAGCCTTGATTCAGCCTTGTCTCGATTCTGGAATAGTCAACCTCGGCTACAATCGTCGCACAGCCCGCAATTTTTCCGGCTTTAGGTTGGGCTCCGCTCATTCCTCCGAGGCCGGAGCTGACAAACAAAAGCCCCTTTAAGTCGTCGCTTGCTCCGACTCCGAGCATCTTGCGCCCGGCATTCAGTATTGTGTTAAACGTGCCGTGAACTATGCCCTGAGGACCAATGTACATCCATCCGCCCGCGGTCATCTGACCGTAATTTGCAACGCCAAGCTGGGCGGCAAGATGGAAATCTTCGGGATTATCGTACATTCCTATCATCAGGCCGTTTGTTATTATGACTCTCGGCGCGTCCGGTTTAGACGTGAACAATCCGAGAGGATGCCCCGATGCTATTACGAGCGTCTGATTTTCCGTGAGTTCTTCCAAGTATTGTTTAACAAGCAAGTATTGCATCCAGTTTTGAAACACCTGTCCTGTTTCGCCGTAGGTTACAAGCTCGTATGGATAAAGTGCCACCTCAAAATCCAGATTATTGTCAATCATGACTTGAAATGCTTTTGCTTCGACACATTTCCCTCTGTACTCATCAATAGGTTTGCCGTAGATTCTGCCGCTTGGGCGGAACCGGTAGCCGTAAATTCTGCCTCTTGTTCTAAGCTCTTCAAGAAACTCGGGAGCAAGCTTTTCGTGATGCTCCTCGGGTATATATCTCAGAGCGTTTCTAAGAGCTGTGGCGGTCTGCGCCTCGGTAAGAGTATAGCCTCTGTCGGGGGCTCTTCTGATGCCGGCGACAAACACGGGCATTTCCGGTAAACAGTCTTTTGAAATACCTTTTGCCATTTTTACCTCCGAATTATAGATATTTATCTCTTATACAGATACTCAGTATTATGCAAAATATCACCTTTCGCAATAATTCCGGCTATAGCGTCAATGTCCGTATAAAGTATTCTGTCTTTATCAAGCATTGGTGCTATTTCTCTTATTGCATCGTAAAGATTAACAGTTACAGGCGAAAGGCTGTCCCGTCTGTTCCCGAGGTCGATGGCCTGTGCTCCGCACAGAAGCTCGATAGCCAGTACGTTTCTGACATTTTCGATTATTCCGGCAAGCTTGCGCGCCGAAATCGAACCCATACTGACATGATCTTCCTGATTTGCCGAACTGGGAATCGAGTCAACGCTCGCCGGGCTCGCGAAAATCTTGTTTTCGGAAACGAGAGAAGCCGCAGTATACTGTGCGATCATAAGACCCGAATTGAGTCCGCTGTTTTTGACAAGGAAAGGATCAAGTCCCGAAAGCTGGGGATTGACAAGCCGTTCAATGCGGCGCTCGCTTATATTGGCAATCTCCGATACTGCTATTGCGAGAAAGTCAAGTGCAAGTGCCAGCGGCTGCCCGTGGAAGTTTCCTCCCGAAAGCACGTCGCCCTCGTCCGGGAAAATAAGGGGGTTGTCCGTAACAGAGTTAAGCTCTGTCTCAAGCACTTCGCGAACATAGCCGAGCGCGTCATACGTTGCGCCGTGTACCTGAGGAATACAGCGCAGGCTGTACGCGTCCTGCAAATTTTGACTCAAATTCGTGTTGCTGCTGCCAAAAAGTATGCTTAGCATGGCATGGGCGGTAACTATCTGTCCGTTATGAGGACGGATTTTATGAATGCGGCTGTCAAAGCTCGATGTATGACCCTTTAGGGCTTCAACCGTAAGCGCAGCCGAAAGATTTGCTGTCTTATACAGCTTATAGGCTTCGATGAGCGCGAAGTTACCAAGAGCGCTCATAACCTGTGTTCCGTTTAGAAGCGCAAGCCCTTCTTTGTATTCCAAAGATACCGGTTTTATCCCGGCTCTCTCCATCGCTTCGGCACCCGCCATGCGTTCCCCGTTATACTCGGCTTCACCCATGCCGATGAGCACAAGCGCTATATGCGCAAGCGGAACAAGATCACCGCTGGCTCCGAGCGAACCTTTTTCCGGTACTATCGGGCGGACTCCGCAGTTAATCATATCAACAAGCGTGCGAACAGTTTCAAGCCTGATACCTGAATGACCCTTTGAAAAACGAGCAACAGTAATCATCATTATCATTTTGACCACTTCCGCCGGCAAAGGCTTGCCTACTCCGCATGCGTGGCTCATAACTATGTTTCTTTGAAGATCACCGGCTTCTTCGGGAGAAATATGCGTATCGCAAAGTTTTCCGAAACCCGTGTTAACGCCGTACACTATCTTGCCGCTCTTCATCAAATTTTCGATGGTTTCTCGGCACCTCAGTATCTTCGCTTTCGCCGCGTCGGACAAAACTACCGTCGCATTAGAAACCGTAGCTTCAAAAAGCTCTTCTATCGTTATCCTGTTTCCCGTAATATGAAACGTTTCCATGTCTTCTTCCTTTCAGAACTGTCTACCGCTTAACGCCGTTTAAGCCGGGAATTTCATTGAAAGTTGGCACAAAAACAAAGCAGATCGAGTAAAATAGTGGAAACACAAGGTTTCGACATTCCGGCGAATTGCTTGCCTTTGCGGTCTTATCTGATATCCCGTTAAAGACGTTTACATTAGAATCGCATTCATTATACAGAAACTTAAGAAAAAAGGCTAGTAGTTTAAGAATATTTCTGTGATTTAATTGATGCATAAGCTCTGTTTATGGCAATGCAATCTGCTTTTTAAAACGCTCTTTAATAAAGTTGACACGTTTTACCGTTGAATGTATAATACGTGAAACGAATACAGGCGAACAAAGCAATATCTCGCTTTCGTTCGTCACCACAATAGCCTCGGATGGAGATGTAATATGAATATTTTGAACTCTGTTAACCAATTTTCCGTATTTTTGGCAACAACACTCGCGCCTTTCGGCGGCAACACAAACGCGACCGCGGCAGCCTCGGATGCTACAGACGCCGCAGTTGCATCGGCCGGAACCGGAAGCATTTTTGATACGCTTTGGCCGATACTTATGTGGGTCGGAGTCGCGGTTCTTGTTTACTTCTTTATGTACAGACAGCCCAAAAAAGAAATGAAGAAAAAGCAGGAAATGCGCGGCAGTATTAAGGTCGGAGACAGTGTTGTAACAAACGCGGGTCTTTTCGGCAAAGTCGTCGAAATCGGAACAGATGCTTTTATTATCGAGTTCGGAACAAACAAGGGCGTCAGAGTTCCCATTTTGAAAGAAGCGGTTGAAGGTGTCAGAGAGCCTAAGCTAGAGCCTATGCAGAACATAGACTCTAAATAATCCTTTTGTCTTGGGACATGTTGAAAAATTGCTTTATGTGTTTAGTGCGCAATTTCCAACACTTTCTCTTGTATTCGGGGTGTGATTCTCGCACCCCGTTTTATTGTATTGCTTTGGCACGAGTAACCGCGTAAGCATATTATACAGTATTTAACTTCCGCGGTTATATTACGCGGGAGAATAGTCGTTTAAGCAAAACCGGCATAAACAAATCCAAAATAGCGGCGAGGTTATCATGAGCGATTTGCATCTTCCCAGAGCAGTGGTTATCAGTGATATGTCGGGCTTCGGAAAGTGCGCTCTGTCGGTTGCACTTTCGTTGCTTCCCGCATGCGGGGTTGAAGTGTTGCCCGTTCCGACCGCCCTGCTCTCTTCGAACATGAAGTTTAAAGACTTTTTTATGTATGATTTTACGGAGCAAACCGCACCGTATCTCGATCATATAAAAACATTGGCAGTACATTTTGACGCTGTTTATACGGGTTTTTTGAGTTCCGGAAAGCAAGTTGCCACCGTAGCAGAGTTTATAAAAAGCTCCAAAAGCGCGTTAAAAATCGTTGATCCTATCATGGGCGATTACGGACACAGGTATAAAGCCTTCGACACCGAGCTTTGCGCTAAGATCACCGAGCTTTGCGCTAAAGCCGACATAGTTACGCCGAATCAAACAGAGGCACATATTATAACGGGCAAGGCCTACTCTCCGGATAACGATAGAGCCTACCTCGAAGAATTATGTTCCGAAATTGCGGAACTCGGTCCAAAAACTGTCGTTATAACGGGAGTGGAACGCGATAATACTCTTTGCAACTGTGTTTATGATAAAAACGGCTACAGAGAGCACACTACTGAGCTTCTCGGCTTTCGTATGGGCGGAACGGGTGATATGTTCACGTCTATACTCTGCGGAATGCTTCTAAAAGGAAAAAGCACAGACGAAGGTATCGAACGTGCGCAGTCTTTCATAAGCTTTACCATGAAAGAAAGTCTTAAATACTGTGATTACGAAGCAAGAGGCGTATGCTATGAGCCTTACTTAAGGTTATTAACGGAGTGATAATATGTCAGGCAAAGTTATACTTGTTGCCGGTTACCTTGCGGCGGGTAAAACGTTTTTTTCGGAAAAGCTGTCCGAAGAACTCGGAATAACCTGCTTTAACAAGGACTATATAAAAGAAATTTTGGCCGAGGATATCGGCTTTGAAAACAGGAGTCAAAACAGAGCTTTAAGCGAGTGTACATTCCGTATCATGCTTCATATCGCGAAGAAGCATATGGAACGCGGCCTCCCGTTTATACTCGAAAGCAATTTCAGAAAAGAAGATGCGCAGAAACTAGAGCCCCTGCTCAATGCTTACGGCTATACTCCTCTGACGTTTATGCTGACAGGAGATACGAAAGTACTGCACGAACGCTTTATCGGACGCATAGACTCAGGTACGAGACATCCCGCTCACCTCTCGCAAAATTTGAGTGATTTGCCCGAATTTGAAAAGTCGACTGCTTGTTTCGGAGAATTTTATGTGGGCAAACACATCGTCAACGTGGACACCTCAGTCCTTCCGGACGTTGATTATGAGGGCTTGTACGGCATAGCAAAAAAGTTTTTATCGGAATTTTAATCTTATGCTTGACAAAAAAGGCTTTATGTTGTAATATTTACAAGCCAAACAAATGGCTCAGTAGCTCAGTTGGTTAGAGTGCCGGCCTGTCACGCCGGAGGTCGAGGGTTCGAGCCCCTTCTGAGTCGTTTAATATCGGGAGCATAGCTCAGCTGGGAGAGCGCCTGCCTTACAAGCAGGATGTCATAGGTTCGAGTCCTATTGTTCCCATTAACGGTCGTTCGAATTCGAAGCGACCGTTTTTGTTACAGCATAATTGTTTTTGCTCCTGATAGTCTAAGAAGCTATACAAGCCGGCGGTGATCTTATGTACGACATAGCTATTATCGGTTTGGGCCCTGCAGGCTCGACCTTGGCAAGACTGCTTGATAAAAGTCTGAATATAATCGCCATAGACAAAAAAACCGGTACGGACAGCCCGGGATTTATGAAGCCCTGCGGCGGTTTACTTGCGCCGGACGCGCAAAAAACTCTTTCAAAATTCAACTTGACATTACCTATAAGTGTTCTCGTGGATCCGCAGATTTTTTCCGTATGCACCATAGATACAAAGCAAAATATTTTGCGTCGTTACAGTCGGTTTTATATGAACATGGACCGACACAAATTCGATACTTGGCTTACCGGAATGATACCAAAAAACGTTGAAATCGTAAGCGGCGCCGTTTGCACGGATATAAAGCAAACAGGCAGCGCTTTTGAAATCCGCTACAGCAAAGACGGCAAAAACGCCTGCATAAGCGCAAAGTATGTTGTCGGAGCAGACGGGGCGCATTCTATCGTAAGAAACAAGCTGTTCAAAGACAGAAAAATACGGTCGTACCTGGCAATTCAGGAGCATTACTGCGATAATAACGCCAAGCCGATGTATTCCTGCTTTTTCGATTCGGACTTAACCGACTGCTATGGCTGGGGCATATCAAAAAACAAAGTTTTCATCGTCGGAGGAGCTTTCCCCCCTGACTGCGCAAAGAAGAACTTTGCCGTAATGAAACAAAAGCTTTTGAAATACGGCTATGTTTTCGACAAGCCCCTAAAAATTGAGGCTTGCATTGTTAATAGGCCATCACGCCCATTCGAGCTTTGCTGCGGGGCAAATAACGCATTTCTTATCGGAGAAGCCGCCGGCTTCATAAGCCCAAGCTCACTTGAAGGTATAAGCTACGCTTTTGACAGTGCTGCCGTACTCGCGAAGGTCTTCAACGGGAAAAAAGACAATCCGAACCGAGCATACCGCCTCGGAACCTTGAAAATAAAAATAAAGCTTTTCGTTAAAAATATGAAGGCGTTTGTGATGTATAATCCCTTTTTTCGCAGGATTGTTATGAAAACGGGCTTACAAAATCTGACATTATTTGAAGAATAGCGGTAACGAGGCCCGCAAACAAAAGTTGTTCGCCGCCGTATATATTTAAATACCGTATAAAATACTTACGCGCTTGCTTGGCCGAGCAGACGCGTTTAGCGTCTAATTTGCATAACAACTAAATGGAGGTAGCCATGTCTGTCGAAAAAATCAAAATTCTTAAAATGCTCGAAGAAGGCAAAATCAGCGCAGAAGATGCGGCAAAACTGCTTTCGTTAACAGACGGTGCGCCCGCCGAGTCGGGTCGAACCGGTCAAAGCGCCCCCGGTTCAACATACACGCACTCAAGCGGTTCATATACCGGCTCGCAGACCAATAACCAAAGACCGGCATCGTCCGGTTCGTCTTTTGCTGAAGATCTCGGTAAAAAATTTGATACATTCATGAGGGACATCGAGCCTAAACTGAGAAGCTTTTCCGAGGTCGTCGTAGAAAAAACGGCAGCAGCGGCCGATAGCCTGTCAAAATCATTTATACCCTCACCCAGACAGGCGGAACGCCCTTCAGGTTATTCCGCGCCTTCAGGACCCGGAGACGGCTCCGTGGAGATAAAAGTATCGTCGCCGTACAGTGAACTTGACTTTTCTTCTCTGAACGGGCAGATACAGCTGACAGGCTACAACGGAGACAAAATTACCGCAACGGTACGCTCAAAGCAGCGCAGACGCACGGAAAAGGCCGGAATCATGGTTCTTGGAAACAAGTATATACTGCAATTTGACGACGGAGATTACGACGCGGTTTCTGTTACGGCATACATTCCTTATAACATGTTTAAATATATCAGGCTGTCATCGGTAAACGGAGATATCCATGTATCCGGAATTGACTGCGAGGAAATTACCGTCTCGAATTCAAACGCGATTTTAAACCTTAACAATCTTCGCGGCAAGTCTCTTTTCGCTGATTGTCAAAACTGCAAAGAGCTTAAGCTTTCCGGTCTTTGCTTTGGTTCGGCGGAAATCGAAAGCTCTAACGGCGCGGTTTACGCAAGCGAAAATGACATTGAGAATCTAAAGCTTGTTGCGTTTAATGCTCCCGTTTCTATGAATCTTTCCGAGTTCAAGAACTTTTCGAACTATCTTTGGATAATCGAAACCTCAAATCAAAAACTCGGTCTGTATGTGCCGACAACACCTGCTGTCGGTTACTATATAAAAGGGGCTACGACACTCGGAAATATAAAAATCGGCCTTACGGGGCTCAACTTTATATATAATGACACTTATAACACAGAGGCAAAGAGTATACACTTTGATTCCGCGCCAAAAAAGGTTCGAATCTCGCTCGAAACTTCAAACGCCGCTCTGATTGTAAATTAAAGAGAAAACGGTACTTTAATAGAGCCGACAGATCCTTGTAATATGTTTGAGCCGGTATGTTGTTCATACCGGTTTTTTATTGTGTCAAGCTTTGAAACCGGGTAATACAATACTGTATAGACTAAAATGACGAGGGATTTTTATGGAAATAATACGTCTGATAGTAGAGTGCGAAATGACCCGTGAAGTCGAGCGGAATTTAAACTCCGTTTCCAAGATAAAATATTCTCTGCCGCTTATAAACTCGTATGTTATTGAAATCGAAAAAGACTCGTTTCACAAGCTGAAAAGCTTTCCGGAGGTTACCTGTATTTCCAACTGCACTGCGGTAACCGCGCAGTCCGACATGGCAGCCCCGGCAAAAGCTCCCACCGGTCTTGGCATCGGCATAGCGATACTGGATACAGGAGTATCGCCCGTGTCAGACCTCACAGAGCCGGCAAACCGGATTACGGGTTTTATCGATTTTATCGGGAGCCATACAAAGCCTTACGACGATAACGCTCACGGCACCCATGTCGCGGGTATTGCAGCAGGAAACGGCTTCCTTTCAAACGGAAAGTATAAAGGCATAGCTCCCCAAGCTTCGATTATCGGCGTAAAAGTGCTCGATTCCTCAGGAGAAGGAAGCGCGGCAGACATGCTGGCCGGAATACAGTGGGTCGTCGATAATAAAGACAGGTATAATATTAGAATAATCAATCTTTCTATAGGCACAAAAGACGTTGGCGGAAAGGATCCCCTTGTTAAGGCCTGCGAAGCCGCATGGGATTTGGGTTTGATCGTCGTCGTTGCCGCGGGAAACAACGGTCCGCAGCCGGGCAGCGTAACCTCTCCCGGAATCAGCCGCAAAGTAATAACAGTCGGTGCTTCAGACGATAATAATTCCGTTTTTATCAGAGGAAACACACTTGTAAACTTTTCGGGCCGCGGCCCCACGTCGGAATGCATAATAAAGCCCGATATTATAGCTCCCGGAGCAAAAATCATTTCGTGCTTAACGCAAACTCCTAACTTCGGAGAAAAAGCAGATGATTATACGATACCCGCAAACTCTTATGTAGAAATGAGCGGAACATCTATGGCGGCTCCTGCGGTTTCGGGAGCAATCGCACTTTTGCTCGAGAAATTTCCGAGGCTTAAACCTAACGATGTCAAGCTTTTGATAAAAGCTAGCGCATCAGATATGAAATACAGCAGAAACCAACAAGGTTGGGGAACTCTCGATATAGACAAACTTTTGAACTTGGGGGAGCAATATGCCAAGCAGTAGCAAACAAAACGATTTTTCATTGAATATCACCGATGCTCCGCACATTTTAGACTCGCTTCACAGCGACGGAGTATATGATATAGATTCCGAATGCATAAGATCCAAAGACAGAAAAACGCATGATACCATGCATATAGCTGTCTTGATGTATGTTTCCGGTCTTTTCGGCAAGAACTCGGGAAAGAGATTATAGACGGCAACAGTCAGAGTTTGCCGAGCAAATTTTCCAGTTCGCGGGCAGTGCCGACCGGAGGATAACAATTGTGTTTCCCGCAAACATACGCAAGAGGTTCCGAACCCCGGTCTTTTTCAAAGCATATTACCGTAAACGGCAGGTATTCGGTAAAAAGCAATTTCTTCATCTTGATATATTCATCTCTTTTCGCGCCGGCAAGCGTTACTTTTGTTCCGTTAATCTTCATTAACCGGGCGCAAAGCATAAACGTCTTGCTCATTCCGCTGTATGATCCTGCCGCGGAAAACATTCTGTCAGTCAGCTCGTCTAAGTTATCCTGTTCCGCCATCAGAGACAACCTTGCAAAATTCATTGCCGCGACAGAGTTTGCGCAAGGAACGGCTCCGTCATAAAAATCCTTTGGCGATACTATCATGCTCTCGGTATCGTTTCCGCTGATAAAAAGACCGCCATTCTCTTTGTCCCAAAACAGCTTTATCAAGTCGTCATTCAGTCTTAAGGCATACTCGAGATACTCTGTTTTTCCGCAAAAGCACAGTTCTGTCAACGCCAGAATCAGATAGGCATAATCGGCGGAAAAAGCTTTTACCGACCCCTGCCCGCCTTTGCATGACGACATGAGTCTCCCTTCAATTATTGCTTTGTCCAGCACGAACTCGACGTTTTTAACGGCTATATCCAAATACTCTTCTTTTTCGAACGCCCTGCTTGCAGCGGCAAAAGCGACGGCAGCCATTCCGTTTAGTGATGTAAGTACTTTAGTATCCAAAAACGGCTGCTCGCGCTTACTTCTTTCAAAAAGCAACCTCTCTCTTTCCTTTTTGAGCGCAAGATTTCCCTCAGAGATTTCTTTCCCGATAAGGTTTGGTATGTTTAAATGCTCAAAATTACCGTTTGTCGTAATATCATAGACCTCGCAGAATTTTTTTCCCTCGGCACCCAAAACCGAAAGAACTTCTTTTTTCGTCCAAAGAATGGTTTTGCCTTCCACACCGGCGGTATCGGCATCAAGTGCAGTATAGAAAACACCTTTTTCCGGATCGTAAAGTTCCCTCAGCATGAATTGCAGAATTTCTTCCGCAACCATCTTATTTATTCTGTTCTTTGTTATCTTGTAAGCGTCTGTATAAGCTAAGGCAAGCAAAGCATTGTCGTACAGCATTTTTTCGAAATGCGGCACAAGCCATTTTTCGTCAGTTGAATACCTGCAAAAGCCAAAGCCGATGTGGTCGTAAATACCGCCTTTATACATAGAAAGCAACGTTTTTTCATACATATTCATGGCTGTTTTATCGTCAAAGACATGGTGGCAGTTCATCAAGAAAAGCAGGTTATGCGGACACGGAAACTTTGGTGCAGTCCCGAAGCCTCCGTAACGCTCGTCAAATGCGCCCTTAAACATCTTTAACGTGTCTCTGATTTCATTTTCATCGGGTTCCAGCGAAGTTTCGCCTGCGGAATTTATTTCGGACATTATGCTTTGGCAGGCAGAAATTATTTTTTCTCTGCTGTTTCTCCACATATCATTAATCTGCGTTAAAACATCGGAAAAGCCTAAGCTTCCGTATCGAGGAAAAGGTGGTAAATACGTCCCCGCATAGAAAGGCATCTTCTCAGGCGTAAGAAAAACAGAAAGCGGCCATCCCCCGCTTCCCGTGAGCCGCTGACACACCTCCATATAAACATGGTCGATATCCGGCCTTTCTTCTCTGTCAACCTTCACACATATAAAATTTCTGTTGAGCAGCTCCGCAATTTTGGTGTTTTCGAACGATTCGCGCTCCATAACATGACACCAGTGACAAGTAGAATAACCAATGGAGAGAAAGATAGGTTTATCTTCGTCTTTTGCCTTAGCAAATGCCTCGTCTCCCCATGGAAACCAATCCACAGGATTGTAAGCGTGTTGCAGTAAATATGGTGAAGTTTCCTTAATCAATGTATTTGTTGTTTTTTCAGTTGTGTTCATGTAATAACTCCTCTTGCTTGATATTAGAGTCATTATTTGCAAAAAATAAAAAAGGATACCACATTTTTGGGCTTCCTATTTCAATATGTAGATATAGACTTAATTAAGTGCAAATAATAGGGTTGAGTTCGTGAAAAAATGCTTATACTATTCAACATTGCGTTCCCACTTAAAAGGGAGCAGTTCTTTTAATTTAACGACTTTATCAGCTGACACCATTACTTCTGTTTCAATATTTTCATCATGAATTTGGCAAATAAATTCACGACATCTTCCACAAGGAGAATAAATTCCATTTTTGCCGACGGCTACTATCTTAGAAATTCTACTTTCTCCTGCTGTTATCATGGCAGCTATTGCGGCGTGTTCAGCACAAAACCCCATTCCGGAACAAACATCAATACAGATACCGGTATAAACATTGCCCTTTTCGGACAAAAGCGCAGCTGCCACACTACCTGCCCAAGCGTTACATGCAATTTGACGTGAGCCTTGTACACTCTCAGCACATCTTATCAATTCTTCAAATGACATAAATCATCCTCCTACTATGCAGTATACAAATTACCTTACTTAGCTGTTATGTTAATGATACCACAGAAAATACTTACGCGGTTACTTGGGCCGAGCAGACGCGTTAAGATACGCCGCAGTGCTCAAATGCGGCGCATTTGCGTCTTAGCGAGGGAACAACAAAACATAGCGTTTTCCTATGTTTTGTTGCGAAGTAATAGCAGCGGTATGGCAGCAGTGCGTGTTTTCGATAATCAAACCACGTTTTCCGTGCAAACACTGATAACTTTAACTCTTATTTTTGAATACTTGTACAACATATCATTGTATTGCTTTCTTTCAAAGATAAATCTGGAGACAGCTTCCCAAATCATCAGTGTTCCGCCAATGTTAATAATATCGCTCACTACCCTTGGAACACCGTCCGAGAGAAAATAACTGAGCAAAAGAAACAACGCTCCCATAAATATTAATGAAAGTGAATTTGTCAACAATCTCATAGACTTAATCCGCATTCCACCCGAGCGGAATTTAAGGCTGTCTTGCATCATCTCTTCGATTTCGTCTTCGCCTCGGCCGCCCATGTCGGAAACTCGGAGGTTGAGACATAAGCTGACACGCCTTGGAATACTGCCGAGTATTTCGTTAAGTTCCGAACAAAAATCAGACGATATCATAAAGCTATTGCTGTCAGTACTGACTAAAAACTTCGAGCTTATGTCATCCAAAGATTTTATACCGAGCTGTAATTGCAGTTCGCCGTCAACCAAAGCGGCGTACTTTCGGATATTACTTGTTTTTTCACCACCGGAGAACAGATTCACTGTCAGCTTCCCCCTAACAATTCACAGTTACATCTTCTCTCTTTTGCGCTCTCTCCGCTATCTCTGTCAAATATCTTAGCCTTAACGCATGCACACCGGCAAGCTCACCGTGTTTCATCCGGTAACTCCAGTTTCCCCCTGCACTTCCGGGTGTATTAAACCTGCATTCCGTTCCGAGTGAAAGGATATCCTGAACGGGAAAAATCGCAACATCTGCGTTCGTCATAAGCGCAAGCCGTATCAAATCCCAAGATATCTCGGCTCCGGGCACGTTCATATAACGTCTTACCCTGTCGGCGGTTTTTTCGTCCAACGAATTATACCATCCGATTGTCGTATCGTTGTCATGCGTTCCCGTATAAACGATAACATTAGCGCTTCTGAAATTATGCGGTTTATTCGTGTTGCTCATATCTTCGTCAAACCCGTACTGCAATATCTTCATTCCCGGAAAACCGAAAAAATCGCGCAGTTTTTCGACTCCCGGAGTAATTACGCCTAGATCCTCGGCGATAATCGGAAGCTTGCCCAAAGCACGTTCTGCCGCTCTAAACAGCATCTTCCCCGGAGCCTTAACCCATTTTCCGTTTTCCGCCGTTTTTTCGCCGTTTTTGACAGCCCAAAACGCCTCAAACCCTCTAAAATGGTCTATTCTTGTCAGATCAAACATGCTCATGGCATGGCCTATCCTCTTTATCCACCAGTCAAAGCCTGTTTCTTCATGAACGTCATAGTTGTACAGCGGATTTCCCCACAGTTGCCCGTCTGCGCTAAAATAGTCAGGAGGCACACCCGCGACGAAAGATGGATACATCTCGGTATCTAAATCGAATAATTCGGGCTTCGCCCACACGTCCGCACTGTCAAGCGCGACAAAAATCGGGACATCGCCGATAATTTCGATATTCTTGCTGTTTGCGTATCCCTTCAGCTCTTTGTACTGCTTATAAAAAATAAACTGAATGAACTTTATATACTCAACATCGTTTTGCATGGCAGCAGTCTCGCGCTTAACCGCCGCTTTTTCTCGGTGTTTCACGTCGTTTTTCCAACTGTGCCACGAAGCACCGTAATATGTATCCAGAAGCAACTCATCGGACATCGACTTGCCGTAAGCATCAGCATAAGCTTTGAACTCCTTGTTTTGGTCCTTGTCACAGTCTTCATGCCTTCTCTCGGTTATCAGACGATTCTTGTACGAAACAAAAAAAGCATAGTCATCCAACCAAAACTTCGCGTCGCGGCAAAACTGTTTAAATTCCCTAAAAAGCTCGGAGTTTTTTAGCGTATTAAAACCCTCGAATGCCTTGGAGTTAATCTCGTTCTTGTACGGTATTACATTTTCAAAGTCAACATAGGGCGAATTCAGGCAGGATATATCTCCCTGAGAACCCGCTCCTTCCTGCGCGGCCGCGATATCGTCTTGCGAGATCAACCCGAGCTTTACCATTTTCTCGGGGCTGATGAGCAGAGGATTTCCCGCAAAAGCGGAAAAACACTGGTACGGCGAATCACCGAAAGACGTATGCCCCAGCGGAAGCATCTGCCAATACTTTTGTGAAGCCTGTTCCAAAAAATCGACAAACTTATAGGCTTCGTCACCAAAATCGCCAATGCCGTGGTTTGACGGAAGAGCCGTCGGGTGAAGAATAGCGCCGCTCGAACGTTTCAAACTCATATTACGCTCCTCGCTTTCAAAATTCTAAACGCTGCGTAAACCAAGCAAAATCAGCCGCCGTGATTCTCACGCCAGCGAACTTTTTTTCTTTCGTTTTTTTTGATCTTCAGTGCATGGGCAAGCTCAAAGAATATAGAGACATCATCCGCAAGACAAACTATAAAGCTCTCTTTATATCGCGGCAACCTGCCCAAGGGCCACATGTGCGTAATAATCGCGTCTTTCTCAATGTCGTTAAGCTCTGTCAACTCCTCCGAGTTACTGAGGGCCTCGACAGGATGGAAAAAAGCATGCCCGAACACGCCGAGTTTTTTCTCTTTCCAACAGTAATGGAACAGGTCATGCAGCATCCCGCCTCTGGCGGCCGAGCAATAGTCAAGTCCCAGTCTTTTTGCCGCCTTATAACTTAAATATGCTACGTTTATACTGTGATGCATTCTCGAAACTCCAAAGTGCTGAGGATACTCCGCAAGTTTGCGGAACTGCACGGATTCCGCTATATCTCCAATAATTGCATAAAACTCCTCATGTGTACATGCCGAGCCGGCCGCACTAAAATCCGTCACATAATCACGCTTTCGAATAATACTCCGCCGTTGAGTAAGACGGTACAGGCTTCACCTGCGAATACCTGTAAAAAGTTATTGCTTCGGCAACAAAATAATTTAATTGGTATCCATGCCGTCAAAACTTATATGGCAGTACCCGCCGGGGTTTTTCTCGAGATACTTCTGATGGTATTCTTCAGCTTCATAGAAATTATCAAGCGGAAGGATTTCGGTTACGACGGTTTTTTCGAGCCCTGACTGTACTTTGTTCTTAACTGTTTCAAGCACGGCTCTATCGCCCGGGTCTGTGTAGTACATACCCGTCCGGTACTGTGTTCCGATATCGCCGCCCTGTCTGTTAAGAATCGTCGGGTCAATAACAGAAAAATATACCTCCGCAAGTTCCGCCAGACTGACAATATCAGGAGAATAGCTAACGCGCACGACTTCCGCGTGCCCCGTCCCCTTTTTGCACACATCCTCATAACTCGGATACTCTGTATTGCCGTTCGCATAGCCCACTTTTGTGTCGTAAACGCCTTTAACCCTCGCAAGATAAGCGTCGGTTCCCCAGAAACAACCGCCGGCAAAAAATATTTCTTTCAAATTACATAAATCGAAATTTATCTCCAAATTCGGATTCTTCGGAAGCAAAACATCACCCGCTAACAATTCATAGTTCATATGGCAACAGTGCAAAACCGGCTGCGGTCGGTCATGGCAAAAAACCGGAGTTTTGCACCGTTGTCATATGTTTTTTAAATAATCGATTTCACTGTCGCTAAGCCTTCTGTAACAGCCTTTTTGCAGATCGCCCAGCTTCAAACCGCCGATAGAAATTCTCTTAAGCGATAATACATTGTGCCCAATTGCTGCGCACATTTTTCTGACCTGGCGATTTTTCCCTTCACGTATCGTTATCTCAAGTAAAGCGTTTTTGCCTTCTGCCCGCCTTAGAGCTATCCTTGCCGGCGCCGTCTTGTAACCGTCAAGCACCAGCCCTTTTCTGAAGCTCTGCATTTCCTGTTCTGTCGGAATACCCGAAACAACCGCTTCGTAGGTTTTTTCAGTTTCATGCTTCGGATGAGTCAGTTTAAACGCCAGATCTCCGTCGTTTGTCAGCAAAAGCAGGCCCGAGGTATCATAGTCGAGCCTGCCGACAGGAAAAACCCTCAAATTCTTTTCACTTATCAGGTCGATAACAATCGGCCTGCCGAACTGGTCGGCCGAGGTCGACACGTAGCCTTCGGGTTTATAGAGCATAAAACAGCACAGCTCTTCCTGTTTTTTAACGGGTTCGCCGCAAAAAAGCACGGTATCAACTTCGCTCACTTTTGTTCCGGGCTCGGTAACGACAACGCCGTTTACCGAGACCTTGCCCTCCTCTATATAAATCTCACATTTTCGTCTTGATGCGATTCCGCATTCCGCCATAAATTTTTGCAGTCTTTCAGACATAAGCGCTCCTACGGGAACTTTTTAATATAGGTAAGTGCTGATTTAACCGAACGGTTGCGCCTTAAATCACGCAGGACTTTATTACTCAGAATAATACCATTCGGGTATGTTTATATCGGGTTTTGCATTAGTAGTTAACCCGAGAAAGATATTCAAAGCTTTTTCGATGCTTGTTTTCATATCGTGACGCTCAGCTTCGTTTGCCGCGCAAAGATCAATTTGCGCAAGCTCGCTTTCACCAAGCATTATGCGGGCACAGCCCAGTTTATCGCCGATTGCGACCGGTGCTTTTATGTTATCGTCAAACTCGAGCCTCACAGTAACACTTTGTTTTTCATCTGCGCTTAGAGGCAGTTTCAGACTTTGGCCGAAAATAAGCTTAACGTCCGGAGTCTTCGTTCTTGCGACTGTAAGACCCGCCGCTTCTTCATCGGCAGAAACAAGGCTGTAATATTTATAATTGCCAAAGCCGTAATTCAGTATCGACTTTGTATCTTTCCACTTTTGCTGCTTTCCTTTTTCACCCCAGCCGCTTGCCAATACAACGGATATAAGCTGCATACCGTCTCTTTTTGCCGCTCCGACAAAGCAGTGCCCCGCCTTTCCGGTGTAGCCTGTTTTTACTCCGTTTGCTCCGCCGTACTCGTTCAAAAGTCTGTTTTTGTTCGCTATTTCGTAGCTTCTTTTGCTGCTCTTAACATTTGCCGATGGAGTATTTATCAGCTTGACAAATGTATCGTTTTTCATAGCGTATCTCGTGATAAGCGCCATATCATATGCTGTGGAAACATGGTGCTCGGAATCGAGGCCGTTTGGTGTCTCGAAAACGGTGTCCTTTGCCCCGAGTTCCCTCGCCTTTTCCGTCATCATGGTACAAAAGTTCTCGACGGTTCCGCCTATATGCTCAGCTATAGCAACAGCCGCATCGTTTGACGACTGCAGCATCAAAGCGTAAAGCAAGGATTGCAGGCTGATTTCCTCTCCCGCCGACAAGCCCATTTTAACAGGCGGCGCTCCTGCCGCGCGTTTTGTTACCATAACAGCCGAGTCAAGGCTACCAAGCTCGATGGCTGTAACCGCGGTCATTATTTTCGTTGTGCTTGCCATGGCAAGCGGCTTGTGACAATCCTTTTCCCACAAAACCCTGCCGGTTTCAAAATCCATCAGTACAGCGCCCTGCGATTCGATTGCCGGTTTTTTCACTTCTTTCGGCTCTCCGGCAAAAACATTGGCGGATAATATAAAAACTGCCGTTAAAGACAGTATAAGCTTTTTCATACCTTCAGTCTCCTTAAAAATCCAAATAGGCTTTCGCCGCTTTGAAAAGAATTGATGTATGAATATTATCGCCCGGCAGTGAATGTTTTATTAATGAATTATTGGCAGAACCATCCGTTTACTTGATTGCGGAGTTTTACACCATCGCCGATTATATTACCGCTATTACCGGGAAAGTTAAGTAAACACTGACTAATCACTTTGGACGGATACTCGGCTGATTTAATCAGCGAAGTCTTGTTACAAAAAACTCAAGTTTTGGGCTTCATCGCGCGGCTTAGGTTCCTTTGATTTTTCATCGGCAGTTTCCGTTATATCGCTGAGAGCGAGTTGTATAAACTCTTCTGTATTCTCTTCGGGAAGCCTCGGAAGCTCTTTGAGATTTTTCAAACCGTAAAACTTTAAAAAATCCTCTGTCGTGCCAAACAGTATCGGCCTGCCGGGTGCGTCAAGCCTTCCGCATTCGCAGGCAAGCCCGAATTCGACAAGTTTGTTTACTGCATGTTCCGCGTTTACTCCTCTGATCTCCTCAATCTGCATTTTCGTTATCGGTTGCTTATAGGCGATTATCGCGAGCGTTTCTATAAGAGGAGCCGATAACGTCTTTTTCTGCGGGTTTTGAAGCATTGCGGCAATAATATCACCGTATTCGGGGTTTGTGCAGAGTTGGTAATTACTGTCGGCTTCGATAAGTTTTATCCCTCTTTTTTCGGAGCTATACCAGCCCGAAAGTGCTTCGAGAGCTTCGACTATTTCCGTTTCCGGTATGCCCAGAGCTTTTTGAAGCCCGGAAAGCGGAACGGCTTCGCCCGCAGCAAACAGCAGAGCTTCGAGCGCGCAAATCGTCCTATTCGCCGTCAACGGCAGTCACCTCACTCCTGAGTGAAAGTTTTATGCTACCAAAAAGCTTGTTCTGAGTCACTACGATTTCCTTTGACTTTATCAGCTCCAAAAGCGCTAGAAATGTTACGACTATTTCTGATTTTTCCGCACAGTCGTCAAACAATTCGTTAAACTCGACAGTCGGAGCTTTTTTCAGTATCGTCCTTATATAATCCGTTTTTTCTTCAACCGTGTATTTGTCTTTGTACAGCGAACCGAAGCCGGCTCTGACCCTGTCAACGTTTCGCTCTTTTCTGAGCAAAAGTTCAGCAAGCGCCCGCCTCAGTGCTTCAAGAGTTACCGGTGTCAGAAGCTCTTCAACATAGTTGCGAGTTTCTTTATAATCAGCAAACTGTTCGAGATCCCCTTCGCCAAAGTAAAGGCTGCCGACATTTTCCCTCGTTTCGTTAAGCATTTCGGCGATTTGTTTGAATTTCTTATACTCAATAAGTTTTTGTACAAGTTGTTCCCTCGGGTCCTCTTCTGTTTCCGAAGGCGTTCCGGGAAGCAGCATTTTTGATTTTATCTCCAACAACGTGGCCGCGAGTACTATAAAACTGCTCATTGACTCCATATCCGCAGACCTAAGCGCGTTAACATGCAGTATATATTGATCCGCAAGCTCGGCTATCGGTATATCGTAAATATCTATCTCGTTTTTTTCAATAAGCTTATACAGCAGGTCAAACGGCCCGTCAAAAACTTCTATGTGCACATTTAGATCCACGCGAGCATCCCCCTGCGGTAAAAACCGTTTTTAGCGTTTATCCGAAAATCATCCCTGTCACAGACGACAGTATAAAACCCGCAACACTTCCGAAAATACGGCCGGCAAACCCCATAATAATGAAAAACACCAGGCAGATTTGAAGTATCTTCTCGTACTGACTGAGTTTTACAACGTTTCTTGCGTTTAGGAACGATGTTAAAACCTTTGCTCCGTCCATCGGGAAAATCGGGATTAAATTGATAAGCGCTAGCCCGACATTGCATTCCGCGATAAAGTAAATCACGCTTAGCAGAGAGTAATTGCCCGTCAGCAACTCGGAGTTGCTGTTTGTCAGGGCAACGGCCGCAAAACCGAATATAAAGATAAATATAATACCAAGAACGAAGTTCGCAACCGTTGGCAATCCGTAGGTAAGCAGCGTGTCGCGGCGCTTGTTTTTATAATAAAGCGAAGTTGTGTTTACGGGCTTTCCCCAACCGTAGCCGAAGGCCATAAACAAAATAAAACCTAAAATCTCGAAATGGGCAATCGGATTAAGTGTTACCCTACCCTCTCTCTTCGGAATCGGGTCTCCCAACTTTGTGCTTATAAAAGCTTTCAAGTACTCATGAAGTGTGAAAGCGACCACAACGCCGGGCAGACGAAGCAACGCGTCGTATATAAACGATGAACCAAAATCAAGATAAGGCATGGCATCCTCCTATAATTTTGTAACCTCCGGATAAGTGCTGATTTAATCGAACGGTTGCGCCCGCAAGGGACAACCGCAAGCATCCCGCTCCGCACAAAGGCCGTATAACGGCCGCTTAGGACGAGGCTGCGCGGATTAAATCAGCCAAGTATCCGTCCAAAGTGATTTAATCAGTGTTTACCTAGTTTTTCGTTTTCTTTTCAGGCAAAAAATCGAATATTTGCCTCGGCAGAGCCAGGACGACAATGATACCGACGGCTATGACTCCCGCAACCTTAAACGTCTCTATTCCCTTGTTAAGGGCATATGCCGTTTCGTTTGTCATTGCGGCGCTCATTGTGTAATAAATGCCGGCCCCCGGAACAAGCGGTATTATCGAACCTATCAGATAAATCAAAAGCGGAACCTTCCTGCTGTAGCTCAGCGTGCGTCCGACATAGGCCGACACAATCATTGCAAAAAAAACCGCGGCAACGGGATAGGCTCCGGCAAATATCCGCTCTATTGCAAAGTATACCATCCAGCTTATACTTCCGCAAAGGCCGCAGAAAGCAAGCTCCATTCTCGGAGCGTTAAACAGTATTATAAACCCGACAGTCGCAACAAACGACAACACAATATTTACAGCTATTTCTAAAAAAATATTCACAGAATCCTCCGAAATTGCGGTGCTCTTAGAACAGTCTCATTGCAAACAAATGCTCCCAAATGCTTAAAAGCGTTCCGACTCCGGTAGCAAGAGCTATAGCAGTCAAAACCGCATCTGTCATCCTGGCTGTTCCCGATATATAATCACCTTCAACGACATCTCTTATGGCGTTTGTTATGGTCAGGCCCGGCAGCATAGGCATTAATGCTCCTATAATAACCTTGTCGATATTCTGACCGAAACCGGCAGTTACAAGAACAAGCGACATCAGCGAAATGATACCTCCGGAAACCACATTGTGCAGCACTCCCGGCATATGCGCTCTGTTGATCGCGAATACAAGAAGGCATTGCAGGATAAGGCCGACCGTTAATGCGCAAAGCGAATCCGTTACGCCGCCCCCGAGCAAATAGCAGAAGCTTGCTGCCGAAACGCCTGTTGCGGATATTTTGAGCCAAGAAGGAAACGACTGAACATACTTTGTATCATCCAGCATTTTTAGCGCTGTTTCGCAGTCGATTTCCCCGGCGGTAAATTTCCTTGAAATTTCGTTTACACGTATAATCTTTTCGAACTCGGTCTGCCTGGATTTGACATGGCGAAGTGCCGTGGCAATAGTTTTATCCTTTGCCTCAAACGAAGCAAAAAGCCCGGTTGCGGCGACAAAAGCCTCGCTTGATTCAAAATTTCCGCAAGCGAGAATACGGCGCATCGTATCCTCGACCCTGTAGGTCTCGGCGCCGTTAGCAAGCATTATCTCACCCGCCGAAAGAGCAAGGCGAAGAACATTGTTTTGATCCATAGTCCGTCCTTGATATAGAATATTGTCATTTTCAATTAAGTATTATATTATCTTAATACCAGTTTGGCAACAAATTTATGGAGGCCGCCTTGAGAAAAACCCTTATTACCACACTGAATTCCAAGTTTATTCATTCATGCTATGCTCTGCACATCCTGAAAGCCTGTTGTGAAGCTTCCGGCATCGATACAGCTGTAAAGGAATATACGATTAATCAAGACATTCGGACTGTGATCGACGACATATTCAAATATAAACCGGAAATAATCTGCTTTTCGTGCTATATATGGAATATCGGCTTAACTTTGAAAGCAGTGCGCATACTGAAAAAAATACTGAAGGACTGTGTTGTTATTTTAGGCGGGCCGGAGGTTTCCTATGACAGCACAAACTATCTCGATTATGCCGATTTTGTTGTTTCCGGTGAAGGCGAAAAAGCGCTGCCCGAGCTCTTAAGTGCCGTTAATGCGGAAGCTCACTCTTTTGCCGATATAAAAGGTCTTGCGTTTAAAGAAAACGGCATTAAGAAGTTTAACGGCAAAAGAGAGTACATCGACATGAACGCCGCGCCCTTTGCCTATAAATCAACCGAAGGGTTTGAAAACAGAATCATGTATTACGAAACGCAGAGAGGCTGCCCTTTTAAATGCGCCTACTGCCTGTCGGGCGGAGAAAAGCTCAGGTTTTTACACATGGACAGGATTAAGCGCGAGCTAAAATTTTTCACTGACAGAAAAATCAGACAGTTAAAGTTTGTTGACAGAACATTTAACGCAGACAGAAACCATGCTTACGAAATATGGCGTTATCTTGCGGAAACAGATAACGGTTACACAAATTTTCATTTTGAGATCGCGGGCGACCTTTTGGACGAAAAGAGCTTGGAATTGTTGAAAAACGTTAGACCCGAACTATTCCAGTTCGAAATCGGTGTGCAATCGGCAAATATCCGGACTTTGGGCGAAATCTCCAGAAAAACGGATTTGAGCGGGATAAAGGCGAATGTTTTAAGCCTTATGGAATACGACAACATCAATATACACCTCGACTTAATCGCAGGGCTGCCCGGAGAAGACATTCGCTCGTTCGCAGAGAGCTTCGACTATGTTTGGTCAATGCATCCCGAGCAACTTCAACTCGGTTTTCTTAAGCTTCTGAAAGGCTCCGCACTTAGACTCAGCGCCGAAAAATACGGAATAGCTTTTGACGAAGACGCGCCTTACGAATTTCTTTTTACAGATGCGTTGAGCTACAATGAGGTTCTCGCTCTAAAGCAAGCTGAGGAAATGCTGGAAAGCTGCTATAACTCCGGGAAGCTGATGTTTTCATTGAAGTATGTTGAAAAACGTCATAAAAGCATGTTCCGGTTTTTTATGGATTTTGCCGAGTATTTTTTCTCAAAACATACAAAGCTTGATGCGCACAAAAAAAACACGATTTACGAAGCGTTTTATGAATACTGTGAAACCCTGCAATGTATTAACCAAACTATCTTGCGTGAGTTGATAGCCTACGACCTGCTTCTCAACGAAAACATTGCCGAGCTGCCGAGCTGCCTCGGAGATGCCGGAAAATGCGTTGATATGAAAACATTCAGGGATTTTAGCAATAACGCCCCAATGCGAGCTAAATATCTGCCCGATACCGTTTCGGAGCGCGGGTCTACCTTGCCGAGAACAGTCAGACTGTCTGTGTTCTCTTTTGACGTAACGAACGAGAGCCGCTACGATGATCCCGAAATGCGCACGAGCTATATCCTATTCGACTACACGTCGCCTATGAAAAAAAAGTCGCTGAGAACCTTTCACGCAAGGAACGCGGATATAACAAACGAACTTGCGGCAGCCGGCAAAAATCTTACCGAATGAGGTTTATTATGACAAGAGAAGAAAAAGTTTCTGTTTTAACGGAGTTATTAGACAAGCACTATCCCTTGGATACAAAGTGTTATCTGAATTATTCGAATCCTTATGAGCTAATGATAGCTACTATATTAAGCGCTCAGTGTACGGACGACAGAGTAAACGAGGTCACGAAAGCGCTGTTCAAGAAATATCCGACTGTTGACGCTTTTGCCGACGCTGATTTAAGCGAGCTTGAACAGGACGTAAAAAGCACAGGCTTTTTCAGAACTAAGGCAAAAAGCATTATCGAAGCGATGAAAAGACTGAGAGAGCTATACAACTACGACCTTCCTTCCGATATAGACGAACTCACTGAGTTTGCGGGAGTCGGCAGAAAAACGGCTAACGTCGTGAGAGGGCATGTTTTCGGTATCCCGTCGATAGTCGTCGATACACATGTCAAACGTCTTTCTTATAAACTGGGGCTGACCGAAAACACAGACCCTGTGAAAATAGAGTTTGATTTGATGCGCGCTTTGCCCGAGAAGTCATGGATACCCTATAATACGCAGATTATTGCCCATGGACGTAAGGTTTGCACGGCAAGAAGCCCGAAATGCGAGTCATGCTTTTTGAGAGAAATATGCATATTGCCGCGAAGTTATTAATTCGACAATAAAATATAGTCGTTTAAGACAACGTACCGCATAAAATAAATGCAGAATAAATCCTCCGCAAGCAGGAATAATACTATTACCGCGGAAGTTAAATACCGTATAAAATACTTACGCGCTTACTCGTGCCGAGCAGTCGCGTCTAGATACGCCGCAGTTCTTAAATGCGGCGCATCTGCGTCTTAGCGAGGGATCAACAAAATATAGCGTTTTCCTATGTTTTGTTGCCGAAGTAATACTCAGGAAGCAAAGTGCCTCGATATCTATTGTACGCTCACAACACAGCAATTGATCCCCCGATTAACCATACGGTTTAATCACCCCCTTATACCGTCCCTTCGAGCCTAAGGCGGATTGAGGCAACAAGTTTAGCAAATGGTTTAATTGTCGCCTCAATAAGAACGATGAACGATGTAAGACAAAAGGAATATAGATAAAAGGAATGTAGGACAAAAGGGATATAACATGAAGCAATCATTTAAGACGACGATTATCGGCCTGATTACCGGTTTCGCAAACGGCTTGTTCGGCTCGGGCGGAGGCTCGGTCGTTGTGCCGGCGATGGAAAAGTATCTGGACATTAAGACTCACAGGGCACATGCGAGCGCAATTGCCGTTATTTTGCCGCTTTGCGCTGTCAGTATGATTTTTTACCTTACAAAGGCGAAAATAGACCCGATGACGGTTATATGCGTATCTGCCGGCGGTATGTCCGGCGGTTTTATCGGCGCCAAACTCTTAAAAAAGCTTTCTTCGTCATGGATACACAAAATCTTCGGCTTTTGTATGATTGCGGCGGCTCTGAGAATGATCTTTTAGGAAACACTGATCCTGCTCGGAGAAACACCGCAAAGTTCCGCCTTAACAAGGATTTACCCGTAATTCAAGCACGCCAAGTATTTAACCCGAGGTAGCAATGTTACTTTGTATTTTTATAGGACTTGTTTCCGGTATCATAAGCGGTATGGGCATAGGCGGCGGAGTAATACTCATACCTGCCCTGACTATGCTGCTTTCCCTCGACCAACACAGCGCTCAGGGGGTAAATCTGCTGTATTTCTTGCCGACAGCCGTCATCGTGCTTATAACGCATGTCAAGAACAAATCAGTAGAAACAAAGATTCTGCCCGGGCTGATAATCTTCGGCATAATAGGAGCCGTGGCAGGCTCGCTTCTGGCAATAAGGCTCGATTCCCAAATCCTGAGAAAACTGTTCGGCGCTTTCTTGTTGCTGCTCGGAGCTGCCGAAATAAGAAAAAAGAACGAACCGGACAACGTCGAGAAATAAGCAGAGCCGTAAACCCATTATTGAGCTTAAATCACGATTTGTTCGGGGGAATAGTATTACCGCTGAAGTTAAATGCCGCATAAAATAGTTACGCGGTTACTTGGTCGAGCGAACACGTTTAGATGCACTGCATCCGCTCAATCGAATCCATCACAAAACAAGAAAGGAATACATTATGATCGCAACCGATTTTCAAAAAACAAAGCAAGAATTCGAAAGCGCCGACCTTAACGGCAAAATTAATATATATATAAACTCAGAGGGTCTTTCAGGCGACCAGTACAGAGAACTGCTTAAGCTTTTTCCCGTCGATAAACTTGATGAGCTTGAAAAAGCCCTCGGTTGACAAAAGTTTTCAAAAACCGTCTTAAGGCAGCACCGCGCAACTACTATCAAAACCTCAAAAAGCTACAATATTACTTCGGCAACAAAATATAGCGTTTTCCTATATTTTGTTGCCGAAGTAATAAAGAGGAATTTTGGGAAAAACGGGATAAAAAATACCCTTCGATACTGCGTTCCCGGGATGCTAATTGGGCGGAGCTTACCACGTTTTTCAACTATCCCGAGCAAATCAGGCATCTGATTTATACAACCAATGCCGTCGAAGCCTATCACCGGATGGTACGTAAGTTTACAAAAGCAAAACGATTTTCCCGATTGATGATTCCATTCGCAACGTGGTATTTCTTTCAGTTCGTGAAATCAAGAAAAAGTGGACGCAACCGGCGCGTGACTGGGGTTTGGCTTACAGCCGGATCATGATTTACTTCGCGGATCGGTTTGCGGCTTAAGACCTTGGGAACGCTGTCCCCAAACCCCCGGAGTTTATACGCTTCGGGCATACCGGTAGCATAAAAGCAAAACCGCAGAACACAGTGTCCTGCGGTCTACCGTATAAGCCACGGCAAGCATAGGGTCGCACTCCTGCGTAGCCCGGTTTATGCCTCAGTAATAGTATCACCTAAATATTGGATGATTATTCCGTTTACACTGTTGATGGCCGGAACCAAGCTCTTTAGACTTGCCGAAGCCCGAGACTGCCGCGTTGTTTTTCTACCGCCGTATTCGCGGAGCTAAACCCAATAGAAAGGTTTTGGAGCTGGCTAAAACGACAGCTCCGTAAGGCCCTTCTTCAGTTCTCTCGTTTTGATGATGCCTTGTCAGCTTGCTTTTAAGTGCGATGAGTATAAGGAATATCTACAGTAATCATGCCAACAGTCATTAGTGGAACCTGTGCGACAACCTCTGCTTCCGGGTTCATTGCCATTGTAGGGCCATAAGCAATGCGCTCTACGCCGTATTGTCCGGGCGGACGGATTCCTGTTACGTCGGAGCGGACAAACCACAAACCATTTTCTTTAACCCTCTCCACGCAAATTTCGTTATGTTTGTACTTCCAATATTCGGCGGTTTCACGCCGCAACATATTCTGTGCTGGCGACAACAGAAGTTGGGCTCCTTTGTCAGCTACAGTCTTTGCCGATTCAGCAAATTGTGTGTCGAAGCAAATGTTTATACCATATTTAATACCCTTGAGGTCAAAGATCGGATAGTCTGTGCCTGGCGTAAAAAATAATTCGTTGGGGTTTATGAGATGTGTTTTACGGGGAGTGTCACGCAAACTTGTTTTTTATAAACTAGAAACATAGCAAATATAAAGATAAAAGTGTAGCACTGAAAAACAAAACAAGCGTGGTAAGCTGTATGGGTTAAGCAGACAGGAGGCCACGGAAGGGTGCTACGAATGGAAAAACAAAACTATCTATCAAATCTGAGTCAGTTTGAGGGTCTAAGCCTCCGCAAGATAGCAGAACGCAGCGGACATCACTTCAACACGGTAAAGAAATATGTTGACAAAGAGAACTGGAACGAGGAGTACCGACCGCGAAAAGAGCGGGTATCGCTGCTTGAGCCGCTGAAGCCGGTCATCGACGAGTGGATTCGTGAGGACTTAAAACGGAGCCGCAAATATCGGCGCACAGGAACAAAGATTTACAATGACCTGCGGCAGGATGTAGAACACCGCAAGCTGTTGGCAGTTGGTAAACAAACGGTGCTCAACTACGTCAGCCAGAGAAAGAAGGAGTTTAGCAAGAAAACCTACGCCACAGCGATGTTCGGGCTGCACGCCATGTGCGAGGCGCAGGTTGATTTCGGCAAGATACTCGTTGTTGGAGCCGGCGGTGCAGAAGAAACATGGCATGAACTGGTCGTTTCGTTTCCGTGGAGCAACGCCGGATTCGCGCAGGTTTGCCGGTATGAAACGAAAGAATGCCTGTGCGAAGCGTTGCAGCGAATTTTCGAGTTTATAGGCGGTGTGCCTCTTAGGATTTTGTTTGACAACATGTCGAGCGCAGTCGTACATATCGAAGATCACGGCAGGCGTCAGCTGACGGAGATGTTCATGCGCTTCACCATGCATCACAGGTTCAAGGCGGAGTTTTGCAACCCGGACAGCCCGCAGGAAAAGGGTAACGTGGAGAACAAGGTAGGCTATATCCGCCGAAATTTTCTGCTTCCGCCGCCTGTTATCACTGATTTGGGAGCGTTTAATCAAAGGCTTCTGGAGCAGTGCATGATGGATTTGCGGCGTGAGCATTATGCGAAGGAGGAGCAGATCCGGGACTTGTTTGCCGCCGAGCAAGAAGCGTTGATACCCTTGCCGCGTGAGGCTTTTTGGGTATTCACGCTTGAAAAGGTCAAAACGGACAAGTACAGCTTTATCCATTTCGATAAGAACCAGTATTCGACCTCACCGGAGTACGCCGGATGCGAGATGTGGCTGGAAATCGGCACAAGTGAACTGCGGGTTTTGAACGAGAAGTACGAGCAGGTCGCGGTTCACAAGCGCAAATACGGCCACGAGCTAGAGCCTGCCATAAACTTTGAGAACTACATAGGCGCGCTAAGCCGCAAGCCACGGGCATTTCTCAACTCGCCGTACTTCCTGACCATGCCCGAGGCGGTTCAGAATCACCTGAAAAACTGCCAGTATGCGGAGCTGAAGCAGATGCTGCTGACGCTTGTACCCATCATCAGGGAAGGCAAAATCGGCGACGCGGCGGCTGTTTTGGAGCTTTCAACCATACGCAGCGCCGATGATTTCGCAATTGCGTACCGGGCTCTGACAGAAGACCCGAGGGAGTTACCGTCTGTGACTACGCCCCTTACGCCGGTGCAGCAGCCATATCTGCCGAAGCTTGACCCGTACAGCGCCCTACTGAGTACCACGGCAGGGGGTGAGTCGTAATGGAAGAACTTCTGATTCAAGCCTGCAAACGCTTGCATTTTAGCAGCAACTTAGTCACTCAGGCTAAGAAGATCAAAGCAAAGAATCATCTTGATTTTTTGCTGGAGCTGTTTAACGCCGAACTTGAGGAGCGCGACCGGAAGCGCCGCAACGCATACCAAAAGGCCGCCAAGTTCGATGTTATCAAGACTTTCGAGGATTACTCCTTTGAGGACATAAAGTTTCCTACAGCTCTCTCGCCTGAGGAGCTTTTGGCAACAAGCTTTATCCCACACAAGGAGAATATCATTCTTTACGGCAACGTTGGCGCTGGAAAAACCCATCTTGCCATTGCACTGGGCATCGCCGCCTGCGACGCGGGCTACAGAACCCGTTTCTGGCGTACGGCGACCCTTGTAAACGCGCTGACCGAATCCAAGCGGCAGGGTTACCTTTCGCGGTTTATGAAGCAGTTTGAGAAACTTGACTTGCTGATCTGCGATGAGTGGGGCTATGTTCCCATCGACTCAGATGGATCAAAGCTCCTGTTTCAGGTAATTTCGGAGTGTTATGAGCGTAAATCGCTTATCATCACCACCAACCTGGAGTTCGCCAGGTGGAACGACATCTTTGCCGATACGAAAATCACTGCCGCGCTGCTCGACCGCATTATCCATCACTCACATCTTCTGGACTTCACAAACCGGGATTCCAGAAGGCTCAAGGATGCGCTGCTTAACCGGTCGGCCAAAGAAACAAGGTCAAAAGAAAAGGCGTAGTTAGGGTGTTGTTCGAGAAATGCGCTCGATCAACACCAGCTCCAATGATTGATACACTGCCTCCGCTTCGTCAAGGTCGGAGCGTATTTTCCCAGAGCACAAATCGCTCTGCGAAAATCTTCCTCCTTCTCTTGACTATGCTGTTGTATCGGCTAAA
>JAVBOO010000013.1:0-77807 GCA_031550435.1 Eubacteriales bacterium
TATCTTACCCGTTTTATTTCACTTTAATTCAGAGGCCGAGGGGTTTGGGGGCGAGTAGCCCCCAATCGTCCCCTTTTTGACTGAAATTTTTATGCGTTTATTATCTGTCATACTATGAAATTTTTATAAATTATTGACAGACCCAAATTTTAAAAATGAGCCCGAGCGCGTCCTTCTATTTCCGGCACAGCTTACATATATATGAAGTATCGCGAATTGTAAGGATGTAGTATATGGGCGAGGTTTTAACTCTTATCGGCAGCATTATGTTTATAGCCTGCCTTCAGATAGTATTCGAAATGATAATAGACCAAGGCTCGAAGCCGTATTTGTCGAAAGTGCTGAACATAAGCTGTTATGTCGGCGCGCTTCTTTTGTTGTTGAGGTTTATATTCGATAATCTGATGACTGAGATTTCGGCATTGTTCAGATTAACGTTTTGAAAACGGCTCGGGTTATCGTTTTGGGCGACCCGGCATCAGTATGTACCCAAAAGCTCCTCGGGCAAAGTGTCATCTTCTTTTGTGACCCAATCGTTAACATCGATAACGCGGAACTCATCCCTTGTATCTCTGACGATCACTGTTTTTATACCGGCATTTATGACGCATCTCCTGCACATATTGCAGCAGGAAAGGTCTTTTACGTAACTGTTGTCGCAGGCTTCTTTTCCGACGAGATAAATTGTCGCGCCGATCATTTCCTCTCTCGGAGCTTCGATTATTGCGTTCATCTCGGCGTGAACGGAGCGGCATATCTCGTAGCGCTGGCCTCTGGGGATTTTTAGGGCATCCCGCCTGCAAATTCCGATATCGCTGCAATTTACTCGTCCTCTGGGGGCGCCGGCGTATCCTGTCGATATGATTCCGTCATTCTTAACTATGACGGCACCCATATTTCTGCGAAGGCAGGTTCCGCGTTCAAGCACGGTTTCTGCGATATCAAGGTAGTAGTTGTGTTTGTCTCGTCTCATTTTGTCTCCCGCATTAAATTCGCTATGAAAATTCGAGTGTATCAATTGTAGTTTACCTCGAAATATATCACATCTCACCGCGCTTGTCTATTACCCGGAAATTATGCAAATTGCCCGGCGCTTTTCTCGGAATCGGTATTATTTGCTCTCTTTAGAGTTTTCCGGTACAATAGCGCGGTACAGTCAAGCAAGTCGATAAGAAACATGGTTTAGAAACATCTTTGGCCTGTGTTTTGCGATTCCTTTGACTTAGCGCAACCATAACTGCATGACGGGGGTATTGTTTTTGAAAGAAAATATTTTTAGCGCGAAAATGCTTCGGAGAATGTTTATTTACGTATTGGGTCTGTTATTTCTTTCGTTCGGCGTAGCATTCTCTGTAAACTCGAAACTCGGGGTTTCTCCCGTAAACTCGATTCCATATGTTGTAAGCATTATAACAGGCATAGATGTCGGAACCTGCGTCGTAATTGTTTTCAGCAGTTTTATAGTCGCCCAGTTTTTTCTCCTGAGAAAGGAGTTTGACCCGAAAAGCATATTACAGCTTGCGTTTTCAACGCTGTTCGGCTTTTTTGTGAATTTCGCCGTATATGTGCTAGGCAGCTTTGCGATACCGACTTACCCCGGCAAACTCGCAATGCTTTTTATAAGCATAGTACTGATTGCAGTCGGCCTTACGCTCTATTTAAGCGCCGGACTGATTCCTATGCCTGCCGAGGGTTTGATTTTGGCGATAACTAAAAAACTCAGAAAATATAAATTCCACGACGTCAAAATTGTTTTCGACTCTTTGAACGTAATACTGGCCGTTACGCTGGCATTGATATTCGTTCACTCGCCGGCAGGCGTGCGGGAAGGCACAGTGATAACAGCCGTGGCTCTGGGCAAAACAATTCAGCTGTTTATGAAACATATGGATCCGATACTCAAAAGATTTATAGGGCAGGATAAGCAAAAGGACACAATAAACGCCGAGTAGGGCAAAAACCGAGGGAGCGATCGTTTATCGCTCCCTCTTTTAATGCGGTATGTGCCGCGCTTTTACGGCTGCGCTTTTGTTTTCGCATACTCTTCCAAATAAAACTCTACCTTTGAGTAATCGGGTTTATGCAGCGGCTTTGAGCCTGATATTCCCGGCAAAACGGTGTATACCGGTACGGCTGCGTCCTCTGCGCCGAAGAAGGCGCTTTGATCAACTGCGTAATACACTGCCTTCCTGAGATTGACATCCGAGGTTTTGGCCGTGTTACCCATTGAAACAAATACTTTGAGTGTCGAACCGGCCGTCAAAGTTTCATAGTCTGCCAAACCTAGTGTTTCCGCGCTTAAAACGGCATCTCCGCCGATAAAAGCAACTTTTTTGTTCTCGAGCCCAAGGTTAAACTCCTCTTTATTTGAGGAATCAACAGCGACTACAGTCTTGATCGAAGGAGCGCTGTCCGTACCGGGCATAAAGCCGGGATTACGCTCGAATATCAGAGATTTACCGGTAGACAATGATGGCATATACTGCCCGCTTGCAAGAAGGATATTACCATAGCCGCCGCCTTCCGACAGAGAATCGGTCTCAAAAACAGCCTCGCCGGATTTTTCGGTCTGTTCTTTGTTTACTATACCTGCCGAAGCGTTTGCCAGATACGGCAGCAAAGAATTAAACGGCTCGACGGTTGTAATTTTTATAATCTGGTATATGCCTTTTGCCGAGTCGGCAGCTTTTTTGTCGCCGGTAAGGCTTTTTATCGGGGCAGCGAGCTCAGCGCTTAAATAATCCTTTACTGAAATCCCGCCCGCCATCGAGCTTTCCGTCTCGCTCAAATCCGTGACTATGGAAACATCTTTTATATATTTGCCCGCGGATTCGAAACCGTATATATCCGCAGACTGTCTAATACGCTCCAAACTGAACAGCACATCGTCGGCACCAACTCTTTTCTTCGAATCCGCGGCGTGGTTGCCGGAAATTTGTGCAAAGGTAACATTATCTCTGAGTACGAACCAATACTCCAGGCAATCGTCGGATACGGCAAACGCGCCGGATAATGAGCTTTTTGCAGTCGCTTTCCCGTCACGCAAGCTTATAAGCCTTATAAATACCTGAGCGATATACGGTTCCGATTCCGGAGTACATTTAAGAGGATCGAACGAAGAAAACTCGGAATTTCCGAAGGAGAGATACAGCGCCCTGCTCTCCCCGTCAAAATCCTCGGCATAACTGAACGCACCGATATCGGGAACCGAATTTCTCAAAACAACCGAATCGTCTTTAAGAACATTGCCGAGAACATAACTATGTTTCGTCTCGATAAAAAGCGGAAGCATATAGGCGTTTTCATCCGTCAGGCAGATCTCGGCCCGGCTAAAACCCGCATTCTCGTCTTTGTCTGAAACAGCATCGTTAATAACCTCTGTCAGCTTCGCGTCGCCTTCGGGAACATATGCCGATATACTCTTGTACATATCGTAGTTCGAATCGGTCGCCGGCGCCTCGTATGATAAGACAACATCTGCGCTGTCTTTGGCAAGCTCGGCGTAAAACTTCACTTCGTCGTCCGGAATTATTTCTTTTACCGTGAAACCGGCCTTTTCAAGCTGCTTTTTCAGAATATCGCCTTCGCGCTCAAGCCCGGGCCTTATAAGCAGCGTCAACTCTTCGCTTACGAGTTCCGACGGCGCTTTCTCCTCAGCCGGTTCTTGCGCATTTGCGCCGTTCGCCTGTTCCGTCGTCGTGCGCTCGCTGACTCCGGTACCGTCGTCAAGCTCAAAAGAAAGCTTTCCGCAGGCTGACAGCATGAACACGGCGGCAAATAACAGTATAATCTTTTTTTTCATCAGTTCTCCGTTCCCCCGTCGTCAAACCCGATTGTCTCTCTGACTATATATACAGGCCTTCCCTTTGCCTGTTCGAAAATTCTGCCTATGTATTCGCCGGTAAGCCCGATGAAAATAAACATGAAACCCTGAGTAAGAAGCACGCAAAGCATCATAAACATCTGCCACGAGAACGACGAATTTATTATGCCCAATATAACGCTGAGAAGCATGGCAGCAAGCGAAACGACTGTCAGCATAACGCCCACGCCGGTCGCAAATTTCAGCGGCTTAAACGAAAAAGCGGCTATTCCGTCCATCGCCAGCTTTAGCATCTTTTTTAGCGGGTACTTTGTTTCCCCGGCAAATCTTTCTTCGCGAACGTATTCCACGGGTTTTTGCTTAAAACCTACCCAAGCCACAAGCCCTCTGACATATCTCGAGCGCTCCGGCATAGACTTGAGCGTGTCGCAGACTTTGCGGTCTATGAGCCTGAAATCGCCCGTATCGACGGGTATATCGACGCTTGTCATGCTTTTTAGCACCCTGTAGTATACTTTTGCCGTGAACTTCTTGAAAAACGTTTCGCCTTTGCGCTTTAAGCGCTTGCCGTACACGACTTCGTAACCGTTTTTCCATTCTTTGATCATGTCGAGTATTACCTCGGGGGGATCCTGCAAATCGGCATCAATAACGACTATCGCTTCCCCTTTCGAGTAATCCATGCCTGCCGTAATTGCGGGCTGATGACCGAAATTTCTCGAAAAGTTGATAAACCGGCATGACTTGTCTTTGCGGCAGATGTCCGCGAGTATCTCAGGCGTTTTGTCCCGGCTCCCGTCGTTTACAAAAATCAACTCGTAAGGCTCTTTAAGTGTGCTCATAACCTTTGTAAGTCTATCGTATGATACTCTTATAACCTCTTCTTCGTTATATACCGGCACTACTACCGAGTATAAAGGTTTCAAAACGATTCCTCCTCCGGGGATTTTTCTTTAATGTGTACTTAATTTAAGACTGTTAATATCCTAAATCACTAGGTCGGTAAAATTGAAGACGGGCGAAACGACTATATGAGTACCCATCCTGTCATCATCTTCCATTTCAAAAACATATTAACAAAGCTCACACTAACGGGCAAGCCGGAAATTACGGGGTAGAACAGCACAAACAGCAGCAGTGCCAAAGCTATATATATTCCTATTATCATGTTTCGTCTCTTGGTCTTGAGCGTCATCAGCATATAAGCTATCATCAGTACAACAAAAAACACAGACGGGAAATAATGGTATATATATGTCGTTCGCTCTACAAGCATCCAGGGCGCAAGCTGAGCCAGATAGCCGATGAGCATAAACAAAACAAACCTGTCCTTGCGTTTGACGTATTGATAAACAGAATAGAAGAACGCAGGAATTCCGCCCCACCATACGGCAGGGTTTCCGAAAGCGCTTATTCCCGCTCTGACAGTTTGGCTCACGGTGCCGGCATAGTAATACATAGGCCTGTAAAGCAAAGGCCATTGGAACCATTTCGACGAATACGGGTGTGTCGAATTTCTTACTGTGACGGAATGATATACATACATGCGCCTTTGTTCGGCGATAAACGTGCTTATAAATCTAAACGGTTCCTTTTCTGATAAGAAAAACCTGAAAACAGGCGAAGAGTTTTTCAGCATTTCTATATCTCTGGAAACTCCTTCATACATGCTCCCATACATATAGTAATACACAAACGAACCCATATATATCGAAAGCGGTATAACTCCAAAGAACAAAACGCACCAGGCAAGCGTTTTCCAAACATTTGCTCTATATCCCCTCGTGAGCTCCTCATCTTGTACCGAAACGGCTTCCTTGTAGCTTCTGTGTCTCTTTAACATTGCTGCCGCGAATATAACCGCAAGTCCGGCTCCGGCATACATACCGGGCCACTTGCACGCCATGCCAAGACCCATGCTTATGCCGGAAAACAGAAGCCATACCAGCTCACGACTCCTGTTTTTCGGGTTAAAATCCGAATCATAGAACCTATACATGAAATAGTACATCAAAATAATAAAGAACGTAACAAACGTGTCTATCGTCGCAATTCTTGTCTGAGTAAAATGCATAAAGTCAAACGTATAGAGCAGCGTTACTACCGTTGCCCACGAAGTCTTTCCGAAAAAGCGCTTTCCGAACAGATATACAAGCGGTATCATCAATATTCCGAAAACATTACCGGCAAAACGCCAGCCAAACGGCGTCATCCCGAATATTTTTATGCCCGCTGCAATGAAATATTTTCCCAGCTGCGGATGAGTCCATTCGTAAACGGGTAATTTATGTACAAATTCATAGGCCGTTCTCGCATGATATACTTCGTCAAAGTACGTACTGTTCATGTTCGTATATTTTAACGGCACGAGATCCTGCTCATCAAACAGCGACTGCGCTCCTCCGGAAACGGACGCTACCTTAATAATTTCGTCATTTGTGTCTCTGAAAGCTATCTCCTGAATATAGGCATTGTCAGCATCCGAAGCGATGCTTATATACCTCGCGGTTACATTTACAGCCATTTCTTTCCACGCAAATACCGATTGCTCCGTTGTTACGAGTTCGTTGTCATAAACGATGCCGTCCAAAGAAAACATAAACGTAAAATGTTTGTCGTGTCTGGCCCCGAGCATCCACTGAATTCTCGATATTTCCGTTTGCGCGCCAAAGTCGACTATAATCGGCTTGTCGTTTACCTTGAAGTCATAAAAGCTCTGCGCCGACTTCGTATTACCCAAGTTGAAAAACGAGACAAGGGAATATACAACAACAATACCGAAAAGTATCAGCGCATCCTTCGGTTTCATCTTCTTTTCCCGGTTCTTTATAAAATCGTCCGGCTTCTTGTCTCTAAACTTTGTAACAGCCGCCGCGATAACATCTATAAGAGAGCTGTCTTCGTTTTTCTCGGCGGCCGGTAACAGCTCTAAGTCCTCGGCTTCGCCGTCTGATACGGATTTAAGCGTATCCGGCAAAGGAACACCCTGCTCGTCAAACCGCTCTTCATAATACGTCATATCAGTGATGCCGGGTTCTCCCGCGCCGAGCTTTGGAGCAGTACCTGCAAACAAAGCTTTAACTTCGTATTCTTCATCATTTTTTCGTATCGCAGTCTCAAACAGATGCACGGCGAAATATCCGAAAGTCAACACATACAAGAACGATATAAAAGGTAAAAGAGGAGTATTTCTGACCAGTTTTTCCGAAATGTACATGACAAGGACATCAGTACAATTCATGAAAAATACTAAGCTCAAAGCTGCGTAAGAAATCAGCGTTTTTTTGTTCTTGCTGTATAAAAACGCAAAGAACAGGAAAATTATCGCCGGCATAGAGTATCTCTCGTGCATTTTTACCGAGAGCATAAACATCCCGAAATACAGAAAACCGGAAACAAGGAAATAGTTTGCCTTGGAGCTGTTCTTATAGAGTAAATAAAAGCTTGCAAGCGTCAGAACGACTATAAACACGGTTCCGAGAGTTCTGTACGACATGAAGAAAAACATCGTGCTGTTATCGACCCAATTAAGCCCGAGCAAAGCGTAAATATTGTATGCGTTAACCGAAACATGATCATAAGAACCGAGTGTCGCGACATATTGGTTGAAAACAGGGCTCAGAGTAAAGCCGTCTTTTGTAAATGCAAACGGTATAACGAGTGCGAAAAGCAGTCCGGCGCATATCAGCCCGTAAACAGCAAGCCTGCCGAACGCTTTGCCTGAGAAATTTTCTTCTTTCAGATATCTGAAAAAATCAAAAATCAGAACCGGTGACAGTATCAACGCCTGCGGCTTTAAAAGTATGGCTACCGTAAAAACAAGCACGGCTTGAAGCATTTTCTTCTCGGTAAGCAAGTATACCGTTCCAACCAGCGCAAGTACCAATACCGAGTCAATCTGCCCCCATACGGCCGAATCCAATATCGTCGCGGGGTTAAATAGCAGTAAAAACGCAATTGTTACCGCGCTTTTGCGGCTAAAATTTTTGGAAACAATATTATAGGCAAGAATCGCGGTAAATATATCGCACATGATTGCCGGAATCTTCAATAAAAAGACAAATGGGTCGGTATAGATTTTGAGTGCAAAAAGTCTGCCTATGTAACTCAAGCCGCAAAGCACATACAAATAGCCCGGAGGATAGTCAGTTGAGCCGGATGCTCCGTACAGTGACGCGAGCCCGTTCTGTCTGAGACCCTCGCTCCATATCGTGAAACAGGAAATATCGGTCGGAAATCCGTGTGTAATAAATGAAGCGATAAGCCTGACAAGAAAACCGAACGTTATTATTAAAAAATAATCCGATTTTAAAACTTCCGACCAGCTTTTCTTCGTAAAAAACATCGTAATAGCCAGTAAAGCCACATATGCCGCTATCGTGACAGTTAACGTCATCTTATCCCCGCCCGTTTCTTTTATTTTATGGCGCGCTGCATCAAATCACCGAAACCGCAATGCTCCTTGGTTCAGGCTGACAATCGTTTGCGATTTTGCCGAGGCAGTGCTAAAATCCGGTTACAAAAACGCTGAATACCGATTCATTATACAGTACTAAACAAAAAAAAGGAATACATGTTATGGCTTTTAAAGTAATTTTCGAATATATAAGATATTTATATTTAAAAGTTGCCGAGACAGTAATATAATGACTTATCTGAAACATAATAAAGCTCTTATACGATCACCGAGCTTGATCGATATAACAAACGGTGACTTTTCGTCTTTAACGAATTACGGAGGACCATATATGGAAAAACAAAAGCTTCACAATACAGACAGACAACTCGAAAAGGCGATACTCGTAGCGGTCGAAAACGACAGATCCGTCCTTTCAGCCGAGGAAAGTCTCAACGAACTCGAGGACTTGACAAAAACAGCCGGAGCGGAAGTGCTCGACAGGCTTATACAGCGCAGAGACGTTGTTCACGCCGGGCATTACTTGGGAAAAGGCAAGCTTGAGGAGTTAAAAGACCTTGCTGCCCTGCACGGAGCGAACATGATAATTTGCGACGATGAATTAAGCCCCGCTCAAATCAGAAACATGAGCAAACAGCTGGACTTAAAGATAATCGACAGAACGCTGCTTATCTTAGACATATTCGCAAAAAGAGCCGTATCGTCCGAAGGGAAGGTGCAGGTTGAACTAGCGCAGCTAAAGTACACGCTTTCACATTTATCGGGTCTCGGCATATCTCTTTCGAGACTCGGCGGCGGCATCGGAACAAGAGGGCCGGGCGAAAGCAAGCTCGAGTCGGACAGACGGCATATTCGCAGCAGGATATCGGAGTTGCAGCATCAGCTTGAAGAAATACAGACACAGCGCGGCGTTCAGCGAGAACAGCGCACAAGAAACAATGTTCCTGTTGTATCTCTCGCCGGTTATACGAACGCAGGAAAGTCGACGCTTATGAACCTGCTGACAAATGCCGGTGTTTTGGAAGAGGATAAGCTTTTCGCGACACTAGACACGACAACACGCAAGGTCAAACTGCCCGGCGGAACGGGAATACTTTTGACTGATACGGTCGGCTTTATACACAAGCTTCCTCACAATCTGGTCAAGGCTTTTAGGGCTACACTCGAGGAAACCGTGTTTGCGGATATTATACTCCATGTCATAGACTCTGCCAACCCGATGAGAGAGCATCAAATGTCTGTGGTATACAAAACTCTTAAGGATTTGGACTGCATTGCGAAACCCATAATCGCAGTTTTTAACAAGTCGGACAAAAATCCCGAGCTTCCGTTCCCCTCGGATGCAAACGCCCGCGCGGCTGTCAGCGTTTCAGCAAAGACAGGAGACGGAGTGCAGAGTTTGCTTGACGAAATCGAAAAGCTTATAAACAGCCTGCGTCAAAAAACAAAAATATGCCTTCCTTACAGCGAAGGAAGCCTGCTCGATCTTATACACAGGCGCTGCGAGATAGTCAACGAAGAACACACCGAGGAAGGCACGTTGATTGAACTGTACGCAAACGACGAAATCGCAGGCAAAATACTAAAATATATTTTATAACGGGTGCACAATGGATATCAGAGTAAAAAAGTATAGAAAAGAATACGAATACTCGTACGCTTTGGGAGCCGCACCGACAGTCGAGCTGATTAAGTCGAAACCGGAAAGCGTCTATAAGATTTATTTCAGCCCCGATTACTCGCCGGCAGAAAAAAACGGCGACCTGCGCGAGCTATGCGGAGCCTCCCGTATACCGTTTGAAACAAACTCAAACATATTTGATAGGCTGGCCCAAAAAGAGAATGTCTACGTTATCGGAGTTTTTTTCAAATACACGTCAAGACTCGGCAGCGGCAGGCATATAATGCTTGTGAACCCCGGAGATGCCGGAAACCTCGGAACTATAATGAGAACCGCTCTGGGCTTCGGATACAAGGACATTGCTGTTATCTCTCCCGGCGCCGACTGCTGCGACCCAAAAGCTCTGCGCGCTTCAATGGGCGCATATTTCGGCCTGAACGTCTCTTATTTTGACAGTTTTGAGCAGTACGGCAAGCAATTTTCCGAGCATAGAATTTTCAGCTTTATGCTAACCGGTGCAACCGAGCTTGACGAAATTGTGACAGTCCCCGATAAACACACCCTCGTTTTCGGAAACGAAGCGACAGGCCTTCCCGATGTTTACTCAGGCTACGGCGAAACCGTTTTTATACGGCACTCGGCGGCGATAGACTCTCTCAACCTCGCAATAGCGTTCGGAATAGCCGCAAACTCTTTTTCACGTAAACCTTTCCGGGCGGATTAGCCCGGGAAAACACAGAGCTGCCTTACTCTTGGCGAGAAAGACAGCTCTGTTATTTGGTTTTGGCCATACGCTCCGAGTCGTAGTCACTTACGCGGATTTACGGTTTAAGGGCCACGCGGATTGATTTACGCCCCCTTGAATCACAGAAGCTTATAGCAGACATTATCATAAAAAACATCACCGGGAAGGCATATCTGGCCTGACCCTCAAACGCGAAGAATATAACCGTAAAAAACGCTATGTTTATAAACACTGTTCCCGTCAGCTGCGTTATCATGTTTGCTTTTGTGAAAAACGTCTTTGCATAGCTCCAAAACGTCGCAAACAAGAACAGTATGCCAAAACAGTTAAACAAAGTGAATGTCAGATCGTAAACGAGACGTATCAGATTTTGATTTTGCTGAAACTGCGCCCGAGTCAGGCCGTTCCCGGCGTTTTCATATGTCATTGCGTTTCTCGCCCATTGTTCAACGTCGTTTGCCCCGCAGAAATATGTCTGCCTGACCCGAAGCAGTCCGAGCTTTGCATATTGAACCGGATGAGCCTTTATCCATTTCACAGCTTCGGACTTCAAAAACGGTTCGATATCATATGCTTCTTTTATGCTCCTCTCTCCGTTTTTAAGATAGCGGTTTATTGTTTCTTCAGCCTCCGCGCTTTTTTCTATACGCGCAATGTCCATCCAAGCCCCGTTTGTGTTTGAAGAATTATTGTTAACATACATGTTATAACCCATATTGTACGATATCGGTATAAACCTGCCGAACGCCCTGTAGTTTCTGAGTGTCCAAGGCGAAATGAGCGCTATAGCGCACAAAGCCACGACAGCGGTCTGAACAAGTGTCTTTTTTATGTCCTTCGTCTCTGTCCAAAGCATACAGCCGCAAATAACCGGATATACAAGCATGAAAGGCTTTGTCAGTGCCAGAGCTCCTGTCAAAACGCCGATTATTGCCGAAACGGCGTAACCCTGCTTGAAATATACCCTGACAAACAACAAAAAAGTCAATAAAAAGACAAAAAATGTCTCAGTTCCGACAACGTTGACATATGATATAAAGACAGGCATGAACGAAAGAAGCAGATAAGAAACAAACCTCAGCCTCTTCGACACAACAGTTTTAGCAACAATAAGATACGAAAGTATAAGTACGGCCGACGAAAGAAGAATATTAAACAGCTTTGCCGAAGCCACAGTTGTATTTCCGCAGAGCTTAAAGAAAAAAGCAAGAGCGTAAGGATAGCCCGGGCCTGTCCATGCGTTTGAAGCCCCGTTTAATGAGTGCCCCAAACCGTCGTATATGTTTTGAGCAAGTTTGTGGTAAGTAGCAAAATCATAAAGCTGCTCGGTTTTTATATGAAGCGGGTACCATATTCTTGCAGCTGCCGCAAGTATAAAAACAACGGCAGCAAAAATAAACTCAACCGGGTTTTCAGCAATTGCTTTTCGTAATATAAAAAATGTATATTTCATGTTATACTCCAAACTGTAGTGAGATATAGAAAACTCAGCTTTTATTTTCTGAAAACTTGTGAGAATCCGTGAAAATACTAAAGACATGCCCTAAAAAACTTTTATTACCTGCCTGTCAAAAACGGGTATGCCTCTCGACACGACCCGAAAAACATTAAAAACGGAGGAGAGTGAAAATGCGATACGACGCGGTCTTTGAAGGCGGCGGTGTCAAAGGAATCGGACTGGCCGGAGCGGTTTTCGAACTGGAGCACAGGGGATTCCAAGCTGTGAACACAGCCGGAACATCTGCGGGAGCCATTGTGGCCTGTCTTATCTCTGCGGGGTACAGCTCTGCCGAAATAAAGGAAATTTTGCAAAGTACCGATTTCAAAAAGTTCCGGGAATCAAGCCTGCTGTCAAAAATCGGGACATTCGGAAAAACGCTAAACATTCTTTTCAAGTACGGCATTTACAGCCCGGATTACTTTGAAACATGGCTTAACGAGCTTCTTGCCGCAAAAGGCGTCACAAGATTTTCGCACATAAAAACAAATGAACCGACGGGCTTCAGATTTCAGGCGGTAGCATCGGACATAAGCAACAAAAGCCTGCTCATACTCCCCGGAGCGTTGAAGCAATTCGGCCTTGCCCCCGAAAGCTTCTCCATAGCAAAAGCTGTCAGAATGAGCATGAGCATCCCTATATACTATGAACCGTATAAGCTTACCGACATTGACAATCAAAAACATTTAATAGTCGACGGCGGACTGCTCAGCAATTACCCGATATGGCTCCTGGACACGGAAGAACTCGACAGGCCTGTTTTCGGCTTCAAATTCAGCAACCCCCAAAAAAACGAACACCACTGCAACGGAGAAACATGCATACACAATATAGTCGACTATACAAAAGCTCTTGCGGGAACCGCGCTCGATGCCCACGACAACTATTACATATCGACTTCTAAGGGCAACAAGCAGCGGACGATATTTATTTCGACAGTCATAGACACAGGCCGCGGACCGAAAAACATCGGCACAACCGATTTTGACATCACGCGGGAAGAAAGCGACGCGTTGTTCCAAAACGGCATAGACGCGGCGAAAGAATTTTTGAGCAGGTGGGATTACGAATACTGGAGAAGAAGCTTTAAATCTCAGGCAGTAAAAGAAGCCCTGATCCACACTTCGGAGCGGTCCGACCGAGACAGCCGATAAACCGCTCCCTCTTCGTTAAAGGCTCGGTATCGTTCCAATTTTGAGCATCATAACGCTCTGTAGAGCTCAATGATTTCCGAGAAGCTGCCTTCCGAAACGGTTTCGGCCCACCCTTCTCCTAAACCGTATATGCCCTTGCCCGTTTTTTTAAACCAGCCGTAGTAATTCGCTCTTAAAGACGAACCCGTATTTTTTTCGCAGCCGAACTTGTTTACAAGTTCGGCTGCGCTCATTTCTCCGTATTTTTCAAGTAGACACGCAATTTTTATGTTTTTTTCTCTGAATGCCGTCAAAAGCTTTCTTCTTGTGCTTCCGCCCCTGTTGCCGTCAGATGACCGCCCTTCGGCTTCTTTTACGATACGTCTGAGACGTTTTTCATTTCCCGTTTCGTATTTATCGGGAGGAAAAGTTAAAATTTCCACTGTTTTATACGGCGAATCCATTGCAACCGTGATAAGTCCGAGTTCGAGTTTTTTAACGAGTATAAGCATTGACTTATACTGTTTCGAGCGAGTGTTTTTCACCCGAGGAATCGCGACATATACTTGGTTTGTTGACTTCTGCCTATCCATCGCCTGATAAATCAGGCTCAGGTTCATGCTTTTTTTCATCTCGATTATTATTACTTCACTGCCTTTTATAACAACGGTATCGCAGCTCAAAACTTCGCCCCTGACTTCATAATCAAGGGCGAGGAAAAAATTCTTAATCGGTTCGTACATGTCGGCTTCCGAAAAAGCTTTCAAAAGAAATCAACTCCGTTACAGGCGGCTTGATGTATTATCTGTTCTTCATGAACTCTTCTATTTCGTCAACCGTCTTTATTATGTCCTTAGAAAGCACCCTGTTTCCTTCAGCAGTTATCAGCACATCGTCTTCGATTCTTATGCCTATGCCCTCTTGCGCAATGTACAGTCCGGGCTCGACAGTGAACACCATGCCTTCCTCGAGAACGGCATCTCCCGGCATGTACGATGCATCGTGAGTTTCGAGGCCGAGATGGTGAGAAACGCCGTGGTAGTAATAGTTTGCAACCTGTTCTTTTTTCTCGATCAAACCGATCTCGCGAAGCTTTTCGTCATAGAATTCCAATACGATTTCGTTCAGCCTCTTAAACGGAAGTCCCGGCTTCGCCGCGGCTATAACCCTTTGATTTGCTTCAAGAACGATATTATAAAGCTGTTTCTGTCTGTCGCTGAACTTGCCGTTGAGCGGGAAAGTCCTCGTTATATCTGCCGAATAATGCTTCCAGCCTGCGCCGAAGTCCAAAAGCAGCATGTCGCCGTCTTTTGTCAGCGAGTTGTTGTTCACATAGTGCAAAACGGTTGCGTTTGCGCCTGCGCACGCTATAGTCGCAAACGATGTTCTCGTTCCGTTCTTTTTGACCGTGAAGTCGTGATAAGCTTCCAGCTCGTATTCGTACACACCGGGCTTTGCATGGCTCACTATCTCTTTAAAGCTCTCGTTTGTGATATCGACAGCCTTTTGAATATGTGCGATTTCCTGCTCGCTTTTTATCATCCTTAGCTTGGCAAACATGCTGTAAGCGTTGACAATAACGGCTTGCGGATACTTCTGCCTTATCTCGTTCGCGTATTTGATGTCCTTTGATTCTTCCGTACCCCAGAAGAATTTTTGCAAATCAAAGTAAATCTTCTCGCAGGTCATTTTGCCGAAAAATCCTTGTGTAACCGTGTTTAATTCGTCAATATACTTAAATTTGTCAATTCCCGAAATTTCTTGCGCTTCCTTCGCATCAAGAACTTTACCGATCCATTTTGCGTTGAGCTCGTCGAAACGCTCCAGGAAAAGTGTAGCGCTCTGTACATTCCCCCTTTTTACAAGCACGAGAGCAAGGTTGGGCTCGTCTATTCCCGTCAGATAATAAAAATTTTTCTGAGGGCAGAAGGGGTAAATCTCATCGCCGTGTCTGAGCGGCGCAGTACCCGAAAATATTATCGCAGCAGAAAAATCGTCCATAAGATTAAAAAACTTTTCTCTGTTAAGACCATACAAATTGCTCATACTTCTCCTCCAAATGATGATTTTCTAAAATCCGTAACCGATATCAAGTATTACTTCGGCAACAAAATATGGCGAAAACGCTATATCTTGTACGAAAAGCGGATACTTATCCGGCATGTTTGCCCTGCCGGCGCTACCCCGTACAAGTATTATAAAACTTTGAGCCGAGATAAGCAATAACTTTATATACCCGCAGAACAGGCTGTCAGACCGCCCAACCGCTCTGACAGCGCAGTGCAAAAAAAATTTCTTTATTGCCCGTTTAACCCGTTTCCGGCTTTATTCTTAACTTTACCGGCTATAAATTTAAAATAAGTGTTGACTATTTCGAATTTATCCTTTAAAATAACTCTGTTCATTGTGCGACAGGAGGTGAAATCGTTGGCAAATATTAAGTCAGCTAAAAAAAGAATTAAGGTTACGATTAAGAAGACTCTTCAAAACAAAATCATAAAATCGAGAACCAAGACTGAAGTTAAGAAGCTTTTAGTTGCTTGCAAAGCGGGAGACGTTACTGCGGCTAAGGCTCAGTTACCCAACACGGTTGCTGCTTTGGATAAGGCCGCTACAAAAGGTATTATCCATAAAAACAACGCTTCGAGAAAGAAGTCAAGGCTGTATAAGCTTGTCAATAGAACAGTCACCTCGGCTAAGTAATCGTTTTGTATAACGCAAAACGACAATGCTTTACGTTGCTGTAATTGACGGCTTTAGTTCAAGAATAACGATATCATTTATGAAGGTGTCGGAGTTTTTCGGCACTTTTTATATTTTTATGTTACTTTATTCAAAATTTAAGATATTTTTGTATAAAATGTTGACACGAAAAATAACTTGTGGTATATTGTACGAACAAAGCAAAGTGGCTATAAAGCCAAGTAAATGTTTTTTAGGAGGATTTTTTTAATGAAAAAAGGTACAGTAAAATGGTTTAACGCAGAAAAAGGCTTCGGATTTATCTCCGTACCCGGTGAAGATGATGTATTCGTACACTTCTCCGCTATCAACTCTGAAGGCTACAAGACGCTTGAAGAAGGTCAAGAAGTTGAATTCGAGATCGTTGCAGGTGCTAAAGGACCTCAGGCTGCTAATGTAGTTCGCGCTTAATTCCGATTCGGTTTTTACCGATTTAATAGATTAAGAAATAATTCACAAGGTCGCAGTGTAAAAATTGCACGTTTGATTTATTTTTGAATGTATTTAGGGTTAAAAGCACAAACCCTGTCTGTCAGACAGGGTTTTTTTCTTTCCAAGAGTGCCGCTTACTTCACCCGAACAAGGCGGTTTTACTCATAAAACCGCAAACACAAAGAGCGAAGGGAGACCTTCGCTCTTTGTAACTATTCGACAAGTTTAGCGAATGGCTTAATTGTCGCCTCAATAATGGCAATGGACCCTGTTAAACCACATGTCTTATATCGGCTCCCAGCAGAGAAAGGTCACGCTCTATACATTCGTATCCTCTGAGAACATGAGCGGAGTTGCTGACTAGCGTTTCGCCCTCAGCCGCGAGCCCTGCCAGTATAAGAGCCGCCCCTCCCCGCAGATCTTTCGCCTCGACCTTCGACCCGTAAAGCTTTTTTACCCCTTTTATGAAAAAAATCATGCCCTCCTGAGATACGATAACTTCCGCACCCATCCTTTTCAGCTCGCTGACATGCTTATTGCGGGACTCGAACACCGTTTCCGTGAAAACCGTTGTTCCGTCGGCAAGACACAAATAGCTCATAAGCTGGGGCTGCATATCGGTCGGGAAGCCCGGATGCGGCAATGTTCTGACCGTATCGAGCGGCCTGATGATTTTAGGCGCTTTCAGATACACCGCGTCCCGCTCTTCGCGCACAGAGCAGCCTGTCTTGACAAGCTTGGCGACTATCGGATATATATGCTCGTTTACAATCGAAGTAAGCCTTATTTCGCCGCGCGTCATTGCCACGGCCGTCAGATACGTTCCCGCGACTATCCTGTCGGGAATAACGCTATACTCTGTATCGTGAAGCTCTTTTACTCCTTCTATAACGACTCTGTCCGTTCCGGCACCTTTTATTTTAGCGCCCATGGAACATAAGAAATTTTGCAGATCGACAATTTCCGGTTCTCTGGCCGCGTTTGTTATCACTGTCTCGCCTTCGGAAAGAGCAGCCGCCAGCATAACATTCTCTGTAGTGCCGACACTCGGAAAGTCCAGATGGATACGGGCCGGCTTGATTCTTTCTACCCTGCAATCCAGATATCCGCCCTCTTCGTTTATCTCGACTCCCATTTCTTTCAGTGCGCGTATATGATAATCAATAGGCCTTTGTCCGAGCTCGCAGCCTCCCGGATGATAAATCTCGGCCCGTTTAAATCTACCCAGTATGCCGCCGAGAAAAATTATCGACGAGCGCATTTCTCGTATCAGCGCTTCCGGCATCGAATAGTTATCGGCGTTCGCGGAATTAACGACAAGTGTATTGCGCTCAAAAGTCACATCGCAGCCGATAGTTCTGAGAATTGCTATAGAAGTATGCGTATCGGAAATATCCGGACAATTATGAATAATACTTTCGCCTTTATTAAGCACTGTTGAAGCAAGTATCGGAAGTATAGCGTTTTTCGCGCCTTGGACCCTGATTTCGCCCTCTAGCCTTATCCCGCCTTTAATATGGTATTCTCCCATAGGGATTTCCTCCCATAAACAGAAATATGTTATATAATATGGGAGAATGTTCACTGTGGTTCCTTCTTAAGTGCAAAACTGCTTGTAGGATAAGGTCTATACGTGTTTTTCTTGTAAATCTTGCAAAAGAATCTAAAAGAGTTCAAGCCGGGCTTGCCCCGCCTCGAACTCCCAGTGCTTATTTTGAGTTGTCCGAATGTTCAAATTGTTCATTGGATAAATTACCGTTTATTGTATAAATTATGCAATCACCTGTCATGAAAACCGTATTCAGAAACTTATTTTTGGATATAAACAACATTTTTTTGTTAAGCAAAACGCAGCTTGTATCCGATATACATTTGTTATGTTTCGCAGTTTTACCGTTTTTTTCGTCATAATTATACAATTAACACCCTAAATACACTTGCAAAACCGCTAAGAGTTACAAATATCACTCAAAATCTATCTCCGTTAACCATGAAATAAACCCATAATTCTATCACTATTGACAAATTTTGTCCATGCTGTTACAGTCAAGAAATAATATTCTCTAAATAGCATGGCGCAATGACTTGTTTTGGAGTAATTTTATCTCACCAAATACTAGGAGGAATAATTATGAAAAAACTATTAAAAACAACAGTAACAAGTGTTATCGTTTTAATGATGGCTTTCTCATTCTCTGCCAACGTTTTCGCCGCATCAAACTCCAGCAAGCTTAAGGAATGGGTTATAATATATGACGTTCCCGGCGACGCTACCGTAAACTCCGATAAACTTAAGGAATGGGTTATTATATACGATGTTCCTGCCGAAACTACTGCTGTGTCAATTCCTCAGGTTCCTGACTGCGATCTTCCTGATGCGACCGGGGTGTACTAAAATTCTCTTTAATAAACTTTAATACGTGTTTTGCAAGAGGATTCTTCAAAGCATCGAATATGTAATATGCCTGTATCATGCTACGTCTGGCTGCTGCTGTTTCACTCAGGTGAAAACAACAGTAGCCTTTATTATATATTAAATGCGGCAAGTAAGGCAGTCTCCCGTAGTATTTGCAGTTTTGTATCCCAAGCTCGCTGATATCCCTGGATTCTCTGTACAATCCTTTTGCTCCGAGCCATTTAGAAAGATTGTAGAGTACCATCGTATATGCCACGGCTTTTTCTTCCGTATTTATTACCTTGTCCTCCAAAAACTCCCTCAAGCCTATCATCATTCTTATAGCCAAATCCTCGTTTTTCAGCTGATTATTGGCTACCGCAATATTGTTGATAATAATAAGCTCTTCTCTCGTCAGCGCATAACGAAGTATATTCTTAACGTCGAAGTCCGGTACCGTCATCTCAAGCGCTCTTGTCAAATCAGCCAGACATTCTTTCGCGTTTTCAGGCTTTTGAAGCAATACTATACAGCGTATCAAAATCGCAAACTGCTCGTCAAGTCTGTCCAGCGTATAGCCCGAGGTATACTGATTCAAGAGTTCCGTTGCTTCTTCATATCTGAAATGAACGGTCGCAAAAAGCATTTTATGTCGCAGGTTATGCTTTTCTACATCTTCCTCGCTCATAAACGAAGGATACATTTCCGGAGATTTACCCATACGCTGCATAAGAGCCTCAAAAGTATTTCTGCTGGGTATTTGTGAACCGTTTTCGATCTTAGACAAATTCCCCGGTGTGCAAACACCGTAGCATAAGTGTTCCTGACTGTATCGAAGTTCAGTTCTGTACTTTTTAATTATGTCTCCGATCTTATAGATGTTTGACACGCCCTTACTCATAAACACCTCGTTCGAGTATCGATAATAAATGATTGTGTTGAAATATCCGGGTTCGGCCCGAGTAACCGCGTAGTGTTCATTTCGGTATTAAACTTTCGCGGCACTATAACAATGCATAAGAAAGTAGACAGTAAAATCGGGTTTTACGCGTATTTGCGCAAAACAATCGACAGATAACCGGTGTACAATTAGAGTTTAAATCCGCCGCAAAGCTCCTGAAAAACGCATTTTCTCATCTCGAAATTATCTCATTGAGGCGACAATTAAACCATTCGTTAAACTTATCGCCTCAATCCCCCTTAGACCCGCAGGGCCGGTACAAGGGTGATTAAACCTTATGGTTTAATCGGGGGATCAATAAGTCAAAAATGTGTCGATTTTTGCAAAATTCTCCTAAAAACCCGGAACTTTCAGTATAGTACTTTACAAATTTTTCATCTTTATTATAGCAAAGCCGTGCCCCACACGCAATACGATTATCACACGATATGCCGAATAATGTTTCCCGGGCGCTTTTGCCTGAAAGAGCAATTGCGCGGCGTAATCCCAATGCCCGTAAAACCGGTGTTTTCAAAACTGCTGTCGACACTTTCCGACAATTTGCTCCAAAAAAATATGATTTCTCGTCACGCCGAATATCAAACAATGTTTCCTGAAACGTCAAACTATCGCTTCTGCAGCAAAATTCAGAAAAAACGTTATGTTTAATTGCCGAAGTATTAAAACCGGAGTCTTAGATTCTTACACGCAAAAAAAGAAAATTTCGCAGCTAAACATCTTTACTGTAAGAAAATTTGCGGTTATAATCTCCATAGATTTAATGATTAACTCACCACATTATGAGCAGGCACATTTAAATAATCATACAGTTAATCTGAGCCTGCCGAGAAAAAGCGAGAGGTGCCTAACTTGGAAACAAAGAATCTGCTCAAAAAAGCAATCAGTATCGAAAGTTTTCTGTTTATGATCATGTTTTTTGTCCTTTTTCTGGCAATAGGCCGCGTTATGGGCGGGGTAAACATGGTTAACACCATGATGAATACCGCTTATAGGCTTTTGCTGGACACCGTGCTCTACATAATGGCGATTGCGGTACTTGCGGGTGCTCTTTCCGAGCTGTTATCTGAGTTCGGCGTTATATCTCTCGCTAACTTTGTTCTTTCGCCTGTAGTCAAGTTCGTATACGGCCTGCCCGGAGCGAGCGTAATCGGAATTTTTTCTACATATTTTTCAGACAACCCTGCTATTCTTACACTTGCAGACAATAAGTTTTTCAGAAGATACTTTAAAAAGTATCAGCTCCCCGCTCTCACGAATATCGGCACCGCATTCGGAATGGGCATGATAGTAACCACGTTTGTCATGGGTATCGCCAACCCGGGCGGAAAAAGCTTTATACCCGCGGCGCTTATAGGAAATCTCGGCGCTATAATCGGAAGCATCGTAAGCACAAGAGTGATGCTCTTGTTTACTGCTAAACTTTACGGCAAGGAGCGTCCTTGCATCGAAAACGACGATGATGATTTTGACCTGCTTAAGTACAGAAAAATAAGAGACGGCTCCGTTCCGAACCGTATCCTCGAAGCAATGCTTGACGGAGGACAATCCGGCGTAAAAATGGGCGCCTCGATTATTCCGGGAGTTCTGATAATCTGCACGCTCGTGCTGATGATAACAAACGGCCCTTCTGCAAGCGGGGCTTATACCGGAGCAGCTTACGAAGGTATTCACTTCCTGCCCGACATCGCTCAGAAAATCGAGTTTATACTTAAACCGCTTTTCGGTTTCTCAAGCCCGGAAGCAATCTCTGTTCCGATTACGTCCCTCGGCGCAGCGGGAGCGGCAATATCGATTATACCGAGCATGGTTCAAAAAGGCCTTGCCAACGGCAACGATATAGCGGTGTTTACGGCAATGTGCATGTGCTGGAGCGGTTACCTGAGCACGCACGTCGCTATGATGGAAAGCCTCGGCTGCCGCAGTTTAACCGGCAAGGCAATCATCTCCCATACAATCGGCGGCATAGTCGCAGGAATAGCTGCAAATTTACTGTATAAACTAATAATCGGGGCATAACCCGGATCGGGAAATTTATGTAAATATAAACTGCGCAGTCGTTAAGCTGACTGCGCAGTTATGTTTATACTCGAGTAACTTTTGCATTGCTCGGTATCCACAATGCGGCATAGCGCCGCAATGGATGCGATTGAACCGGTCAATATCTTCTGAACAATCCGACCACTACGCCTAAAATCGTCACTTCATTTACGATTATCGGCTGATATTTGCTGTTTTCCGGCTGAAGACGGATTTGGCTGCGCTCTTTATAGAACGTCTTGACCGTCGCGGAGTCGCCGATAAGCGCGACAACCATTTCCCCGTTTGTCGCAGTAGACTGCTTCTTGACAAGAACAAGATCTTTGTCCATAATTCCTTTATTGATCATACTGTCGCCGGAAACCCTCAGCATGTATGCTTCATGATTTCCGATATACTCAACGGGAATAGGAAAATAACCGTCAACATCCTCAACGGCAAGTATCGGCTGACCTGCAGTAACCTTGCCGAGTATCGGAACATTCGAATAGTCGGTGACCGAATAGTAAAAGTCATCCTCAAGGATTTCGATTGAACGGTTTTTGGTCTTTGATCGACGAATATACCCCTTGTTCTCGAGTGTTTCGAGGTGGGCGTGCGCACTGGAAGTTGAGCTTAACCCGACAGCCTCGCATACCTCTCTCACAGACGGAGGGTAGCCCGTATTTTTTATGTGTTTCTTCAGAAACTCGTATACATTTTTTTGTTTACTGGTTAATTTTTGAGCCAAAGCTTTCACCCCTGAATAATTGTTCGGTGGTCAATTTTATTCTACCTAAAAAATCAAACAAATGCAAGTAATTTGTAAAATCGGTGATAATATGAAAAACAAAGTTTCTATAATAGGCGGAGGAGCTTCGGGCGTGATGTCCGCCATCATTGCTGCAAGGGAAGGCTCCGACGTTACTTTATTCGAAAAAAACGACAGGATACTGAAAAAACTGCTGCGAACCGGGAACGGACGCTGTAATTTTTCGAACGTTTCCATAAAAGCAGACGACTATGTAACATCAGGGCGCGACAAGCGCTGGCACAAGGCCGCTCTTGATATGTTCACACATGATGACACCGTCAAATTCTTTGAGAATATCGGTGTTTTGTGCTCAGTCGAAGAAGGCAGGTGCTACCCGAGAAGCGGTCAGGCTGCCGCAGTTGTCGATATGCTGAGATTCGAGCTCGTAAAGCAAAACGTTAACATTGTCACGAACTGCCGTATCGATGCCGTAAAAAAAAGCTCGACAGGCTTCAAAATCATGACAGAAACAGGAGAAAAGCATTCCGGCTCGGTGATAGTTGCGACCGGAAGCCCCGCTTCGCTTCCCGGCGGCGAGTATACAAACTTCGGTTTTTTGAACGAGTTTAGACATACGGTAGTCCCATACTTTCCCGTTCTCGTCCAGCTTACGGCGGAAAACGAATTTTTAAAAGCCCTGTCCGGCCAAAAAGCACACGCTAGACTGACGGCATACGATTCAAGAAATCACATGCTTTCGGAGAAAACGGGCGAATTGCTATTTACTGATTACGGCATATCGGGTATAGTTACTATGTCGCTTTCTGTCGCGGCAGCCGGCCTGAAAAGGTACAAAGTATCGGTAAACTTCGTTCCCGAATACAGCCCTTCCGAACTTTATGCCATGCTTGCCGCCCGCCGCAGCTCTTTGGGACACTTGTGCGCCGAGGACTTTCTGACAGGAATTATCTCAAAGCGTATCGCATCCGCGGTAATAAAAAAAAGCGGATCTGAAAAACTCACGACACCGGTTTCGGAACTTTCCGATACCCAAATCAAAGCAATCGCGGCTCATCTTTGCTCGTTCGAGCTAAATATTACAGGCACGAACGGCATCAAAAACGCCCAAGTCTGTACCGGAGGCATTTCAACCGACGAAGTCGATAAGAACACGATGGAATCTAAGCTTTGTCCCGGATTATATTTTGCCGGCGAGGCTCTCGATATAGCGGGAGACTGCGGCGGCTATAACCTGCAATGGGCATGGTCGTCCGGGTTTGCAGCCGGAAAAAGCGCCGGAGGAAAACATGAAAACAACAATAAGAGTCAATAATATAAAGCTACCAGCCGAAGGTTTCGGATTGGCGGATGTAAAAAGCAAGGTATCAAAGCTTATCAAGCTTGAAGAAAACAAGCTGTACAAATTCGAAATTGTTAAAAAAGCCGTCGATGCAAGAAACAAACAGCATATTTTTTACGTTTGCACTATTGAGACGGACATCGACGTTCCCGCCGAAAAACTCAGGAAAATACTCGCAGTCGGTCAAGCCGAGCAGGTCAAAAAGCAGGAATACGTCAACGAGCACAGACTCGCCATGCTTGACGGCGATATGGTTTTTGCGGCTACGGGAGAACCTGTGCCCGGATACAGTTCCGGCTTTCGTCCGGTTGTTGTCGGGTTTGGGCCTGCCGGTATTTTTGCCGCGCTGATACTTGCCGAGTCCGGTCTGCGCCCCATAATCATCGAAAGGGGAAAACCGGCTGAAGAGCGAATCCGAGACATAAAAGAGTATTTGGATGGCGGCGCTCTTGATACGGAAAGCAACGTGCTTTTCGGAGAAGGCGGCGCCGGGGCGTTTTCAGACGGAAAGCTTACCACGGGAACAAAAGATAGGCGCATTGCTAAAGTTATGCAAGAGCTGTCAAACGCCGGAGCGGATAAAGAGAGCATGAGCCTTTCTAAGCCGCACATCGGTACAGACAAGCTTGTACCCATAATTCAATGCCTTAGAGGCAAGATACAGAGTTTGGGTGGCGAATTCAGGTTCGGAACAAGGTTCACCGGGTTTAAGACCGAAAACAGCGCAATCACCGCGATAACAGCCGAAAAGGACGGCAAGCCGTTTGAAATAGATACAACCCGCGTTATTTTGGCCATAGGGCACAGCGCGAGGGATACGTTTAAAATGCTTTGCAACAATGGAGTTAAACTGGAACAAAAACCGTTTTCCGTCGGCGTTCGCATAGAGCATAGGCGTGAAGCGATAAACCGCTCGCAATACGGAGAGTTTCACAAACATCTGCCCGCCGCGGATTACAAACTCAACATGTGTACAGACGACGGGAGAGGTGTCTATACATTTTGCATGTGCCCGGGCGGCCTTGTTATACCGTCCGTCAACGAGCCAGAAACGCTTTGCATAAACGGAATGAGCAATCACGCGAGAGACAATGAAAATTCGAACGCCGCCCTGCTTGTGTCGGTCGAACCCAAAGATTACTGCAAAACTCCCGAAGACTTTGCCGACCCCCTTTTCGGTATAGAGTTCCAGCGCCGAATTGAAAAAGCGGCGTATAAAGAGGGCGGTGAAAACGGCTGCGCGCCGGTAACGCTTGTCGGAGATTTTTTGAATTCGGCTGCAAGCGAAAAAATCGGCTCGGTAACTCCGAGCTTTAAACCCGGTTACAAACCGGGCGATATCTCAAAGTGTTTTGACAACTTTATTATCGAAGCTTTAAAAGCCGGGATTGTCGAGTTGGATAAAAAACTGGAAGGCTTCGCCGCGCATGATGCGGTTTTAATCGCCGCTGAGACAAGAAGCTCCTCCCCCGTCAGAATATCGCGCGATGAACACTATAACAGCTCCGTAACAGGCCTATACCCCGCCGGAGAAGGCTCCGGATACGCAGGAGGCATTGTTTCCTCGGCTGTTGATGGGATAAAAGCCGCAGAAATGCTATGCAGAAGTTTGTCAAAATAAACATAGGAGGCCGTATGAAAAAACGTATTGCAGTATTCTTTATTTCTATCATTATTATTACCGTCTTATTTATAACGTTTAATGGCGGAACGGAAAACCCCTTTTCTTTCGAATCGGAAAACCATGTTTTAGACAACAACAGCCCCAAACCAACCGGAAACCACGGACTCAATTCGGACATTTTAGTCATTTATACCCCGAACCCCGCATTTGCCGGAGTTATGCACTCGTTTATCGATACATTTAACCCGGATCCGGAACCCGAGACCTCGACAGATCCCGAAAGCGAGGGTGAGCTTACTTCAAAACCCGAGCACACCGAAGCTGTGAAACAAACCCTGACGCTCCCGCAAGCTATAACGCTTTCCCCGATATCGGCAAAACTCGCTATAGGTTCGGAGTTTGACATAAAGTACAGTATCGAACCGACCGGCGCCGTGCCGGATGTCACCGTAAGCTGCAGTGATGAATCTGTAGCTTCAGTGAACGGAAAACGCGTTAAAATTGTCGGCTCGGGAACCGCAAAAATCACCGTTACAACGGCAAACGGTTTATCGGCTTCCTGCACATTAACTGTCGGCAGCTTCTCTTCCATCACATCAATTGCCTTCCCCTATTCCGAACTGCAATTGAATGTCGGTGAAAGCAAAATTGTTCTGCCCTTAATCTTGCCGGAAAACGCAGCCGAGAAAAATATTAAATTCTCGATACCGGATTCCAGCATAATAAGTATCGGCTCCGACGGAGCCATTACAGCTTTGAAAATAGGCCGCACAACAATTACCGCAACTACAGATAACGGCCTGTCGTCCCAAATGACTGTTCTTGTAACGACAGACGTAAAACGAATAGAAATAACTTTGAGTAACGATACAGTCGCCGTAGGAGATACAGTTACCGCAAAGGTTGATATTTTTCCCGAAGGGCTTTCTGACAGGAGCTATACTCTTTCAGCAGACAGCGAAGACGTAGTAATTTCCGGCAATCACATTACCTGCGGAAAAGCCGGAACATTTACCATAACCGCATCAAGCCCCGGCGCCGCAGACGTTACTGCCGTTTTGCACGTCGTAGACCCGGAGTCTCTCAAGGACGAGGTTATAAGGCTTACAAATGCCGAACGCTTGAAGCTTGGCTTACAGACGCTGGAAAAAGCTTCGTCCGGCGTTGTCTCGGCAACTTCTGCCCGCGCGCAGGAAATAACCCAAAAGTACTCACATATCCGCCCTAACGGAACAAAGTGGCACACCATAACAGAGGAATACGGGATTACAGACAGAATAGTCGGCGAAAATCTGGCCTGCGGTCAAAAGACCGCAGCAGAGGTCGTCTCGGCCTGGATGAAGTCCTCGTCACACAGAGAAAACATGGTTAACCCCGATTTTACTCACTTAGCCGTCGGACTAAGAATTGTGGACGGCGTATTCTACTGGTCCCAAATGTTTGTAGGCAATTAGGTAAGTGCCGATTTAATCGAACGGTTGCGCCCGCAAGGGACAATCGCAAGCATCCCGCTCCGCACAAAGGCCGTATAACGGCCACTTGGAACGCGGATTATTGCCGCGGAGGTTAAATACCGCATAAAATACTTACCGGTACTCATGCCGAGTGGACGCGCTTGTGCGCCTTGTGAGGGGACACTAAAACATAACGCGGATTTCGTTGTATTTTAGTGCAGATGTATTAATCAGCCGTGTACCCGTCCAAAGTGATTTAATCGTGGTTACTTAGAGTGACGCAAGACCCGAACTTTTATTTTTTTATGCCTCTGCCCTTAAAGTCGTTCTACACATTTGCGCCGACAGCTCTTATGCTGACGGCGTTTTTTTCTACCTGACTGTTTGCGCCTTCTGAATAATTCCCAATAACAAGGAAATATTACTGAGTAAGCTGATTAAGCCACTATTAAAGTACAAAACCGCGGTGATTATTGAAGCGACAATAAAACCATTCGCTAAACTTGTCGCCTCAATCCCCCTTAGGCCTGCGGTACCGGCAAAAGGGGGGGATTAAACCGCATGGTTTTATCGGGGGATCAATAGTTGAATATAAGCATAAACAATTCCCACGTAAATCATGACCGCCAAAATTTTGCCAAGCCCTCCGCTTTGTTCAAGCCGGGTGATACTTTCAGCGCAAAAATCGTTAATGGCGAACCAAACTCCTTTCTTATGCAAACGGCTAACGGATATGTTTTTGAGCTTAACTCCAAGGATCTAAACGGCACAGTCGGAGAGAGCTTTAACTTTCGCGTACTCGGCAGCTCCAAAAACGGAATGAGCATAGAGCTGATAAAAACGCAGACAGAGGCCGGTAAGCTTGCCGCTTTAAAAGAAGAAAGCGACATTATGATTAAACTGATGAAAGAACAGGGCTTCGCCGAGGATATAAACATACTCGACAGGGCCGATAACGAGAAAAAAGCAGCGGAAGAACAACGGCAGAGAGATGCCGCCGCCAAACTTAGCAAGGATCTGAGTGAGCTTCCCGAAAATGAGGCCGCAAAGATAATAAAAGAACTCGTTTCAAGCGGTCTCTCTCCCGAAAAAATTACAGCCGAAATGCTTTTGGCCGCGGCGGGCAAAACCGAAAAACAACCAAAACCCGCCAAACCTTCCGACATGCAGACCGCGTTGTCAATGCTGAACGATATAGACGAGCTTGACGACCCCGCAATCGTGCGAACATTAAAGTATTCGGTTGAGCTTACGCTCGGCAGCATATACAAGGCAAAATTCTCGGGCGGCAAGAATACCGGCGGCGAAATAAGCGATTCAAAACTCGAAGACCTTGCTCCTCATATCGAAAGGCTGCTTGAAGAAAACGGTGTGCCGCCCGATGATAACAATATAGAGGCAGCAAAATTTCTTGTTAAGCATTCCGTTGAACTTAACGGCGAAAACATCTCGCGCTACTGTTTTCTCAAGCGTCTGAGCGAAAACATAAGCCCCGGTAGACTTTTGTCTCTCGCAAACGAAAACAAAACCGGCAGGAGCATTATTGAAGTGCCTCTGTTTCAAGCATCAAAAGATGTCGAACGTATAAAATCCGAATATGAGCGCCTTATACAAGACGTGAGGCTGATAAAACCCGAAAAAATCGACCTGCTTGTTAAGAACAGTGTAGCTGTAACCTTGGGCGCGCTAATCTCCGACCGGCATAAAACCCACACCGGCGAAGAGCAAAACTCCGCTGAGCAGAAACGCATTTTTGCGGAAATCGCTTTAAAGCTTACATCTGAAGCAGGAACGAGGCTTGCGGAAAAAAACATACGAATAGAAACACTCCCTCTTAAAAAGGCGCTTGAAGAAATCAACCGTATCGAGTACTCCAAATACGCCGCGGCACTTAAAGCCTTTGATGCGCAACCAAACGATGAAAGCCTCAGAAAAACAGGAAAAGCCGTTGCAGGCATACATGAACTGAAAAAACTCAGCTCACTCGATTTTGTTGCTCTTTTCAAATCAAACCGCCCGATTAGCGTTAACAATGCGCTCCGTTATTGTAATAAAGCCGATATTGCCGCCGTTTATGAAGAGTCATCCACACCCATACTTCAAAAATACGGTGACAGTTTTTCAAAAATAAAACACCGGTTCGGAGGGCTTTTGGAGCGTCTCTGTATAGAACCCGGCGAAAACAACATAAAGGCCGCCCAAGCTTTATCTGCTTCAAAAACCGATGTAACAGCCGAAAGCGTTATGAAGGCTTCGATAATGATCTCGAAACTGCAAAGAATAACCCAAAGTCTTACGCCGGCGATTGTCTCCTCAATGGTTAAAGAAGGGCTCAACCCTCTCGAAATGCACATAGACGAAATGCAGGCATATACCGACGCTTTCGAAGAGGCATACGGGAAGACAACTGCCGAAACGGTTGAAGAAAGACTGTATAAAGCCATGAAAAACCCCGGGCTTAGCCAAACAGAAAAAGACGGGATGAAAGCCGTTTTTAAGTCACTTTCATACGTTTTGAAAAACAACTGCGCGGCAATTGGCGCGGTTATAGCCTCAGGCGCAAGCTTGAAACTTTCAAACTTTATGTCCGCTCTCGAAAACGTAAGACGCTCGGGAAGCGTTCATTTTGATATAACTGACGACTATGAAGGCATTGAATATAAAAGCGGTATACGCATGAAAATTGAAAAAATGTACGCGGAACTGTCCGGTAAAACCTCAAATTCAGAGCTTGATATCGCTGAAACCCTCAAAGAAAACAAGCTCGGCAAAACCGTGTTTAATCTGCAAAAGATCCTGACTGCCGATGAGAATAATTTCCCTGTTTTAAAGCTTGAGCACAGACTTGCGATGCTTCGGGATTTTGCGGAGAATATCGAAGGAGAAGACATACTTTCTTATTTGAGAAAAAATGACGATGCGGATTTTTCTTGTAACTTAAAAACCGAAGCACCGGAAAAGAACATAAAACCTCAAGACGCCTCAATCTATAAAGCCATCTCCGAACAGGCGCTTTTATGGGCGGGAAAAAACAGGATACCAAAAAACCCAAAAAATTTGCGGACGATACAGGCATTGCTTGCAAACGAATTTTACAAAGCAAAGGCTGTAAACGCTTTACCGAATAATCAAAAAAGCAAAATCGCAGATCTGCTGCGGGAAGAAGGGGTGTTTGCGGATGTCGGGGTGCAGCTTCGTGAAATGCTCGAAGACAGTCAAGGCAGTACGGCAGCAGAAGAGGCACTGACGTCCGTGAATCTCCTCAAAGCCGCAGGCGAATTGTCTTCAGGGCTTTACGAGCAAGACGGCAGACTTTCGGGGCTTAACATGTATATAGTCAATAACAGCTTCTCGTCAAAAGACAGTACAACATATTTCATCTCACTTGATACAGGCGGAGCAAAGACAGAATTAACGCTCGCATTTGCGGTAAACAGCCTAAATGTGGAGTTTTTCGGAGAAATGCCCCGCGAAAACACTCTGGCTGAAATCAAAAGCCTGGCCCGGAGCAACGGAATAGAGAATATCAATTTTACAATCGCGGCAAAAAAGCCTGAAGACAATAAGAGGTTTATATGAGCAAAAAAAACGAATTGCCGGATACTCACAAAACTATAATTTCAGAGCTGATAAAGATTCTGACGCGTACCGGCCCTCAAAAGCGTTCATAGAGCTATTACCGCGGTATTACCGCGGAAGTTAAATACCGCATAAAATACCTACGCGGTTACTCGTGCCGAGCAGACGCGTTTCTGCGTCTTAGCGAGGGAACAACAAAATATAGCGTTTTCCTATATTTTGTTGCCGAAGTAATATCAAGAAACAAGTGCATTTTAGCCCATTTAAATCGAATTCATTATAGCAGCACATAAGGCGGGATGAAATATGAGTCTTAACGTAAATTTACCGGCAATTCGCGCGCAGTTAAACATCGCAAGGGCGGACAGAAAGTTAAACCTCGCTATGCAGCGAATGTCGTCCGGACTGAAAATCAATTCTGTCGCTGATGACTCGGCAGGACTTGCCATAGTAAATAAGATAAAAAATCAAATAAGCGGCATGACGATGGCCGGCAAGAACAGCCTTGACGGCATCTCGATGGCCGAGACCGCCGAAGGTGCTTTGAACGAAAGCCAAAGCATAGTGCAAAAAATCAGGGAACTTTCCTTGCAGGCTTCAACCGATACGCTTACAGGTGACGACAGAGCCAAAATTCAAACCGAGATCAGCGAGTTGCTGAACGAGCTTGACAGCATAACTGACAAAACCGAGTTCAACAAGACGAAGCTGCTCGGCGGAAACGCAGGCAGAATGGGACTTTCCGGAAAATCCGGCTTTACTGCGCAAAATATTTCCGAAGCTGTCTATATATCCGAAAAAACAAGCGCATTCACCCTTACTTACAGTATCTCGGCCTTCGGCACACCGCCAAAGGTCACAGGAGGTATTTCGTCCTCTTTGTCCCCGCCGGCAGGCTCGTTCAGAATAAACGGCGAAACGGTAACCGTTGCCCAAGGAGATACCGCCGATACGGTAATACAAAAACTTCGGGAAGCGGCAAGTTATTCGGATATCGAGATTGTAACCCCGGGTTACCCCGGAGTGTCCGACCTGATACTTGTCGGCAAAACTGCGGGAAGCAACCGGGAAATCGATTTGCAGCCCCCCGACAGCATAATATTATCCGCTCTGGGCCTTGCTCCGGGAAAAACACGAGGAACTGACGCTGCGATATCCGATTTGCGTTTTTTTGATAAAAATGGACAGCCAAACGCAAAAATGTCGGCAGAAAGCATACTCTTGTGCAAAGGCAACAGAGTCGAAATCTCAGGCGCAAACGGTGAAAAAACCGTGCTGGACTTAAAGCTTGACAGGCTTGCCGACGGAAGCTTTGCCATGAAAAACGGTACGCTTGTTTCCGACAGCGGAGTCGCGCAAAACGGCCCTGTGACAGATATGTCACTAAAAGTAACGGAATTCGGCCCGCTTGTAATTCAAATCGGAGCTAACAAGTCTATGCAAATAGAACTGAATATACCCAATATGGGGGCAAACGCTTTAGGTATTTCGGATATTAACGTCAAGACACTCAAAGGCGCACAAGCCGCTATTACCGCCTGCGACAATGCGCTTAACGCGATTTCGGCCGTCAGAACAACGCTCGGAACGTTTATAAACAGGCTGGAGCACACTGTCTCAAGCCTCGCCGTGGCCGGGGAGGCCGCAGAAAAAAGCCGTTCCCGCATCGAAGACACTGATATGGCTCTGGAGATGACAAGTTACACTCAGCTTAACATATTGTCCCAGGCAGGCATATCAATATTGGCGCAAGCAAATCAAAGGCCGCAGCAGCTTTTACAGCTTATAGGAAAGTAGGTTGAAACTATGCTAATACACGGAGAAAATGACCTCGCGGAGTTTGTTAGCTCAAAAACGCCTCTGGGACTTGTGATATTTAACTATGAACTTTTGATAAAGAATTTGCATGAAGCGAAAACCGCGATAGAAAACGGTGTGCAGCTTAGCGGCGAGCTAGATAAAGCTATGGAGCTCTTGGCTCTTCTTGCGGGTTCACTGGACCTGCGCTACGAAATATCGTCGGAGCTTATGAGTCTATACATGTATGCCAACAGGCGGATTATAAGCGCAAAGCTTCACTCGGACGCGGAGCAAATCTGCGAAGCCTGCGACATACTGTCTTCACTGCTTGACAGCTGGCGCAGAATTGAAAAAGAAGAGCGCGCTCAGTTGCCTGCCGCCGAGAATGCCGAGCGTATTGTAACCGGTTTTGAGTATAAAGGCGGAAAAATATGTGAAATAAGTCTTAGCACAGAAAAGAGAGGTATAAGCGTTTAAGCGAATCGGCGGTGTTGTATCACCGGCGCAAAACTCTACCCATCCCGGATTCGAGTAAGTATCTTCTGTTTTTTGCGCTCTTAGATATTCGAACACTGCGCCTTACTCTATTTATCTTGTCAGCTCTACCAGCTTGCTTCCGATTTTGCTTAGAGGCAGCTGATAATCAACAGCGCCGAGGTCATATGCCGCTTTTGGCATTCCGTAGACAACGCAGCTGTCTTTATCCTGGCCTATGACCTTCGCTCCTTTTGCATGGAGATCATACAAACCCCTCGCCCCGTCCGAACCCATACCGGTCAGTATTACGCCAACCGCATTTCCTCCCAATATAGGCGTTACCGAAAAAAACAATTTGTCCGCCGCCGGGCGAACACCGTGCATTTTTTCCGCCGTAAAACATTCTACCGCAAGCCTTGAATTTTTTTTGATAAGGCGCATGTGAAGATCACCGGGCGCAATATATGCCTGCCCTTTTTTGATATATTCTCCGTCTGCAGCCTCTTTTACACCGATTTTGCAAAGCTTGTCCGCCCTGGACGCAAATTGTTTCGTAAACATTGACGGCATGTGCTGAACTATCAGTATAGGGGGCATTGACGGCGGAAGAACCTTCAGCACTTCTATAAGAGCCTCCGTGCCTCCCGTGGACGAAGCCATGACTATTATTTTTTCGTTTGTGCCGACAGTATCTCTGAAAGCGGACTGACCTTCCGCAGATTTCGAAGCGTGAGCTTCGATTTGCGAGAAAAGCTCCCGCATAAAAATAGTTCTTTCGGGTATCCCTACACCCGGCTTGTTAAACCAAGCCGAGATTCCGGCTCTTAAGTGATTCACAGATGCACAGCTTCCGACCGAAAAAACCTTTAGGTTGTGTCTCTGAATCAGGCTTCTTATATAACTCTCGGTTGCAGAAACACTTGTCAAATCCATAATTAGTATGTTTAGTACGGTTTTCCCTATAAACGAAGGGATAGAAAGTATATCGAAGCAGGTTACAACCGTGTCACTGTAGCCCGCTTTTTTTAGCTCGAATGAAATAAACGCTTTAAACATAGGATCGGACGACAACAATATTATTTTTTCTTTTGCCATTTGTCCATTCCTCTCGCGATAATGAGCACCGATCAGGCCATGCAGCTAATCGGAGATTAATTCTGACCGGGCAAACGCTGAATAAGTCTGCTCCGGCAAAGCCAGAAAAATAATATAGCGGATACACGCCGCCGCAGTCAACAAACAGATTTATCCGGCTATCACGTTCGGCGCGTAACTTTCTTTTGTCGTAACCCGAAAACAATACCAAAAACTCAGGAAAGTACATTTGCGCTTGTATTGTTTTCATAAGGTTTGAGGATAATATTACCGCGGAAGTTAAATACCGCATAAAATACTTACGCGGTTACTCGTGCCGAGCAGACGCGTTTCTGCGTCTCAGCGAGGGAACAACAAAATATAGCGTTTTCCTATATTTTGTTGCCGATGTAATATTACCGCGGAAGTTAAGTACCGTATAAAATACTTACGCGTTAATAATATCGGCATTTTTTCCAAAAATCTAAACGAGCCTGATTGACGGCATTTCAGTGAAAGTCGCAAAGCGAACCGGCCGGCGCGACTGAGCTCTCAACATAAGTTTTGTTCAACGATTACCTACACTACGGAGGAAATTATGGTTATAGAAACAGAAAGTCCCGCGCAAGAAAGAAGTCCTCAACTGCTCTGCGAGATTTCAGAGCCGGAACCGCAAAAGGAAACTTCGCAGCTCAAGCAGCTTGACCCGCTAAAAGAATACGGGCAGATCATGCAAAAAAAGAAAAATCCCCGAGGCACAATCGCGTTTCTGAATATTATCGGTCAAATTGAAGGGCATTATGTACTTCCGCCGACAAGCAAAACAACTAAGTACGAGCATGTTATCCCCTATCTTTTAAATACGGCCGGCAACAGCGATATCGACGGCCTTCTTGTCACGATTAACACTGTCGGCGGAGATGTCGAGGCAGGGCTGGCAATTGCTGAAATGATTTCGGGGCTAAATAAGCCTACTGTTTCACTCGTTTTAGGCGGAGGCCATTCCATAGGCGTTCCTCTCGCGGTTTCCGCCCAATATTCTTTTATAGCAAAAAGCGCGGCCATGACCGTTCACCCGGTTAGAATGAGCGGAACAGTCATCGGGGCACAGCAGACCTATGACTATTTTAACAAAATGCAGGATAGGATACTTGATTTTATTGTAGACCGTTCGGATATTTCGAGAAGCAGAGTGAAAGAAATTATGCTTGCAACCGAAAATCTTGCGCTTGACGTCGGAACAATACTAATCGGTGAAGAAGCCGTAAACGAAAAGCTTATAAACTCGGTCGGAACACTGAACGATGCTATAGAAAAACTCTACTCAATGATACAAGAGCAAAAAAGCGCCAAAGACGACGCATCACGGCCTTCTGACGACATGTAGCCGCAAAACTTCGCTTCATAAAAAATACCGCAAAAGCAGGCATGAAACATGCGCTTTTGCGGCAGTAATATAAGAGAAAATGAAAGGGAATAGTCCGTTTGCCCCTTTTGTTTTTCAGTATATAGACAGCCGCCGAGACAGGATGCTTGCTCTTTGCGGCTGTGAGTCTAACGGGATAAATGCAGCGCCTTTTTATACTCTTTTGAGTATCAGCAATTTCTGCCCCGGGAAAATGAGGTTTTTGTTTTCAATCTCGTTTATCTCGGCAAGCTCATCAAGCGATACATTGTATTTTCTGGCAATATTCCAGAGCGTATCGCCTTTTTGCACTACATATATAATTATGCTCGGCATTGCGTCGAGTATCTCCGCAGGTATATCCTCTATATTAACATCCGTCACTAAATCGGCTGTTTTTTGGCAGCTTACGGCAGTGTTAAAGCTTATTAAAAATCTCAGCTCCACTTCACGATCAGACAACATGTTAAAGCCGACATGATCAATATTCTTGTCGATTTTAACCTGCATATCCGGGGCTGCTCCCTTTGTCTCGACCACCTGTTTAAACGGAAGGACGGAGGAGTAATTATAAACCGGCGTGTCATCGTCTTTCGCGATATAAAGCACATTTGTATCTATCACGCCCTCAACTATAACCTTGTCGTCGATTACCTTCGTCGAATCCACGTGAACATTTCCGTTAACCCTGAAAACTTGGAGTATGTCGGGACACTTGTCGTCAATCTCGACTATTTCCTTTACCGAGCATTGATTTTTGTTCTTGCATATCAGCTGAGGATATGTAAGATTTTCTTTTACAAGCCCGACATTTTTGTTTACTATAAACGCGTCGCTCAAGACTTCGGCCTCGCTCTGCCTGCTCGTTCTTATCCGCGCTCTTACAGGAATTTCGACATCAAATGTTCTGTCTTCTCCGTCCGAGTTTTCCTTTACGGTGATAAAATGCCCTTCCGTGTTGAGAGACAGGTCGCCGATTTGGTCTTCTCTCGCGGCCGGAAGCTCTATTGCCCCGTTGAAAGGTACTTCTGCCTCAAAGAATTCAATAAGCGCGCTGTCATCCTCACCTTTATAAATGACATACACCGAAACATCGCCGTTTATGCTTGCCCTGCCGTTTCCGACTCTGAGGTCTTTGTTCGTGATATGAACGCCCGACTGCAAAACCTCTTTGATATTAGGCTTGCCTGTCGGCAGGTTTAGTTCTTCTTTAATAATAAACCGTTCTTCCGCGTTATCGACCGTGCGGTTAACATCGAGCGCATTCTTTTTAAGCTGGTTCTCGGGTATGCCGGGTATGGTCTTAACAATATCTTTCTCGCATTTACCCTCGACATCGACCGTTATCTCGACTACAGCTTTATAGCTGAGCTTTCTGTCATTAAGCATTTTGAAGTCTATGTTAATAATATCCGCATCAAGCTCTGCCCACATATCCTTGTTTACGCCTTCAAGGTTCATAAAATCGTCGATTTTGTGAACTGTGCTCATGCTATGTACTGTCTTTGTGTCTCCCTTACATAAATATAAAACCTTTATGTCCATTCTTCCCGTAAAGCTGATTCTGTCCGTCGAAAGCTCCGTTTTTTCGGTATATATGTCCGCGTCCGTCTTTAAGACTACTGCCATATCGGGCCTTATGTCGGGTACGATTATGTCCCCTTCCAGCAAAAGCTGCATGGTGTCTTTGGCAACATTCTCCCGAAACACCATTCTATCCTTTATCAGTTCGTACGGCATGTATAAAAACCTCCTTAACAATATACTTAATTATATAGAGCAAAAGGCGTGTTTATTCCAACTAAGAGCACGAGTGATTCAAAACCCGCACTTTTCGGAGCGCAGCGTAGAAAAGCTCGCGGTCTGATCCGTACAAAGCCCACAAAGTGGGCGTTACGGATTTAGCCGAGAGGGGTTTTGCATCCGAGTAAAGAGTGATTCAAAACCCGCACTTTTCGGAGCAACATGCAAAAATAGGGCTGCCGCAAATGCGGTAGCCCTATTTTGTCCCAATATTTTCAATTTGCTTTCAAATTGCTTTATATTTAACTTTCGATTCGCTTCTCTTTTTTGCCAATTCTCAGCCATATTAGGCTAATCGACGCAGCGCACAGAACAAAAACGGAAGCTGCGTTGTCGGTGTCGGAAGTCTGGGGATTCGGTTTCCCCTTCTCGGGAACCATATCGGAAAAACTCATATCAAACAATGTCTTTCCCTCGGGGACGGTTACCGTACCGAAGGGAATCCCTTCACCGTTAAAAATTACAAACACGTCGTCCCCGTCACCTCTTACCGTGAATCCGTCAGGAAGTCCGGGCAAAGCGGTCTCATTTCCGGGTGTCGTCGGAACGGGAGTGATGACAGGCGGTGCCTCAGAGACTGTCGGTTCCGGCTCCGAAGTTGCAGACGGAGTTATCGTGTTTTCGGGGTTAGGAGAAGGGCTTGCAGTCGGGGAAGCACTTGAAGTCGGGCTCAAAGTCGGGCTTAAGGTCGGTCTCAAAGTCGGGCTTGAGGTCGGTCTCAAAGTCGGATCCGGAGTAGCACTCTGCGCCGGCTCAGACGTTGCCGGAACTTCGGAATTCGGAACGGAACTCGTAGCCGGAGCAGCAACAAATGCAGCCGAAACAGATTGCAGTATGCCGGTTACCGCAGGGGTAGGCAAATGTAAAGCGTGGATTCCGTGTCCGAACGCGCTGGGCGCTGTTCTTGACAGTTCAGACCCCGGAACGGCGGTTATACCGACACGGTAACGAGCATTGTCGACACCGTAAATGTTCAAAGTAAAAGTACCATCAAGACCCTGCATAAGAGAGCTTGAATCCGGTTCGAAAAACGCGTCGTAATCCGCCTGAGAATAATTCTCATACTGGCCGGTTTCGGGATTCTGACGCTCGATAATTATCGAGCTCCGATCAAATGTATAGTCCGAATATTGAATATTAAGATAGAAGCTTAAAGCGCAAAATTCGGTTGTCGGCTCGGAATCGCTCCATTCCTGAGAGATTCTTATCGGCGAGGGTGCTGTTATTCCTCTGTCATAAGTAAAAGTGGCATTCACCCATGGAATACTGTTATCGTAATTGTTTGAGGAGTTAATCTCGCTGAATGCTTTTCCGTTTTGCTTTACCGAAACCCGAATTGACGAAAAACGGCTGAATGAATTTCCCAAGCTTACAGCCGGCACATAAGGAGCAGTTCTGATTTTAATGCTTCCTTTAAAATCAGTATAAGGAATCGTTTCGGCGGCTTTATTAAACATCACTTTAATTTTTGTATCCTGCCCCGGTTCAGGCGTGACATCACAAAATCCGATTATATGCTCTGTTTCGCTTTTGTCCTTAAAAACAATGTCGGCATGCTGCGCTTGAAACATCGCCTGAGGGGAAACCTCAAGCGTAAACGTATCTCCATGTTTAAGCTTTGGTTTTCCTGTTTGATCGAACTTAATAATAAAGTACATTTCACCGTTTTCATAAAAAGTAGTAGTTGAGTCAGAATACTCCGTCCCTATCGAAACGCCCGTAACAAGATCGCTGCGCGTATTTTCCGCGGCAGCAACTTTAAAAGTTAATGAGCCGATAAAAAGAACAGCTATCATAAATAAACAAAGCAAAGTCCGCCTTTTCAAAAGCATGATATCCCCCAATCAAAATAATAATCATTCCTATTGTATAAAAACAAACTTGCTCTGTCAACAAAAGCAATGGGAAAACTATAAGAAAATTATGGAAAAAGTAAGTTGTTGTTTTTTTATTTATTTGACTGATTTTATAAAGACACATAATTTTTTTCTTATAGCGAATACTGTTTTAAAGGAGTTGAGAAAATGCCCAAAGATTCGCAGCCTGACTCAAAGGAAGTTCTTAAAAAGAAGGCAAAAGGCGGGCCGACCATGTTTGATGACAAGCAACAAGACAGCCGTAACACCAAAAAGCAATCCGGAAACAAAAACGATATTTAAGGAGCGGTAAAAATGCCTGACACAGATGTAAAAAAATCAGAGAAGCATATTCTCGCAGAAGGCTTTAAACTTGACAGTCCCGAAGCCGACAAAATCGCCGCCAAAGAAACCGCTGCAAATAAAGACAGGCTCAAGAAAAACGGAAGTAACTAACCGTGTTGAAAAATCCGTACGAAGACTCCTAGGGAGTCTGAGCGAACCGCAACGAATTTTCGAAAGCACATGAAATGTGCTGAAAATTCTAGGCGGTGAGGGATTTTTTCAACCGGACTAACCGTGTTGAAAAATCCGTACGAAGACTCCCAGGGAGTCTGAGCGAACCGCACCCTATTGGAAAATGTCGCTTTGCCGTTTTCAACGAGAGCCGCTCGGCAATTTTCCGTCATGCCCCGGTATAAAAACCTTGGCTCCCGTACACTCTAAACCCGAGGTGAAAAATCATGTACGACTGGCAAAATTCACAATACTTCAAGACTCTTCCCGCTCATATCAAGGAAACCATAATGCAAAGCGGCAATGGTTTTCGCACCGAAGACGACCTCAGAAAGTTCGCGGATAATCTTGAAGCTAAAAACGGATAAAACCTGGGCGGAAACGCCCTTACATATTTTGCGGAGGAAGTCATGCTATGTAAGCAACCTTAAACCAAAAATCCCAAAATAAAACCGGCGCAGCGTAAAAGCATGGCAGTTGTGCAAAACTCGAACTTTTCACAGTATTACTTCGGCGGAAAGCCGCAATGCAATTTCGACATGAACAAAAAATATACGGAGGATAATAATGTCAATGTTTTGTTTTCAGTGCGAGCAAACAGCAAAAGGAACCGGCTGCACGGTCTCGGGAGTATGCGGAAAAAAAGAAGATACAGCGAACGAGCAGGACAGATTGACCTGCGAACTTATCGGGCTTGCGGCAGCCGCAAAAAGTAAGAAGGACTATTCAAATGATATTGTGGACATGTTGGCAGACGGTATGTTTACAGTACTGACAAATGTAAACTTCGATTCTGATATCATCGCAAAACAGACAAAAAGGGCAAGAGAAAGGCGCGAGACTCTGGGCGGCGGCTTGCCGATTTTACCCGACGAACTTTTCCACGGCGACACGGACATGATTTCCCTGCGTTCTACGCTGATTTTCGGCCTTAGAGGTATGGCGGCCTACGCCCACCACTCGCGAGTTTTAGGGAAGCGGAACGATGAAGTTGACAACTGGTTCATCGACGGTACAGCAGAGCTTGCGAAAGAGCACAGTCCCCAAAAATGGCTGGAGCTTATTATGGAGTTCGGACAGGTAAACCTGAAATGTATGGCGCTCTTGGATGAAGCCAATACAGGGGCATACGGCACACCGGTACCGACTGCCGTTCCTCTTATGGTTGAAAAGGGTCCGTTTATCGTTATCAGCGGGCACGACTTACACGACCTGAAAATGCTGCTCGAGCAAACCGACAAAAATGGCATAAACGTGTACACCCACGGAGAGATGCTGCCGGCACACGCATACCCCAAGCTGAAAAAGCACCCTCAGCTCAAAGGCAATTTCGGAACGGCATGGCAGTCCCAGCAAAAAGAGTTCGACGGTATACCCGCACCGGTGCTGTTTACGACTAACTGCCTCATGGCACCGAAAAAATCATATGCCGACAGAGTTTATACAACTTCCGTTGTAGGATTTCCCGAGCTTGTTCATATCGAAGCCGACAAAGACGGTCATAAGGATTTTTCAGCTCTTATCAAACAGGCAAAAGAGCTCGGCGGCTACAAAGAAAATACGGAACGAACGGGAATCAACGGCGGTAAAATCGTAACACCCGGCTTCGGCAGAGAAACAGTACTGAGTAACGCCGGTGCAATCATCGATGCCGTCAAATCAGGCGCTATCAAGCACTTCTTCCTTGTCGGCGGCTGCGACGGAGCTCATCCCGGCCGAAATTATTACACCGAGTTTGTCAAACAGACGCCCAAAGATACGGTTATATTGACGCTTGCCTGCGGCAAATTCAGGATAAACGATTTAGACCTTGGAACGATAGGGCCGTTTCCGAGAATTTTGGATATGGGTCAATGCAACGACGCATACGGCGCTATACAAGTTGCACTTGCATTGGCCGAGGCGTTTAAATGCTCCGTAAACGAGCTGCCGCTCACTCTTGTGCTGTCTTGGTACGAGCAGAAAGCAGTCTGCATACTCCTGACTTTGCTTTCCCTCGGGATAAAAAACATCCTGCTCGGACCAAATCTTCCTGCCTTCCTGTCTCCGAACGTGCTGAGCATACTTGTTGACAAGTTTAATCTCACGCATATAAGCACGCCCGAAGAAGATCTTAAGAGAATATTTTCGTAACAAAAAAAGTGATTTAAGACAAACAGTCTTAAATCACTTTTTTTCGTGTTTTCACGCGGATGTATATCTTCTGATCTTTTCTATCACATCTCTGTCGTCGATAGGCTTGGATAAATGGTCGTTCATTCCCGCTTCCAAGCACCTTTCTATATCTTCGCTGAATGCGTTTGCCGTCATTGCGATAATGGGGATCACCTTTGCCTTAGGCACTTGCATGGATCTGATCTGCCTTGTAGCCTCATAACCGTCTGTTTCCGGCATTTGAATATCCATGATGATGATGTCGTACTTTTGCGGATTTTCTTTGAATTTTTCAACCGCGATTCGCCCGTTTTCAGCTATGTCTATCTTAACACCCGTCTCTTCCAAGAGCGCCATGAAGATCTCCCGGTTGATTTCAACGTCCTCGGCAAGCAAGAGTGAGACCTCGGATAAATCAACCGCGGGTCTTTGCTCAGGCTCGGCCGCACTGGGTCTTCTGCCCTTGTTGCCTATAACTTCGTTTATACAGTCCAAAACAGCCGAGGGGAACAGCGGTTTTGTAATAAATCTGTGTACATCCGCATCATAAAAGCTCTTCTCAGTTTTGTTCCACTCCAAAAACGAAGTTATGACGACAACGCTGCTTTTGTCTATCATGTGCGATATTCGATTGAATAACTCGATGCCTCCCATATCAGCTTGATAATGATCCATAAAAACGACATCAAAGCTAAGTTCTTTTGCCCTGGCCGCCTCAATGATACTGACGGCCTGTGCGCCGCTGCCGGCTTCATATGACCGCATACCGAATCCTCCCGTAATACGGCAAAACCTGGCCCGTGTTTCAGCGTTCGGGGCGATAATCAACAGTTTGATATCGTCGGGCTTGATACCGTCGAAAACGATATGCTTATCTTCGCGCTCCGTCTTTTCCAGCCTAACGGTAAACATAAACCTCGAACCCTTGCCAAGCTCGGATTCAACGCGTATGCTGCCGCCCATTTTCTCTACTATGCTCTTCGAAATTGCCAACCCGAGGCCTGTTCCGCCGAATCTCCTCGATATGCTTCCGTCTGCCTGTTCAAACGATGTGAACAGTCTTCCTAACTGCTCTTCGGACATGCCTATGCCCGTATCGGAAACAGTAAATTGCAGCAGGCCGGAATCATCTTGCTTTTCAAGCTCAATGACAGACAGAGAAATATCTCCGCCTTCCGGTGTAAACTTTACTGCGTTTGAAAGCAAATTAATTATAACTTGAGACAGGCGGTGCTCGTCTGCCAAAAAGTACAGTCCCATAAGATCAGGTATAACAACGTCTAACTTTTGGTTTTTTTGCTCCGCCTTGTCGACAACCAGATTACAAACTTCCATCAACATTTTTTCAATGTTTGTCGGAACCAAATCCAGTTCGAACTTACCGGCCTCGATTTTTGACATATCCAGAACATCGTTTATCAAGTGCAACAGATGCCCTGACGAAGACGCGATATTTTTAACGCAATAACGCATTTTATCTATGTCAGCCGAATGAACGGCAATCTTTGTCATGCCGATTATCGCATTCATAGGCGTTCTCATTTCGTGGCTCATGCGCGAAAGGAAATCGCTCTTTGCCTTGTTGCTGCTAAGCGCCTCTTCCTTTGCCGCAACAAGCAGCTCATCCTTTATTCGAATTTCGTTTTCTGTTGTCCTTACTATCTTTTTTATGAACAATATGGCCAATAACGAAGCAGCCGCCGCCATAGCAAGCGAGATTGTCACAGTATAAAACCTGACGTTTTGAAAAGCTTTATATAGGCCGGCACAGTCAAATTCCATGCCGATCGCGCCTATTATACTGCCGTCATCGCCGTGTACGGGGAAATAAGTTACATAGACAATGCCCCACTCAGTTACCATGATATCGTCATCCAAAAAAACGGTTCCGTTCAGGCATTCCTCTAAGGCCGAAATAATTTCTTCTTCTATAGGCATTCCGACATGCCTGAAGTCTTCTTCTGAGGGGTCGAGCCCGTCCAGAACGTAGATTAACTCACCGCTTTCGGAGCGCTTTGCCGTATACAAATATCGTATATTCGCAATTCGCCTAACCTGATTAAGCTGGTCATAAGTTTTTATATAGATTTCCTTGCTCTCATCCTCAATGGAGTTAAGTACTTTAAAGCTGTCGTCGTCGATAATCTCCTCGGCATATTTGTGGAGCATGACGGCGTGGTCCTTCAGATCATCTATAGTAAGCTGATAATACCTGCTGTAGACGATCAGATAAAATCCGGCCGACAGCGCTACCGTAATTGTCAAAATAATAATTATGACTCTTAACTCCAAACTCTTAAACAGAGAATTCAAGTTAGGGCTTTGCTTCAAGTTTACCACATCCTTTGAGTTGTATATTACCGCGAAAGCAAAACACCGCATAAAATACTTACGCGGTTCGTGCCGAGTGGACACGCTTAGAAATCGTCCGCGTGCTTCTTGCAGCGATTTCTGCTCCGAAGCGAGGGTACAACTAAATATAGTGTTTTATGCTATATTTAGTTGCCGGTGTAATAGCGTTTGCTGCGCTGCATAGTTTTGCGGAGTACCGTAATATTACTTCGGCAACTGCCAATACTTTATTTCCTGCCCAATACAGTCTCTATTACATCGGCACAGTTTGCCGTATTGTTTTTAATATCGTTGCCCCAAAACCGGAGCACGCGCCAGCCGTGTTCAGTCAGGGCTTCCGTTACTTCCTTGTCGTGCCGCATCGTTTCCTCGATTTTAGCTATCCAAAATTCCCTGTTCGACTTTATTTCATGTTTTTTGTTCTCCCAATCATATCCGTGCCAAAACTCGCTGTCGCAAAATATCGCAACTTTCTTTCCTACAAAAGCGATATCAGGCTTACCAAACACAGCTTTGACATTTCTTCTGTACCTCATTCCCCTTTTCCATAACTCGGAGCATAAAACAGACTCGATTTTTGAGCCCTTGCACTTGACACGCCGCATGTTATGGCTGATTTGCTCGGAAGTTTTCTTCATGTCGCCCTCCGCCACAATAGCTAAATGTAAACTCAAACCATCAAGTTTTTATTTTAACATAAGCGCGTAATTTTTCAATACGCGACAATGTTTTAACTGTTAGTGCTATGGTTAAATGCCGCGGTAATATTACTTCGGCACGAGTAACCGCGTAAGTACTTTATACGGTATTTAACTTCCGCGGCAATATTATACCATATATACAAATCGCTTGATATGTGCTATAATCTCCCCAATAATCGTTTATACATTTGCGGAGGTCGTTATGGAATTCGAAGCCGTAGTCATGGAACTTGAAACTCTCGGCACGGAAAGGACAAAAAAAATTTATGCTTCCCACGGAGCGCGCGAACCGCAGTTCGGCGTTGCAACCGGCGATATGCGAGCGCTCGCGAAAAAAATCGGTAAAAACCAAGATCTTGCCGAAAAACTGTATTCAACCGGAAATTATGATTGCATGTATTTTGCCGGCATGATACTTGACCCAAAAAAAATGACCGAAGCGGACTTTGACCGCTGGATGGAAGCCGCTTATTTCTATATGATTTCCGACTATGTTCTGGCCGTTTCCCTTGCCGAAACCGACTATGCGCAAGCCGTGGCCGATCGCTGGATAAACAGCGGGAGGGAGCTTGTTATGTCTGCGGGCTGGGCATGCTATACTTGGCTGCTCGGTTACCGCAAGGATGACGAGTTTGACCGAGACAAGATCAGCGCTATGCTCGACACGGTTTCATCTACCATTCACGACAGCCCGAACCGTACACGCTATTCCATGAACGGATTTGTCGCAGCAGTCGGAGTCTCCTATATACCGTTGCATGAAAAAGCCGTTGCCGCGGCGGAAAAGATCGGCAAAGTAAGCGTAAGAACGGAGAAAGGCGCATGCAGTGTTCCTGTTGCTCTTGACGAAATCCGAAAGATGGAAGCCAAAGGTAAGATAGGGTTTAAGCGCAAGGCCGTACGATGTTAGCCGAACGAGATTAAGCGGAAGCACCGCAGCCAAAAAATCAATAAACCAAAGAAAAGGATTGAGTTAACATGGATTTTACATATAAGACCAAGGATGTCTGCTCTCAAAGCATTAGTTTGACAATCGACGATAACCACAATATAACAAACGTGAATTTTGTCAGCGGCTGCAGCGGCAATTTACAAGCGATTGCGAAGCTCGTCGAAGGCAAAAAAGCCGAGGATCTTACAAATATGCTTACAGGCATAAAATGCGGTTCGAGAGATATTTCATGCGCATCCGAGCTTTGCAACGCGATAAGAGAAGCGGTTAAGCTTGTCGATAGAGCGTAGCTCAAGTAAAACAGGAAAAAAGTGCCGGGATACGGCATTTTGGGCTGTTGACAACAAAAGTTGTCAACAGCGCTTTTATTTTGCGTGGATTGCGGTCTTGCATGCGGAAAACTTGCCGGAATATGTAGAAAGTGCTAATTCAATCGAACGGTCTAAATTCACGACCCGTATTCGCACATTTTCTGAAACGATTATAATAGTTTGTTACAAAGTAGCCGATACATGTGAATAACGGCCGTATCACATTAACAGTAATTTAATGCCAAAACAGGCCAAAACTATGCGGCACCCCATAGTCCCACGCTGATTTTTTGACTTAAGGTATAGTTGACTTGGCAACTTATCGGATATAATATTACCGCGGACGTTAAATACCGCATAAAACACTTACGCGGTTACTCGTGCCGAGTGGACTCGCTTATGAACCTTAGCGAGGGTACAATAAAATATAGCGCGGGTTTCGTTAAATTTTGTTGCAGATGTAATATACAAATAAAATGGTACAAAAGTCGGATTTTTCGCAGAGCAGCGCAGAAAAACATCCGCTAAAACAGTTACAAAATATAAGATGTATCCAGCTCCTCGGTAATATTGCGGAAAACAATTGCAACGCATAAGACCGGACAGACTATGACTTGACAAAGGTGGTACTGCATATGATTCCGAGCGTTGACTTTATTAAACGCGAACAAATTCACGATAAAATTTTCAGCGATGCTCAAATTGGACTGTGGGAGTTGTTTGCCTGCGACGGCGGGCTAAAAATCAGATTCGACGAAGTTATGAGCGGGGTTTTGGGCTTTCCTGCAGGCGAGCTCTTAGACTTCTCCGTTCTGACCGATATAATTTTTCCCGAAGATACAAAGTACCTTATGAATAAATTGCAGCTGCTCGTCCTCGGCGAGAGCCTTTTTGAGACTCTGGAATACCGCGCCTGGGACATAAAAACAGAAAAATATAAATGGGTGCGAAGTTTCGGGCATTATTACGGCAAGACATCGTCCGGTATGCACTACATCGTCGGTGCATCATACGACTTAGAAAACAGCATTGCCTTTAGAACCATAATCGGGCAGATCTCGGAAGCAAACGAACGAGCACAGATAATGCTGGATGCCACTCCCTTGGCGTGCAATTTCTGGGATAAAAACTATAAGAACATAGATTGCAACTTAGAGGCAGTAAAGCTTTTTGACCTGAAAAACAAGCAGGAATACCTGGATAATTTTTTTGACCTTTCACCGGAATATCAGCCCTGCGGCAAACTAAGCTCCGAAAAAGCGGTCGAATGCATCGAAAAGGCCTTTAGAAACGGGCGTTATGTTTTCGATTGGATTCACAGAAAGCTCAACGGAGAGCTAATCCCTTGCGAGATCACTTTAGTACGGGTAACGCGCGAAAAAGATTATATAGTCCTCGGCTACACCCGGGATTTAAGAGAACACCGGAAAATGATAAAGGAAATGCGAGAAGCCGAAGAGCGAACGCAGATTATGCTTGACGCTACCCCGCTGGCCTGCAACCTTTGGGATAAAAATTTCAACAATATAGATTGCAACGAGGAAGCCTGTAAACTGTTCGAACTCGGCAGTAAAAAAGAATACCTCCGGAGGTTTTTTGAGCTCTCGCCGAAATACCAGCCCTGTGGGCGTTTAAGCACGGAAATGGCACAGGAAAACATAAAAAGAGCGTTCGATACCGGCAGATTTACATTCGAGTGGATGCATCAAAAGCTGAACGGCGAACCTGTCCCTTCGGAAATTACGCTTGTCCGCGTCGAACGCGACGACGGATACATTGTCGCGGGTTACACGCGGGATTTGCGCGAATACAAAAAAATGATGGCTGAAATGCGCGAGGCGGACGAGCGCACAAAGATTATGCTCGATGCCACTCCGCTCTGCTGTAACCTTTGGGACGAAAATTTTAATAATATAGATTGCAACGAAGAAGCCGTAAAGCTATTTGATCTTGATTCCAAGCAAAACTATTTGGACAGATTTTTTGAGCTCTCGCCCGAATATCAACCCTGCGGGCGTCCGACTGCCGAGATGGCTCACGAAAACATAAAAAAGGCGTTTGCCGAAGGCAGATGCGTATTCGAATGGATGCATCAGAAGCTTAACGGCGAGCCTATACCGTCCGAAATTACGCTTGTGCGCGTTAAGCGCGGCGATAAGTTCATAGTTGCCGGATATACGCGGGACCTGCGCGAGTATAAACGGATGATGTCCGAGGTCAGGCAGGTCGAAAACGACCTCAGGCTTGCCAGAGACGCGGCTGAGGAAAGCGCGCGCTCAAAAAGCGAATTTTTGGCGAACATGAGTCATGAAATAAGAACACCGATGAACGCTATACTCGGACTTATGCATATTGTCCAAAAAACCGCTTTGAGCGACGAACAGTCGGAATATGTCACGAGAGCCGAAAACTCCGCAAAAATTTTGCTCAGGGTTATAAACGATATTCTGGACTTTTCAAAGATTGAAGCCGGAAAACTCGATATGGAGCTTGTCGAATTTTCCGTCGATGACGTCATGCAGCAGTTGAGCGACATGTTTTCCGAACGCATAAAAGAGAAAAATCTAGAGCTGATAATAAGTATTGAAGACAACTTGCCAAAGCGCCTTATCGGAGACCCTCTCAGACTCCAGCAAGTACTTTTGAACTTGGCCGGAAACTCGGTTAAATTTACGGAAAACGGTTCAATAACAATATCGGCGGCAACTGTACAACGAACAGCAGATAAGATCAGGTTGGAATTTTCGGTTAAAGACACAGGCATCGGCATGACTCCCACTCAGGTCAAAAAACTGTTCGAACCGTTTTCGCAGGCGGACGCCTCAACAACGCGCAAATACGGGGGAAGCGGGCTCGGTCTTGCGATTTGCAAACGGCTTGTCAACCTTATGGACGGCGAAATAGAGTGCGAAAGCGAACTCGGCATCGGAACAAGCTTCCGTTTGACTGCGGAATTTGACATTGCGCACGAAATGCCGGCACTGCCTGATGACGCTAATTCCCGTGATCTTTCGGAGAATTACGATATTTCCGAGCTCAAACCTATACTTGTCGCCGAAGATAATGAGATTAATCGCCTTATTGCCGAGGAACTCCTCAAGGCAAAGGGCTATAAAGTAAACCTTGCATCAACCGGAGAAGAAGCCGTCGAAATGATAAAGGCAAATGATTACGAGCTTGTATTGATGGATATTCAAATGCCTGTCATGGACGGACTTACGGCGACAAGTCGAATACGTGAACTTGACGAGTATAAAAACCTTGTTATCATCGCGATGACTGCTCATGCGATGTCCGGCGACCGCGAAAAAAGCATAAAAGCCGGAATGAACGACCACATAACAAAGCCCATCGACCCGCCGTTGTTATACTCTATGCTGAGAAAATGGATAAAACGCTGACATTGTGCGTTCTAAAATCGAGCACCGCGTGCATTACTTCGGCACGAGTAACCGCGTAAGTATTTTATGCGGTATTTAACTTTATTCACTGTAAACAAAGAGCGTTCCAAACAGAGCAGGCCTAACCTGCCTGGTTTGAAACGCTCCTGTTGTTTGCCGACTGTAAATCAGTCGGCTAATCTTCCCGTTGAAGAAAACTTTCTTTTTTGACCCGCCACATAAACCTTGAGCACAAGCTCCTTTTCCCTGTCGGTCAGTTTGTGTTTCAATTCTTTTTCACAGAACGAAAACAACAGCCCGGAATTTATCGAATTCGCTTTCGCCGACGTGCTCTGCCGTAGCTTGCTAATGCTGAACTCCGAAGCCGGCAGTTTGTCCGAACCTAGCTTTCTGAATATATTCGAGGTATATATCGCATCGTTAAGCGCATCATGAAACGCAAGCTCACTCGAAAGCCCCAGCTTTTCGACCGCGGAAGCCAAGCTGACGGACGTGTTCGGAGGAGACTTCAAAAACTCGGAGGCATGCTGCTGAACATTAATATATTTTGAGCTTATCTGCCTGTGATTGAGCCTGTAATACATTATATTCTGATACAGAAGTTTTACGTCAACGGAACCCCATACGCAAAATACATGCTTATCGTTTCCGATAAAATTGACAAGATCAGCATAGGCCTCTTCAAAAGGTTTTCCCGACGACAGACTTTCCTCTGTTATACCTGTAATTTTCTGCACAAAAGGATGCATTCTGGTATAAATGTGCGGAGCTACTATAATGTTTGTCCTACCGATTTCATTAAGCGAGGAGTCGAGTTTGATTGCCCCAAGCTGAATAATCTCAAATTGACAAAGCGGATCCTCGGCATGAGCGCCGTCTCCGAAATCGTAGTACTGATTAAACTCCAAATCGATAACTATATAGTTCAAAATCGTCACCCGCAACGTTTTGCCGAACAATGAAGAACCGTAGAGTTTTTACCGGAAACTTGTTAAAAACCTCGGTTCTCGGCTGCTGCTCGTCGGTTGCCGACATATCGGCTTTGCTTAGTAGTCATACTTACTTCGGCAATTATATCACCGGAGTTATCCGGTGTCAAACCGGAGGGCGTTTTTCCGTTACAACCGCGATTTCAAGGACTATTCCACTCTCTTGTTTGCGTGCTCCTCACCTCGTTCGCAAACGAAGAACAGCCTCTCTGTTGTATCTGACGGCTCGGCAAGCGTATCCGCGTCAATAACAGAGCGTACTCTAAAACCTGATTTTTCGGCAACTATACGGATTTCATCCTCACTGTGCGCCCGCTGAACATGCAGTTCGTCAAACCTCGCATAGCTCCTGCCTTGTTTCTCGAAAAGCGTCAGACCATACCTGTTTATACGTTTCTTAAAATCATAGGAGCTCTGCATTATATACGCGGCGTTTTTTGCGGTTTCGGCAAAACAGTTGTTTGCTATAACATTTTCAAATTTGTATATTGTAAGCATATCGAAAATAAACAGCCCGTGCGGCTCGGTATAGTTTGCCGCGAGCGAAAACATTTTAACAAGATCAGATTTTTTCAGAAGATAGTTGATACTGTCACACATGCACACAACAGCTTGCACGGTTCCGTACAGCTCAAAATCCGTCATGCTTTGATTAAGGAACAAAATTCCAAGACCTTCTTGCGCCGCTTTTTCAGACGCTATCCCCAGCATGTCCTCAGACAGATCTATACCTATGCAATCGCAACCCGTTTTAGCCAGCTCTGTCGTTATATTTCCCGTTCCGCAAGCCAAATCCAGGACAGATTCGGGTTTAAGACCGTATTTGCCCCATGTCTCGGTTATAAAATCCGCCCAAGCCTTGTAAGGTATGTCTTGCATGAATTTGTCGTATACATAGGCAAAGCCCGTATATGCGTCCATCAGTTACCAACCTGCTTTCTCTTCTCGGCCTCGGAAAAGAATTTATAAATCGGCTCGATTTGCTTGAAATCAGTTCTAAGCTTTTCTGCCGCTTTTCCGCTGAAAAGCAGTTCAAATTCGTCGCTCTCGCATATAAACGAAACGCTTTTCCTGTCCAGAAAATCCCGCATTTCTTCCGATTGGTCAGGGAATTTTGTCTTCTTGTATTTATCGCCGGCAAGCTTAAACACACTCTGCGATTTATAAGCCTTCCAAGCTTTTTTGAAATACGGGTCGAGATTCAAGGCCATAGTCCTTATGGCGGTCATAGTCGCGGGAGAAGCTTCGTAGTAGCCCATGCCGTAAGTCAGCCCAAACGGGTTAACGGCAAAAAAATACGCGGGCATACCCAAATACAGCTTTTTTTCGCGCATAAACGTCAGCCAACAGTTATCGCGGTACAGCGACTTATCCTTAGAAAAACGAGTATCCCTGTAAATTTTTGATATGGTCTTGTCTACCTTCGGCTCGATAATAAAGCCTTGGTCTATTTCCAGCATAAACGGAGCAAGCTCCGAGACGAGCGACTGCATAGGTTCAAGCACATGCTCCCTGTACTCCTGCTTATGTTCCTCATACCATGTTTTGCTGTTTTGCAGCTTATTCTCTATAAGAAAATCCAAAGTCTTTTTTGAAAATCCCATTGCGCACCTCTCTAGTTTGAATTATACACCGGTACGGGTAAATTCGGAAGTATTTTATGCGATATTTAACTTTCGCGGTAATATATCCATAAAGTAAATAATATTACCGGTGCACTGCAATGTACAGGGTGCAGAGTAAAGCGGTTTAAGCCAAAACGGGCTCGAACGCCGCCGTTTTCATTATCCGGTATTTTATTGAAATTACATATTTACACATATACAAATATATATTATACTGAACGAGCATATTTGCCGAATTGTGGTAACTTTCGGCAGGGCTGCGAATAAAATCAACGGGAGGGCATTGTGAAAAGCAAAAAAGTAATTGTGCAGACAGTCGTCGCACTTTGTGCCGCCGCACTCATCATCGCAGGCATTTTTAACGGCGGACCCGAGTCAGTATTTTACAAGGCTGTCTACATATGTTTGGAGTGTATCGGAATTGGCTAGAGGCAGAAGAATTACCCAGATTATCGCAGCTGTTGCAGTAAATTCGAATTTCAAAGGCTTTGCTCAAGGAAGTATTTATACCGGGAATTTGAAATACGCTTGCGTTCCCGGGCTGAACTGCTATTCGTGCCCCGGAGCTGTAGGAGCGTGCCCGATCGGCTCGTTGCAGGCAGGTGTAAGCGGACTTGCGGGGTTTTTGCATAAGATCCCGATGTATGTTCTCGGTTTGCTTGCAATGTTCGGAATTTTGCTCGGAAGGACAATCTGCGGCTTTTTATGTCCGTTCGGCCTTATCCAAGACCTGCTGTATAAGATTCCAACGCCGAAACTTAAAAAGAACAGGGTAACGCGAGTGCTTTCGGGTCTGAAATATGCTGTGCTTGCCGTATTTGTCGTCGCCCTGCCTCTTTATTACATGATGTCCCAGGGTTTGACTGTTCCCGCGTTCTGCAAATACATATGCCCGGCCGGGACACTTGAGGCAGGAATACCGCTGGTAACACTCGATAAAACACTGAGATCGGGACTTGGCTTTCTTTTTGTGTGGAAAGTAGTTCTGATGGTTGTGATCCTTGTGTCTGTTGTGTTTGTTTTCAGGTCTTTTTGCAGGTTTTTGTGTCCGCTCGGAGCGATATATTCGTTCTTTAACAAATATGCTGTCTTCGGCGTTAAACTTGACAAACACAAATGCGTTAACTGCGGAAAATGCGCCAGATCTTGCAAGCTCGACGTTAAAATCGTTAACGACAGAGAATGTGTCCGCTGCGGCGAATGCAAGGGAGCTTGCCCGACCGGAGCGATAAGCGGAACACTTGATATGCTTAAGAAACATGAAAACGCAAAGCAAGTAAGCGCCGAATAGATCAAATTTTAAAAAAATCAGCGTAAGCGGCAACGTCATGAGAGCAACCGGTTTGACTTCGCAATTTTCTTAAAATCACATTAATTCAGCGCTTGTCAATGTAAACCAAAAACCAAATATGATAAAAGAGGTGTAGAGATGAAAAAGTTAACAGGCTTAATACTGACAATAATCTTGGCATGCACAGCTATGACAGGATGCGCTAACAACGCGGCAGGTACGCCGACGCCCGACCCGACAAAAGAAGTTCAGACAGAGGAAACAGTCACACAAACCGCAGAACAAACCGAAGAACCCGCGACAACTGAACCCGAAGCCTCGGAAGAACCGACCGGACTTGAAATAGGCGATAAGATTATAGACTTTGAATTCCATTTCAACGAAGGCGGCAAGGCAAGTATAAGAGACTACGAAGGTAAAGTAGTTTTCCTTAACTTCTGGGCAATTTTCTGCGGCCCGTGCGTTGCGGAAATGCCGAATATCCAGAAACTTCACGAAGAATACGGGGATGAGGTCGAAGTTATAGCGATTAATGTTACTGAAGGCTATGATGAGATCAGCGGCTTTATCAAGGACAGATATACATTTACTATCGGACGCGACAAGCCTCTCGGAAATACCTTTGGCATCAAGTATATACCGACAACATACGTAATCGACAAAGACGGCATCATCACTTACGGCTCATCGGGCGATCTTTCGTTTGAAAAAATGGAGGAGCTCGTTAAGGCTGCCGGCGCCGTCGGAAAAGAATAAAACATTTTTTAAAAAGCGCCTGTTTTGATAAACCCGCGCTTATCAAAAAAGTAAAACTAATCAGGGCGTGTTTGAAATTTATTTTCGAACACGCCCTTACTCAAAGAACCGATACGAAACGCCTAACTTCGAAATAAGGGGATACAATGGTTTTTGCGAGTTTTTCGTTCCTGTATTATTTTTTGCCGCTCAGCCTCGCTCTTTACTATGCAGCAAGGCGAACGGTGACAAGAAACATCATACTGATAGTCCTTTCGCTGTTTTTCTACGCATGGGGCGAACCCGTTTACGTTACTCTTCTAATCTTCAGTTCAGCGGTCGACTACTGCATCGGCAGAATCATTGACGCTAATTTCGGACACAAAAAAGCAAAACTTGCTTTGATAGCTTCTCTCTTCATCAACTTGTCTTTGCTCGGTTTTTTTAAATACAGCGGTTTTTTTGTCGAAAACATAAACACACTGCTCGGTTTAAATATCCCTGTACCAAATATCGGCCTGCCTATAGGGATATCGTTCTACACGTTTCAGACTATGTCTTACTCTATAGACATGTATCGCGGCAAAGCAACGGTTCAGCGCAGTTTCACGAACTTTTTGCTGTTTGTCTCCCTCTTCCCTCAGCTTATAGCAGGCCCGATAGTACGTTATACCGACATTGCCGAACAGCTCGGCAAAAGAAAACACAGCCTTCCGAAATTCTGCGAAGGTATTTCCCGATTTCTGACCGGCCTCGCAAAAAAGACTTTAATCGCAAATCATGCAGGCCTTACCGCCTCGGGCATACTCGACAACGTAACCGTTAATACCGGCGGCATACTCGTCTGGCTCGGAATATTAATGTATACAATACAGATATATTTCGATTTTTCGGGTTACTCGGATATGGCTATCGGACTGGGAAAAATGTTCGGCTTCGAGTATGTCGAGAATTTTAATTACCCTTACATTTCGAAAACAATCACCGAGTTCTGGCGAAGATGGCACATATCCCTAAGTTCGTTTTTTAAAGACTACGTATACATACCCCTTGGGGGAAACCGCCGGCTGCAAATCAGAAATATTTTCATAGTCTGGGGGCTAACCGGATTATGGCATGGCGCAAGCTGGAATTTCGTGTTCTGGGGGCTGTACTATGCGCTTATCTTAGCTGCGGAAAAACTGTTTTTGCTGAAACTCGGAGAAAAACTGCCTTCCGCATTAAAGCATCTGTTTACGCTTGCGGCGGTAATGATCGGCTGGACGATATTTTACTATACCGATCTCAGCAAACTCGGAACGGCTTTTTGCGTCATGGCGGGAACAAGCGGCTTTTTCTCCGGCGAATGGGCAAAAGCGTTGACCGAGAATCTTCCGTTTCTTGTCGTTGCGGCGATTTGCTCAACGCCAGCTTTAAAAGTGCTTTACTCAAAAATAGACTTTGACGGGCACTCCCTAAAACTCGGCCCGCGCTATTTCGCAACGCTTGCGCTGACGCTCTGCGTTAACACGGCTCTGTTAATGCTTTGTACTGCCAAACTCAGCGGTGACTCCTTTAACCCGTTCATTTATTTCAGGTTCTAGGCAGTACGGTTAGCCGAACCGTTCGCCCTTAATCGTTCGCCCTTAATGAGGAGAAAAAATGAAATCTTACATAGGTCAAATAATAATAATCGCTGTGTTCGCGGCGATTATCGCCGGCTTCGGAATAGCGGGGATCATCGAAAATGATGTGAGCTTTTCTGAGCTTGAAAACAGAAACCTTGCCGAATTCCCTGCGTTTTCGCCTGAGGCGGTTTTCTCCGGCATATACACAAACTCCTTAGATAGCTACATAAGCGACCATTTTCCCCGCCGTATGTCATTTATCGAGGCGACGCGCCGTCTTGACGGCTTTTATTGCTTTGATGCCGGATTAATCGCAGAGGTCTTTAAGAGCGGCAAAGCCCTGCCCTTTGAAAATCCAACGCCAAACGCAAACACAGCCGAGCCTGCCGAAACAAATACCGTCTCGCCTGCTCCCCCCTCCACGGAGACCTCCGTTTTCGAAGAAGCCGAGAGCTCCGAGACTCCGCCGCCCTCAAAACAATATTTTTTGACGACTAAACTTGATCCCGGCGCATCGCCGGAAAGCTTAAACAGCCTAGTGCTTCTTGATTCGTTTATCATGGAAAAATACATTTATTCCGAGGAAAAAGCAATCCGCTATGCCGGTCTCGTCAACAAATTAACCGATGAATGCGGTGTAAAAAGCTATGTGATTATGCCGACTCCCGCAGCAGAACTGTATTTGGATCACGGCTTTATATCCGGCGCCACAGACAGAGACACAATCAGCGAAAGGCTCAGAGAACTGCTGAGCGGTCCCGAACTCATTGATCTAAGCAAAGTTTTAGCTGAACACAAAAACGAGTATATCTATTTTCGGACAGACCATCACTGGACCCAAACAGGAGCTTATTACGCTTATCGAGAGCTGTGCAGAGCAATGAACCTTGACTGTCCCGAGCTTTGGGACTATAAGTTCGGTCATAAGCCCGGTTTCTTGGGAAGCCTTTACAAGTCGATATTTAACAGAAGTGAAGCAAAAATACTTGAGGCAAACCCGGATGATGTTCCCTACTATATTCCCGTAAACAATACTGTCGCCGAAAATTATAAGACCTATGAAATGACCGACAAAACGGAAAAAAAGCTGATTTATCCCGAAAACAGCGGCTATTCGGTTTACATGGGCGAAGAAATGTTTCTGGGCTATATTCATTCCCCCGTCAGAAACGGAAAAAGCATAATGATAGTCAGGGATTCGTATGGGCATTGCTTTGTGCCGTTTCTCGCTGACAGCTTCGAATATGTATATTTCATAGAGCCGAGATATTTTGAAGACGGCTTCAAACTGGCCGAGTTCGTAAAGGAAAAGGGTATCGAGACCTTGGTGTTCTTAAACTATGAACTGTCAGCCTTAGGAAATTACTGGATGGACTGGAGCACAAATCTCGAAAAGCTTACAGCGGAGTACAAAAACTAACACCGCAAACATAGTATATGCCCCGGCTGCCGCGTTTCGCGGCAGCCTTTAACGTTTGCCTTGTTATTGAGGCGACAATTAGACCATTCGCTAAACTTGTCGCCCCATCCCCCTTAGGCCCGCAGGGCCGGCATAAGGGGGTGATTAAACCTAATGGTTTAATCGGGGAGCAAAATCTTTGACAAAGACCGTATAACGGCCGTTACGGACAGGGATACACGGATTAATTCAGCCGTGCATCCCTGTCCAAAGTCAATTAATCAGCGTCTACTTAGAATATTTGAGACAAAATTCAAGTATTAATTATATTAGCATTATGCGAGCAAACTGCCGGACTGTCCGCTTTCGCGGACAGCTATGGCTTGTGTTCCGTCTTGCAATAAGCCTTGGGAGGTTAACCATGAAGTCCGAAACTATCCGAAAAATTGCGGTCCTTGCAGCGACGGCAATCATTACGGCCGTAACCTTAAGTTCGTGCGTATTGCGCTCGAAAGAAAAGACACTTTACGAAAAAATCGTGAACACCCTTACGAAAACCGAAAGCTTCCAAACGGAAGCCTATGTTGCTTACATATCCAACAACAAACGAAATAATTACTACACATTACAACAGGCGAGGGCAAGCGGCGAATACCGCATCGAGGTAACCGCGCCTGAGGAAGCGGCAGGCAACATTACGGTCTTCGACGGGAAAATCATTTCTCAGTACAACAAGAAAATAAACGGCAAAATCTCCGTCGGCACAACCGAGTCCATGGAGCGCTCCGAAATACTTTTAACGTCGTTCATAAAAAATTATCTCGCTTCTGACGACGTTTCAGTCAGCGTTTCAAGTATCGATGCCGAGAAAGAAACCGTACTCGAAGCCAAAATACCCGGAAACAACCGCTATTTTGCGACAGAAAAACTTTGGATGAATAACGATACGCTTACGCCGAATACATTGATTATTTATGATGTCGACGGCAAAGAAAGAATTATTGTAAATTACCAAAAGTTCGAGTATAATGTCAAGCTGGAAGACAGCGTTTTTACAGTTAACAACTAGGCCGGTTCAGCTAGGCAAGTGCCGATATAAACCCATCAAACAGGCGCCTGCCGGGATTGCTATTTATATTCTTAACCTAAACGGAGTACAAAAGACATGAGAGCATACTTAACAAATACATATTTAAAAGGCGAGCAGATTACCGATAAGCGCGCATACGCAGAGATTAACCTGAGCATACTTAAGTCTAATATAAAGGAATTGCAGCGGCTTTCCGGAGAAAACGCGGAGCTGATGTGTGTTGTAAAGGCCGATGCTTACGGACACGGAGCCGTATTTGTTTCAGAAGCCGCCATATCCTGCGGAGTGCGCTGGCTGGGTGTGGCCTCGCTAGGAGAAGGCGTTATTTTGCGCAACAACGGCGTGGACTGCAATATCCTTGTATTCTCGCATATAGACGATGCGCTTATAGAAACGGCCGTTAACCGCAACATATCTTTAACTGTCTATTCAAAAAAATATGCGAGAGATATCTCAAAAACCGCAGTTAAACTCGGTAAAACCGCAAAAATTCACTTTAAGATAGATACGGGCATGGCCAGGGTCGGTTTCCGCCCGGAAGACAAATCGGTCAAAACGGCTCTTGAAATCAGCAGGCTGCCTAATATCGAGTTTGTCGGGCTCATGTCGCACCTTGCCGTTGCCAAAACCGGAAACGAGTTCTCGGCGGAGCAGCTGGCGCGTTTTTTGAGTTTTGCCGATAATCTTGAAAAATGCGGACTGCACGTTCCGTATAAACATATATCGAACAGCGGAAGCATAGTCACGGGGAAAGAATTTTCGCTGAACATGACAAGGGCCGGAATTATACTCTACGGAGCCGGGCCGGACCGTGAGACGAACCCCGAAAACTACAACATACACCCCTTTTTGTCTCTTAAAAGCTGCGTCGGATATGTCAAAACCGTTCCGGCAGGAACAAGCATTGGCTATTCCAGAACATATTACACCGAAAGAGAATCGGTAATCGCGACTATTCCCATCGGCTATGCCGACGGATACAAGCGCTGCCTAAGCAATAAGAGCGAAGTGCTTATTCACGGCAAAAGGGCAAAACTTAGAGGCAATGTATGCATGGATTCCGTTATGATAGATGTGACTGATATACCCGGAGTTAAAACAGGAGACGAAGTCGTGCTTATAGGCAGTCAGGGGGACGAAAGCATTAGTGCGAAAGAAATCGCCGCTCTTGCCGGAACAATCGAATACGAAATATTTACTAGCCTTAGCCAAAGAGTTGACAGAGTCTATATAAAATAAGCGCGACTTGCCCGCTTTGGCAGTCGTCCGCCTCGCGGTGCGACTGTTCGGCTTGTTCGGCACTTAATTTACGAGCGAACGCGATAAGCTTATATGTATTTTTTGCAGAATTGTTACGTTTATGCCAAAAACCCGTATAGGAGAAGTACAAATTGGGAAGATTTAATATCGTACCAACTTACTAAAAGCTTAAAGCGAGTGTGAAAAATGTGCTTGTAAAAAGAGGCGACATATTCTATGCGGATTTAAGTCCGGTTATCGGCTCAGAGCAAGGCGGAGTGCGTCCGGTCTTAATCGTCCAAAACGATGTGGGCAACAGATACAGCCCGACTGTCATATGTGCCGCCATCACCTCTCAGATAAACAAGGCCAAGCTGCCGACACATATAGAAATTGATTCTCAGATTTATACTCTTGTCAAAGATTCGGTCGTGCTGCTCGAGCAGGTCAGAACCATCGACAAGAAGCGGCTGAGAGAAAAAATATGTCACTTAGATGACGGGTTGATGAGCAGGGTTGACAGGGCTTTATTAATAAGCTTCGGTCTGGAGTAAATACATAACAGTATATAACCATAACGACAGGTTGAAATCGCGCTGATTTCAGCCTGTTTTATTATTACAGAGGAATATTAGTCAGATAAATTTAAAACCGTCCAAGCGAAGCTTGAGCGGTTTTGAATTTATCGCCCGACGTCCTACAGTCGTTTAAGACTGATATTGTCTTAAACGGCTGTAAATACAGCTCTTTGCTATATTTTGCCGACGCAGTAATACTCGTCCGGTTTCAGGCGCTGTCTCGGCGGCGCATTATTATTCGTATTTTTGCCTAGTTTGTTATGGTTGTTTACTTCCGCGGTTATATATGATAAACTGACAAGCGACCGCATAAAAAAATGAGGTGATACTATGTTGGCGCTGACACGCCGCAAAGGCGAAAGCATTATCATAAACGAAAACATTGAAGTTGTTGTTGTGGGAATACAAGGCGAGCAAGTAAAGCTCGGAGTTATCGCTCCCCGTTCGGTTGTTGTTCACAGAAAAGAGATATACGAGCAGATACAGAAAGAAAACATGATGGCAAAAGAAGCTCTTTCAGACACTGACATAGCCAAGTTTAAAGACCTCCTCGGCACAAAAACACAAAAAACCGATACGGGCGAGTAAGGCGTGGTTGCTTTGAAATTTATAGACACTTCCGGGCTTTTTCCCCCGGATTATTTTCTCGCTCTGATACATTTGAGCGGAGACAGCTCTGTATTAAAAAACGAGTCCGACTCGGAAATATTGGATGTTTTGGCCGGTACTCCGCAAAAAAAGCTTCTTGTCATAAATCCTGGCACTGTTGACAGCGAAAACGCCATGCTTCGTTTTTGCAATCGGATTGCCGCAATTTCAAAAACATCGGGAAACAAGAGCTTGATAGCCGTTAAAGATCCCGACTGCGGATTTATTGATTGGTTTCTCGGAATCTACAAAGACTGCGACCTTAATGACGCCGTATTTAAAACCCGCAGCCTTTATGCGAGGATTATCTGCGAAACAGGGCTTAGTATCGCGCACGAGCTTGTTTATCCGCAGCTTTTGCCATATTTTGAAGATATGATCGGCTGCCTGGCGGTTGACGATGATTACACCGAAAGCGGAATGCCGCTGACAGGCAACGCAATAAAGAAAGACAGCATCGAAAACTGTGTGTTTATAGAGTGCGGAGACGATTTTGGCGAAATTGAACGCATCGTTATCTCCGCGAGCAAATAAAACAACGCACCAAAAATCGAATTTCTGCTTATTTAGGAGATGATTACCACGGTACGCACAAGATATGCGCCGAGCCCCACAGGCTTTATGCACGTAGGCAATTTAAGAACGGCGATATATGAATATTTAATCGCAAAATCAAACGGCGGCAGCTTTATATTGAGAATTGAAGATACAGACCAAACCAGACAGGTCGAGGGCGCAGTCGAAGTTATTTACGATACGCTTAAAATCGCCGGCCTCAACCATGACGAGGGCCCCGACATCGGCGGTGCTTACGGCCCTTATATCCAGAGCCACAGGAAAACAGGCTACCTCGAATATGCGAAGCAGCTTGTCGATAAAGGCGCGGCGTATTACTGTTTCTGTGATAAAGAGAGGCTCGAAGAGCTCCACAGGGACGGAAAAGAAGGAATTTCCAAATACGACAGACACTGCTTGAGGTTAAGCAAGGAAGAAATCAAAGCAAAGCTTGAATCCGGTGCTCCGTTTGTAATAAGACAACTTATTCCCGAAGGCAAAACCACATTTAAAGATGAGGTATTCGGCGAAATCACTGTGGACAACAAAGAGCTTGAAGATCAGGTCCTCATAAAGTCCGACGGCCTTCCGACTTACAACTTCGCAAATGTCGTCGACGACCATCTTATGGAGATAACGCATGTCGTCAGAGGTACAGAGTATTTGTCTTCGACTCCGAAGTACAATTTGCTGTACGAAGCCTTCGGCTGGGAAATACCCGTTTATATCCATGTAACCGCGGTTACAAACGAAAGCGGAGAAAAAATCTCAAAGCGAAAAGGCGCGGAATCCATACAGCAGCTTGTCGAAAAAGGCTATATACCCGAAGCCATCGTAAATTATACGACGCTTCTCGGCTGGGCCCCTCCCGATAACCGCGAAATATTCTCGCTGTCCGAGCTCTGCGATATATTTACTTTAAAGGGCCTCAGCAAGTCGCCTTCAGTTTTCGACTATCAAAAGCTGAAATGGATGAACGGCGAATATCTGAAAAAGATGGATTTCGATGAATATTACAAACTGGCCGAACCCGTTCTAAAGCAAAGCATAAAAACGGCCGGAATAGACCTTAGGCACATTGGAGAGCTTTGCAAGACAAGAATCGAGTTTATCCGCCAAATACCTTCGATTATTGACTTTATTGACGAATTGCCCGACTATGATATAGAAATGTATACTAACAAAAAAATGAAGACAACATCCGAGAATTCACTTGATGCTTTGAAACTGCTTACCGATTTTCTCTCTGCTCAAGAAGACTTTACAAACGACGCTATTTATGCCGACACCGTTAAACTCGCCGAGGAAAAAGGCCTGAAAAGCTCTCAGCTGCTATGGCCTCTTCGCACCGCGCTTTCCGGAAAACAGGCTACCCCCTGCGGAGCAAGCGAGCTGTGTGCTCTGCTGGGAAAAACCGAAAGCCTGAGAAGACTCGAAATCGGAATCGCAAAACTTGAAAGCGCGCAGGTGGAAAAATGAAGCGTATTTTAATGCTTGCGACAGGAGGCACTATTGCTTCCGCCGAAAGCGACACCGGACTTGTCCCACAGATGAACGCCGAAAAACTGCTCGAATATGTCCCCGAAGTGCGGGAGCTGGCGGAATTTACGCTCAAAAACATACTTAATCTTGACTCCTCGAACATCCAGCCCGAGGAGTGGAAAATAATCGCGAGAGAAATCCATAACGCGAAACATGATTTTGACGCAATCGTCGTAACGCACGGAACTGACACTATGTCCTACACAGCGTCGGTTCTGACATTTATGCTGATGGACATAAGCATACCTGTAATCTTTACCGGGTCACAGCTGCCGATTTCGGAAAAAAACAGCGACGGCCCGAAAAATCTTTCGGACGCAATCCGTACTGCGATTTCCGGTGTCGGAGCCGGAGTATTTATAGTGTTCGACGGCAAAATTATACTCGGCTGCCGCTCGACAAAGTTCCGCTCTGTCTCGTTTAACGCTTTTGAAAGCATAAACGCAGAGTTTGTGGGGTTTATCGAAAACAATCGTGTGAAACTCAACGATAAATACAATAAAACAGGCTCGGGGAGCGGATTATACTCGGATGAGCTAGACAACAGAGTATTCCTTTTGAAGCTTATCCCCGGAACCTCGCCCGACTTTTTCAGGCACTTTGTCGAAATCGGCTATAAAGGGCTTGTAATAGAGGCGTTCGGAGTCGGAGGGCTCCACTATATACGCCGCGATCTTCCGAGCGAGATCAATAAGCTCATAAAAAGCGGCATCGAAGTTGTCGTTATATCACAATGCCCTCTTGAACTCGCTGACCTGACAAAATACGAAGTCGGAAAAAAAGTCGAGATGGAAGGCGTAATTTCCGGAGGAGACATGACCTGTGAGGCGGCGGTTACAAAGCTGATGTGGGCGCTTGCCAACCAAAGCCCGGATAAAAGCGTTAAACAGCTCATGCTTACAAACTTTTGCGGCGAAATAAACGAAAGCAAATAGAAATGTTGATTAAATCGGACGGTTTCGCCCTTGAATCAAACCGGGAGTAGTTATGAAAAGACTGCGAGAATTGGACTTTATACGAGTAGTTTCAATGTTTGCCGTCATAATGATTCATGTGTCCAGCGGCTTCGTTCTCGCGGAAAGCAGAGCCGCTGTTTTCGGCATGAACGCGGCATTCTTGCTCAACCAGCTCTCTCGCTTTGCGGTGCCGATGTTTGTTATGCTTTCGGGCATAGTCCTGAACATGCAAAAATACGGCGGTTGCAAAGCTTTTATCACAAAACGCCTGAAATCGGTCGTAATCCCCTATATACTTTGGAGCTTGTTTTACTTTGCTGCAAACCGCGGATTTTCGCCGGCAGCGATGTTTTCCGGCGGGTTTATGCGGGAACTGGCTCGCGGCCTGCTGACAGGCGGTTTTGCTTCTCATCTCTATTTTATTGTCGTCATAGTTCAGCTTTATATCTTATTTCCGGCTATACGAAAGCTGCTGCTCCGCTACGAATCTCAAACCCTCATAGTCTCGTTCGCGCTAAGCTTTTACTTTATCATGGCGATAAATCTCAGGTCTTACGGTATAAAACTTTTACCTTCGGGCATTGCCGGTTACGCATGGCTGCTTGCCCCGACCTGGCTGTTTTATTTCGTACTCGGTATGTCGGCAAATGAAAAACGGCTCAACGCCGCATTCGAGTTCGGAAAGAAAAATCTTTGGGCTTTGGCCGTCGTGTTCTTGATATTTGCGCTTGTTTTCCCTTTAACCGGAAAAATATTCGGAAGTTACGAGCTTTCGATAAAGCCCGAGATCATTTTCTACACCTGTCTTGTGTTCGCGATGCTCTCAGGCGTTGCGCGGCTGCTTCCGGAATTTAAAGCAATAGCGGCGCTTTCAAAGGTCTCACAAACAGTTTATTTTCTACATGTATACGTGTTGATTGTGCTGAGACGGGTAAACTTTTTCTCTCATGGTATAAGCCGGATGCTTATCCTGTTCTTATGCGTAAGCGCGATAAGCATAGGAATTGCATTAACCGCGAGCGCTGCACAGAACATGTTTAAAAAAGCGCCGGTTAAATCAAATGTTCAATAAAAAACCTCTAACAACGTCAATCCGTTAGCCGAGGCGGTTCTGCCCGCTTTTGCTCTGTCTTTTGACAGGATAATCCCCGGCACTTCGTTTGGGCTTATCCGTCCCCTCCCCGCGTCTATCAGCGTGCCCGCAATAATTCGTACCATATTGTACAAAAAGCCGTTTCCCGTTATCACAAAGCTTATGATATCATCCTGCTTTTTTAATTCGAGAGAATATACGGTTCGCACGGTTGTTCTTGCGCTGCCGTCAGTTGTCCTAAACGCCGTAAAATCGTGCTCTCCGATGAAACAGCTTGCCGCCGCTCTCATGTTCCCGAAATCAAGAGGATAATATACATGCTCGCAGTAATCCGCAAGCTTCGGGTTCAAATAATATGAGTTCAGTATGATATATTCGTAGCTTTTACGCTTAGCGTCAAATATCGGATGAAAATCTTCATGCACGCTCTCGGCCTTTGTAACAACAATATCACGAGGCAGAGCGGCATTTATAACCTGCGGCAGCTTACCAAGAGGAATCATGCATTCGTTGTCGCCAAGCTCAAAGCATACCCTTTGACCCAGGGCATGAACCCCGGCATCGGTTCTGCTTGCTCCCAAGGTATGAACCTCGCGTTTGAATACAGAAAACAGACCCTGTTCCTCCAGAGTCTGCTGTACCGTTATCCCGTTATTTTGCCGCTGCCAACCGCAGTAGTTTCTGCCGTCATATGATACCGTAAGTAAAATCTTCATATCATATCACATTCAAGAACGCTGTCACAACCGCAAAAGCGGCTATTGCGGCAAGCGCCTTATAATCTCTCGCCGAGAGCCTCATAACGTTCATCTTCGTCCTGTTGATATCTCCTCTGTAGCATCTTGCTTCCATAGCGGTCGCAAGCTCTATCGCGCGGCGAAACGCCGAAATAAACAGCGGAATCAAAAGCGGTAAAAGACTCTTCGCGCGCTTGACAATGCTGCCCGTGTCAAAGTCGGCTCCTCGCGCGGTCTGAGCTTTCATTATTTTATCGGTTTCTTCAAGAAGCGTGGGTATGAATCTCAGGGCTATAGTCATCATCATTGCGATTTCGTGTGAGGGCAGGCCTATACGCTTAAAGGGCTTCAGTATGCTCTCGAGCGCTCCGGTCAGCTCAATCGGCGTTGTGGTAAGCGTCAGTAAGGAAGAGCCTATGAGAAGCAGGACAAGCCTGACCACCATTTTTACGGTTAAAAGTATACCCTCAAGCGTTATCTTGAAAATCCATACGGAAAACAGCACAGTGTCACCGTACGAAAAGAAAATGTTCAGAACCGACATGAACACTACTATCATTACTATACTTTTCAGACCTTTGAGCATAAACTTGACCGGTACTTTTGAAGCGTAAACGACCAAGCCGAGTGCCAAGGTGAGAAAAGCATATGCCCAGACGGTATTCAGCATAAAAAGCAGCGTGATAAATACCGCGAGACACAAAAGCTTAACCCTTGGGTCAATCCTGTGTACAAAAGAATTTGTGGGGTAATATTGCCCCAGTGTGATATCTCTTAGCATCAAACCAACTCTGTTAAATTATTTGAAATATAAAGTGAGTAACGCTGAAAACGGACAAAACGAGCTTGCTCGGCTTGTTCAAAGCTTCGGAATAACTCTTTTCAGCGCTTCCACGGCTAAAGGAACCGTAATTATACCGTTACCGAGGCTTATGCCGCGTTTGTTAAGCTCGGCCGCAAAATATGATATTTGCGGAGCCGCAAGTCCTATTTTCTCCAGCCGCTCAGGCTCCGAAAAAACCTCAGCCGGAGTTCCCGAAAACGCTACCTGACCGCCATGCATTACAATTACGCGTTCGGCAAGCCTTGCAACATCCTCCATGTTATGAGACACGAGTATTACCGTAATTTTCAGCTGCTCGTGCATCAGTTTCACTCTTTCGAGTATTTCCTCACGTCCCTTCGGATCCAGCCCCGCAGTAGGCTCATCCAGAACCAAAACGTCCGGGCGCATAGCCAAAACACCCGCAATCGCAACGCGGCGCTTTTGCCCGCCTGACAGCTCGAAAGGTGATTTCTCGTATATATCTTCCGGTATTCCGACCAGCTTTAAGCTGTCGTTAACTCTTTGAGCAACTTCTTCTTTGCTCAGCCCCATGTTTTCCGGCCCGAACGCGACATCCTTAGAAACAGTTACCTCGAATAGCTGGTGCTCGGGGTACTGGAACACCAGCCCGACTCTTCTGCGCAGTTCTTTTAGCTTTGATTTGTCCGAATTAATATCGTAACCGTCAAGAAATACGGTTCCCGAAGTCGGAACCATCAGAGCGTTAAAATGCTGGATAAGAGTCGATTTTCCGGAACCTGTATGTCCGACTATCGCTACAAAACTGCCCCGCTTAATTTCAAAATTAACGTCCCTAACAGCCGCTTTTTCAAACACGGTGCCGGCCGAGTATATATGTGATAAATTTACAGCTCTAATCGACATGTGACACTTCCGGTTTATTTTTATTGACTTTCTCCATGACAACTGCCTCGACAGCTTCAACCGCTTCTTCCACGGTCAGCAATCCGTCCGGAAAACTATAGCCCGCTTTCTTAAGCTCGTTTATGCATTCCGTGACTTGAGGAACATCAAGCCCAATGCTTTTTAGCTCATCAACCCCGGAAAAAATTTCTTTCGGCGTGCCGATACGTTTTATCATGCCGCCGTCCATAAGGACTACCCTGTCCGCCATAACCGCCTCATCCATAAAATGCGTTATAAGCACGACGGTTATACCTTCTTCGTGCTTCAAAACACGTATCGCTTCCATTACTTCTTTTCTGCCCTGCGGGTCAAGCATTGCGGTCGGCTCGTCAAAAATTATGCATGAAGGGCGCATGGCAAGTATGCCGGCTATTGCCACCCTTTGCTTTTGACCGCCTGATAAAAAGTGCGGCGAACTCTTGGCAAGCTTGTAAATCCCCATGGAGTTAAGCGCCGAATCGACTCTCTTGCGTATCTCCGCCGGGGCGATACCCAGATTTTCCGCTCCGAACGCGACATCCTCTTCGACTATAGTCGCGATTATCTGATTGTCGGGGTTCTGGAACACCATTCCCGTACTGCTGCGTATATCCCAGGTTTTTTCCGGGTCCGACGTGTCAATCCCGTTCACATACACCTTGCCATCGGTCGGTACAAGCAGCGCGTTTAAAAGCTTTGCAAGCGTCGATTTCCCCGAGCCGTTATGCCCGAGAACGGCAACAAACTCCCCTTTGGAAATGCCCAGGTTTAAATCTTTCAGAGAAAAACCGTCGTCCGTGTCTTCGGGAGCTTTAGGATACGTAAACGAAACATTTTCTACTTTTATGGCATATTCAGCCGAGTTACTCATACCGCATCTCTCATTCCGCTCAGCGCTCTTTGTGCCGAACAAACAAATTTTAGGCAAAGCCGAGCTTTACCGCGCTTCTTTTCTCACCGCTTCTCAATACCAACCGAAATTCTAGCATATCGAGACGACAATATCAAGCGCGGTCGGAATTGTAGCGCTACAAAATATAAGCTATTATTCCCCAAAAATCTGCCGAAATAAATATAAGTAAGTGCTGATTTAATCGAACGGTTGCGCCCGCAAGGGACAACCGCAAGCATCCCGCTCCGCACAAAGGCCGTATAACGGCCGTCGCGGACGAGGATGCGCGGATTAAATCAGCCGAGTATCCGTCCAAAGTTATTTAATCAGTGTTTACATAAGTAAGTGCTGATTTATTAAATCGGTAACAACACAAACCTTGACTCTGCGGAGTAACAATAACGATAACTGAGTTTTTTGAGGAGAAATCATGAGCACTGCGGCAAAAATCTTCGAATCCTATGAACCAAAAAATATTTTAAGTGTGAACTCCCGTTCCGGGGGCAGCCGGTTTGTCGCCGAAGCGGGCGATATCTTCTCCGCAACGGTCAGTTCTGTCACCGGAAAAAAATTCGGTTTAACCACGAAAACGGGGGCGGAATTCAATGCCGATGCCAAGTCTCTTACAAACTGCAAAATCGGCGACGAACTTTTTTTTCAGGTCGTCGGCTCCGGAGAAAACGAGCTGAAGCTAAAACAGGTTTTTCCGGGAAGCTCTGCCTCGAATTCGGGACCCGCAAGGCTAAAATCATCTAAAAATTTGAGCGAGCTGATGCTTCGAAGCGAGTTTACATCCGCAAAAGGCAATGCTCTGGCAGATAAAAGGGATGTCGAGCGCGAAGAAGAAACCGGCAGAAACGAGGCCTTGGCTGTCTCCCGTATACGCAGAGAGCTTATTTATGCGTCACGCAATACAAGTTCCGCCGCACTCAGAGAACTGATAAAAGCGGGCGTTTCTTTTGAAAACATCGACCTGAGAATGCTTAACTCCGTTTCCCGTGAGGTCGCGAACAGGCTTGATACCGATGGCCTAGCCGCAAACGACAACAAGGCCGTCACGGCGGAAACAGCCCAAAAGATAAACGACATAAAGCAAATAGACGAAGGACAAATGCTATCGCTCATTGACAGCGAAAAAGAATTAACACTGGGAAATATCTATAAGGCCGTTCATTCTCCTGCCTGCTACTTTAATGCGCTTGACGATAATACCCTGCGAGAGCTTTCCGGCGATATAGCAAAAACGATGAAAAATATCGGAGCGGAGGAAACCCCCGAAAACAAGGAAAACGCGGAGCTGCTTGTCAAAAATGGCATAGAGCTTAATAAAGAGAATCTCGAAAAGCTGGGTCTGCTCAAAAAGATACCTTTAATGAGCGAAGAAGACTTTAAAGATCTTCTCAATGCATCCGGGGAAAATTTTTCCGATACTAAACTAACCGAAACGTCGCCAAAAAACCCCGCTTCCTCAGAACCGGAGACTTCATACAAAGAGCTTTACAAAGCGCTGCCGAAAGCGAACGGACGCTATATAGACTTCCTGCTGAGCAAAAATATCCCCTTGACACTCAGCGGCATCGTCGATGCGGTTAACAGCGGTGTTCCCGAAAACATCGCTCCGAAACAGGAGTCGCTTCCGTACAAAAAGCAGCTGTACAGCCTTCAAGTCCGGCTTAACGCCGATAACCTCGGGCGGCTCGCAAAAAGAAACATCAATATCATGAATGTGAGCCTCGAAAAGGCCCTTTCTTATACGGAGCAAGCCGATTCCGAACTTTACACCTCCCTGCTCGCAGAAACCGGTTGCTCCTCGCAAGAAAGCGTGAGCACGATGAAAGACCTGTTTTTCGGGATAAACAGCCTTAAATTCAAGCAGTATGACAACAACTTGCCGGGAAGCAAACAGAGTCTGGAAAATATCTTTTCTTCCGTTCAATCATACAGAATCTCGGAAGCCTATCTTTCTCAGGCAACCCGGGTCAGCGCAAAATACGGTGACAGTCCCGCGAAAGTCGAAACCGGCTTTGAAAGCCTGCTTTTGTCTCTCGGTTACTCGGCAAACCCCGAGAATATAAGAGCAGCAAAAATTCTGTCTAAAACAGGCACAGACATTAACGAAGAAAACATGTCGTCCGTGAAGCTCGTTAATATGAAAATCGACAAAATTACATCGTCTCTTCATCCAAAAATTGCCGCCGATATGCTACGAGACGGGATTAACCCGCTCAAGCTTAACATTGACGAGGTCATAAACATCATTGAGCGTTATAACGGGCAGTTCGGAGACAATCTTAAAGACAAAACGGCGCAAAAGCTGCTTGAGGCTGAAAAAAACAAGGATTTAACTCAATATGAGCGCAAAGCTGTGACCGCTGTATATCGTATGCTTTATCATATCCAAAAGCACGGGCTTGCTTCGGTCGGTGTTGTGCTAAAGACCGATAAGGCTATAACATTCGGTAATCTTCTCGACGCTTCGAAGCTGTTTGAAAAATCGAGGATGAACCGCGGCTCAGTCGATATAACCGTCGGAAGCGGCGAGTATGCCGCTGACGCTCGGACATCGTATCTCAGCGATGAAACCATCTCTCGTGTGTTCAAGCTTAACGAACGTGTTATCGACGATTTTACCGGTCTTATCGATACCGCTTCACTCAAAAAGCTTGCTTCCGAGCCGGACAACCGCGTAAAATTGCTTGAAGACATAAATTCTGTTCTCCGCTCTTTAAACAGCGAAGCAGACGAACACGAAATTTCGGAGTTACTGCAAAAGACCGAAAAGCTCAAAGACGTTGCGCCAGGCGTTATCGGGTTTATCGGCAGGAGAAACCTCGCACTTTCCTATAACAACATTGAAGCTGTCAGGAACTTCACGGGTGAAGCGCTTTATTTTACCAAGCTCCTGACAAAACTTAAAAGCAGCCTCGAAGAAAACAGCGATGACTCAGAGCTAGGCGATCTGTTTTCTGACGGCTCGGCTAAGTCCATAGAAACCGAGTTAAACGGTGCCGGTCACATGCCCGAGTTGTTGCGAAATGCAGTAGATATGCGTATAGGAGAGAATTCCGGTATTTCTTTAAGCGAATTTTCGGAGCTGAAAACAGCTTACCGTTTTCTTTCCGAACTAAGAGAAAAAAACTCGAGCTATGCACTTCCTGTAAAGTTTAACGGTAAATCTGCCGAAATAAACATGTATTTTACAAGACAAAAAAACGACTTTTCTGAACCCATAAACGTCGCGATGTCTCTGGATTCGGGAAAACTCGGAACCATATCGGCTTACGCGTCTGTCAAAGAAGACAGGGCAAACATAAATATTGCCTGCAAAAACTCAAGAGTTAAAAAAGCGCTTGCGGATAACAGCGAAGGCCTGAAACGCTTTCTGGCCGAAAACGGTTTCACCCATGTCGAAACGAATTTCTTTATAGACGGAAGCGAATTTACATTGTTTTCGGAGGTCAGATAGTTTATGAGTACAGACAAACATAACGGCGGCGCCCCCGAAGTCCTCGGAAGACTGACAGAGGCAATACTTAGATTCTTGGAACAAACAGAGTTGAGCTACAACGGTACGAACGCTAATAATATCGAAGGGGACAAACAATGAGAATCAGTGAAAATATACCCGCTTTAAACGCCTACACTTCTCTTTCCAGAGTAAACAAGAGAATTGATATGTCGATGAGAAGATTATCATCGTCCTCGAGAATAAACAGCGTTAAAGACGACGCAGCCGGACTTGCGATATCAAACAAGCTTCACGACCAAATTAACGGCCTGAACAAGGCCGGAAGAAATTCCATGGACGGTATATCGGCAGTTCAAACAGCCGAAGGCGCGCTTCAGGAAGTTCAGGACATGGTTCAGCGTATCAGAGAACTTTCCGTCCAGGCGACAAACGACAGCAACGAACCCGAAGACAGAAGAAAAATCCAGGAAGAGATAAGCTCCCTCAAAGACGAAATATCCGGCATCTCCGACAGGGCAGAGTTTAACAAGATAAAACTCCTTAACGGAGACGCTTGCAGGCTCGGCATTTTCTCGGCCAATATGCTCGGAGTCGCAAAATGTACCTATGTTTCCGACAACCTGCCAAAGGACACTCTTACATACACGATAGATAAAGTCGGCCTGCCCGCCGTACATAACTCGAACCCGAGCGCGGTCACGGGGGGAATAGAGGGCACGCTGAAAATCAACGGCGAAACCGTACACTTCGAAACAACGGATACGCCTGACGATGTTGTGTCAAAGCTTAAAGAGCTGAGTGACAGATGCAACATAGACATAACGATACCAAACGGCAAGACCTGGAACGACGTTAAGGCGGGAACCGCGGGCTTCATGATGTATACAAGAGACGAAGGCTCGTCCGAAAGAATACAAATTTCGGGAGACGGCGCGATTATCAATATGCTCGGGCTTACAGCGGGAACCGTTTACGGAAACGACGCCGAAATATCGAATATTGACCTTAATAACGTGAATTTGAGCTCGGTCATAAAAGGTAACAGAATCGAACTCACAGGAACTAACGGAAGCAATGTCATAATTCAGCTTGAACTTGCAAAACCTTTGCCCGACGGAAGCTTCGCTCTGAAAAACGGCGATGCGGTCGGCGCGGGAGGAGCGGTCTCCGTAACCGGAGGAAACGACGCAAAACTTGAGCTGACTGATTTTGGGATGCTGGTATTCCAAATCGGCCCGAATAAATCAATGGAAATCAACCTCCAGATTCCTTCCGTAACTCTCGAAGCTCTGGGAATAGAAAATTTGAGTGTCTCTTCGTTTGAGCTTGCTCAAAAGTCGATAAGCATGTCCGAAAACGCTCTTTCAAAAATATCGACTATCAGAGCTCGTCTCGGAGCATATCAAAACAGACTCGAGCACACTTACGCAAATCTGATGACCGCGAGCGAAAACACGACGGAAGCACGTTCAAGGATTTTCGATACCGATATGGCTTGGGAGATGACCGAAATGACGAAAAACAATGTTATTTCTCAAGCCGGTATCTCAATAATGGCTCAGGCAAACCAGCGTCCGCAGCAGATATTGCAGTTGATTCAATAGTTATTAACCCCCCGATTATAAATTGCTATGCAATTTATAATCGACCCTCTTAGAAAGTGGGTTGCGGCAACAAGATTATTGTAAGATTTAATTGTCGCCGCAATACGTTAAGGTGAGCATATGTTATTTGATAAAAGTGAATACGAAGAAAGAATAGGACGGGCTGAATCCCCCGTTCAGCTTGTAGTTATAACCTATGAGCTTTTGCTGCACTATATCGAACAGGCCGAAAAAGCTTTTACAAACAATAACGGCGAATTGTTCTCAAGTTGCTCGTATAAAGCGCTGGACTGCATTTCCGAGCTTGTCGGGTCACTTGATATGCGGCATATTATCTCCCATGAACTCAAGGACCTGTACATCTATGCTAACGGTCTTATAACAAAGGCCATGGCAGTTCTTAATGCGGATTACCTTGCCGAGGCATATAAGATAGTAAACGAGCTTTACTCCGGTTTTAAGACAGTCGAGCGGGAAGTCGTCAGCAACATGGATTTTTGCAAAAAACCGCAGTTTGAGTACAACATCTGATATTAATGATCCCCTTTACCGGCCCTGCGGGCCAAAGAGGGAATGAGGCGACAATTTTAGCGAACGGTTTAATTGTCGCCTCCATAATCGGCGGATTAATTTATAGTTAAGTCCGCGCCCCGATAACAGCCCAACCCCCAATATGAAACGTTTCAATCTTTCCGCGGCTTGACATCTGCGAAAAAGTTGAAACGTTTCTATTTTTATATTACCGCGGAAGTTACAGTCGTTTAAGACAATATAAGTCTTAAACGTCAGGAGGACGTCGGGCGTTAAATACCGCATAAAATACTTACGCGGTTACTCGTGCCGAGCAGACGCGTTTCTGAGTCTTAGCAAGGGAACAACAATATATAGCGTTTTTCTATATTTTGTTGCCGAGTAATAATCAATTTATAGTTTTTGGCTTTTTTGGGGTTTTTTTTGAGTTTTTTCTAAAAATATATTGACAAACACAAATTATACCGCTATACTATTGAGTTGAGAGTAAATCTGTAGAAGGGAATGATAGTATGAGCCTGAAGGGTAGAAATTTGATTAATACTCTTGACTTTTCGGTCAACGAGCAGGACGAAATTTTACAATTAGCGGAAGAAATGATTGCGGAGCCGAAGCATTTCATGCATTGCATGGATGGGAAAATAATGGCTTCGCTTTTTTTTGAGCCGAGTACAAGAACGAGGCTATCGTTCGAAGCGGCCATGCTTAGACTCGGGGGCAGCATAGTCGGGTTTTCGGAGCAGAGTTCCTCGTCAGTATCAAAAGGAGAGAGCGTAAGCGACACAATCAAAACAATCGCGGCATATTCGAATCTGATTGTCATGCGACATCCGAAAGAGGGCACGCCGCTGATTGCCTCGGAAAATTCCTCGGTTCCCGTTGTAAACGCGGGAGACGGAGGCAGGGAGCACCCGACCCAAACGCTCACGGACCTGCTAACGATCAAGTCTATTAAAAAACGCATCGAAGGCTTAACTATCGGTTGCTGCGGCGACCTGAAATTTGGCAGAACGGTTCACTCGCTTGTTAAAAACATCTCACGCTACGAAGACATAAACTTTATATTCGTTTCACCGGAAGAACTCAAAATACCGAATTATCTGGCAACCTACCTGGAAGAAAACAACGTAAAGTACAAAGAGATGTCCGTGCTCGAAGACGCGGTAAAAGAGATGGACGTAATCTACATGACGAGAGTACAAAGAGAGCGTTTCTTCAACGAGGAAGATTATATACGCCTTAAAGACAGCTACATCTTGGATATGCAGAAACTCGAATACGCTAAAAAGGACTTGACAATACTGCATCCGCTCCCAAGAGTAAATGAAATATCTTACGAGGTCGATAAAGACGAAAGAGCGGGTTACTTTAAGCAGGTCGAATACGGAATGTATGTCAGAATGGCTCTTATCGCAAAACTTTTGGGGGAGGAGAAATAATGGGTAATGTAGCTGACGGAAAAATACTGGTTAACAAAATCGAAAAAGGAATAGTAATCGACCATATAAAAGCCGGGCTCGGCATCAGGCTTTACTACTATCTCGGCCTTGACAAGGCGCAGTTCACTGTTGCGCTCATAACAAACGCGAACAGTAAAAGAATCGGCAAAAAAGACATAATAAAAATAACAAACATTATCGATATCGACTATAAAGTAATCGGGCTTATCGATAATACAGCCACAATAAACATTATCGAAAACGGTACGGTAACGGGCAAGGTTCCGCTGAGTCTGCCCAACTCGGTCGAAAACGTTATAATCTGCAAAAACCCGAGATGCATTACGTCTATCGAGAAGCACATACCGCACATCTTCAAGCTCCAAAACCCGGAAAAACGCACGTACAAGTGCCGCTACTGCGAAGACATAGTTGAGAGTATAAGCCTGATTAGGTAGCCGCCGGAAAATACGAGCGACACTATAACGGAGGTAAATAATTGTCTCTTCTCATAAAAAACGCTGTGCTTGCCGACCACAGAGGCTGCAAAAAAGCAGATATATTTATCCGTGACGGTATAATCAATAAAATCGGCGAAAACCTTGATTACGATTGCGAAACCTTAGACGCGGCCGGGCTTTACGCCCTGCCCGCTTTTACGGATTTGCATGTGCATCTCAGGGATCCGGGACTTACGCACAAAGAGGATATCGAAACCGGTACGCTCGCCGCGACAAAAGGCGGATATACAACCGTTATAGCCATGGCGAATACAAAACCCGTTTGCTCGGATCTCGCTACGGCAAGATATGTTGCGGAAAAAGCCGCGAGCTTCGGATATTGCGATGTCTACCAATGTCTGAGTCTTACTGAGGGCTTTCAAAACGAAACCGTAAAACATCTTGACTGTCTTGCCGATGACCCCGGCAAGCGTATAGTGAAATTCGCTTCCGAAGACGGCTTCGGAGTTAAAAGCTCATTCATGTTTTACGAAGCTTTAAAGAAATGCGCCGGCTACGGCAGGCCGGTTTTAGTGCACGCGGAGGACGCCGCTTTCAGCAAAACCGACATGTACGCGGCAGAAGACCTCGAAACTATACGCGATCTTTACATCTGCGAGAGAACACCGGGTGCAAGAGTTCACTTTTGCCATGTTTCGACGGCTTACTCGGCGGAAAAAATAATCGAAGCCAAGAAGCGAGGAGTAAACGTCAGTTTCGAAGTAACCCCGCACCATATCGCGCTCAACGATGAAACCCCATACCGTGTTAACCCCCCGATGCGCTCCGAAAACGACAGAAAATACCTTATAAGGGCGATAAGGGAAGGTCATGTTCTTGCAATCGCGACCGACCATGCTCCCCATACAGCCGAAGACAAAATAAACGGCTCTCCCGGTCTTGTCGGGCTGGAGACGGCTTTTTCCGTGTGTTATACCGTACTTGTCAGGCAGGAAGGAATCCCTCTGGAAACACTTTCCGCGCTGATGAGCAAGAACCCGTCTGAGTTTGCCGGAATAAATAAAGGCGAGTTGAGCGAAGGATATATCGCTGACATTGTTCTGGCAAATTTAGAGAAAAACGTTACAATAGATCCCAAAAAGTTCAAATCAAAGGGAAGAAACACGCCTTTTGCGGAAAAAAGTTACTACGGCGAAATAGTTCGCACAATAAAAGACGGAGTGATAATCATATGAGTACAGTAATCGACAGACTGTTTGAAAATGTAATGAAAAACGGCTACGTCTGCCTCGGGCTCGACACATCGCCGAACTATCTTCCGGAATCGCTGCTAAGGCAATATCCTGATGTTTCGGAAGCCGTACTGGAGTTTAACAAAAAAATAATAGACGCAACATACGACTCCGTGGCGTGTTACAAGGTTCAAATCGCTTACTACGAGGCGATGGGAATCAAAGGTCTTTGCGCCTACAAAAAAACTCTCGAATACATCAAAGCTGTCGGACAGATCGCTGTTGCCGACATAAAACGCGGAGATATAAAGGACACGGCTGCAATGTATGCAAAGGCGCACTTTGAAGGCGATTTCGAAGCCGATATGATCACGCTCAACCCCTACATGGGCATAGACACACTTGAACCCTACGAAGAATATTTTGCAAAGGGCAAGGGTTGCTTTGTACTCATGCGTACTTCGAATCAAGGCGCCAGAGACATACAATATCTCAACACGGATGAAAACAAGAGGATATATGAAATAGTCGGAGAAAAAATCCGTGACTTCGGTCGCAAATACATGGGAACATGCGGATACTCGTCTGTCGGCGCGGTTATGGGCGCGACAAACGTCGAGGAAGGTAAAAAACTCCGCGCTATGCTCGACACAACCTTCCTGCTCATACCCGGCTTTGGCGCACAAGGCGGAACCGCCGCCGATGTGGCGCTGTATCTGACCCGAAACAACGGCGGAATTGTAAACTCCTCGAGAGCAATACTGACGAATTACAAAAAATATGAGGACGGCAGCGGGAAATTTGACTACTACGCGCGAAAAGAAGCCCTCGAAATGAATACAAAAATAAAGGCTGCGCTCTTGAATAACTAGAAAGTGTTCACACTAAAATTGCATCAAAAACCATAGCCAAGTTAACAACCGCTATATAAGACGAATCCAGCTTGTCATAACGAGTGAAAACCTTACGAAACCGCTTTATTCTCAGAAAGAAGCGCTCAATCTCGT
>JAVBOO010000045.1:0-15752 GCA_031550435.1 Eubacteriales bacterium
TCTTCTTAAATGCTTTTTGCGATATTCGGTTTTCAGTGCGTGGTTGGCTCCGTGTTTTCGGGGTGTAGCGTAGTTTGGCTAGCGCGCCTGGTTCGGGACTAGGAGGTCGCAGGTTCAAATCCTGTCACCCCGATTCTTTGATTCAGGCTTGTTATATTATAATTGAGTAATATTCCTTGATAGCTCAGCGGTAGAGCATCCGGCTGTTAACCGGAGGGTCGTAGGTTCGAATCCTACTCGGGGAGTTTTTTTATTGCAAAGAAGTATATTCAACGATAAGTGCCTGTTACAGCGTATATCGCTTGTCGTTTGAGATCGTTTCCGGCTTAAACGACTATAAAGAAGTAACTCGGCTTTTATAAAGTCGGACAGGCAAACGAGTTGTCTGCTTACAGTTTTATTTATAGGATGTTAAAAAATTACATATAAAAATTTATTTTCCATTAACAAAAAATCGTGCAAAAGGCAATAAATTCTTGATAAAAGTATGATTTTCTAGTACTCTTAAGCCGCATAAACAACAGATATTAACTAATTGTTACAATTAACAGTGATTTTGCACAATAATACAATCGGTTTTTTGTTAACATGCATATAAAAATCCGGTTTGCATATATACATATAGATGCTGAACCCGTAAAACAGTCAAGCAAAGCGATATCTATTGATTTAATGAAAAATCTTTGATATAATACGTCCGATGGTGTAAACCGTTAAATAAAAGGAGGAAAAGAAATGAAGAAATTTGTAGCCTTGCTACTTGTAGCTACATTTGCTTTCACTTTAACAAGCTGTAAGAAGGATGAAACCAACACAGGCACTACAACTCCCCCTTCTACAACGAACGAAACAACAAACACAACAACAGAACCATCAACTCAGACTGAGACGGCTCCGGTTACTGACGACGGATTTACTTATTTTCCGTTAGAGGCTCAGGCTGACGTTCTCGCAAGCGTACCCAAGGCAACACCCGCAGGCTCTCTCGTAATGGGAAGCACGACAACTCTTGACAAGTACTTCCTCAGCGGTTGGACAAACGCTTCAACCAACCAAGATATCAAGAGACTTATCGGCGGCTATGACAACGTAGTTTGGACTAAGGAAAGCCAGTTCCTTCCTAATCCGGTTGCCGTTAAATCTTTCGGTTACAAACTGAACGATGACGGAACAAAGACTTACAAAACAACGATTAATGAAAATTTAGTTTGGAACGACGGAAGCAAGATTACAGCTAAAGACTATGTCTTTTATCTTCTTCTTTCAAACAGCCCCGAAATCGGCGCACTTGAGGCGGATAACTTCACAAGCAGCGACTTGGTAGGTTTTGAAGAGTTCCAGGGCGGTTCCTCAAAGAACTTTAAAGGTATCAGACTTGTAGACGAATACACGTTTACCGTTACAGCTAAAGCTGAGTCTTTGCCTTACTACTATGATATCACTTTCGCATCGGCAGCTCCTCTTCCCATGGATGTTATCGCTCCGGGATGCGACATAGTTGACAGCGAAGACGGCGCAACCATTTCCGGTCCTTTCACACAGGAGCTCATTCAAGAAACACTTTTGAACGACAACACGGGCTATGCTTACAAACCGCTTAAGACAGCCGGACCCTACAACTTTGTTCAGTATGATCCTTCAAACAACTCGGCTACAGTCAAAGCTAACCCCAATTTCCTCGGTACATACTGTGGCGAAACTGCGGTTATCGATGAAATCACCATCATTAAGACAACTCAGGCTACACAGATGGATGAGCTTGGAACAGGTTCTGTAAACCTTCTTTCCGGTATCGCCAGCGGAACAGACATCACTAAGGGTCTTGACCTTGCTGACGAAGGCAAAGTAAACTACACAAGCTATCCTCGTAGCGGCTACGGCAAGATCGCTTTCCACTGCGACTTTGGACCTACACAGTTTGTAGCGGTTCGTCAGGCTATTGCTTGGTGTCTTGACCGTGACGATTTCTGTAAACAGTTTACATCAGGTTACGGAATCGTAGTTAACGGCTACTATGGCGCTTCCATGCGTGAGTATACCGACAACAAAGAATTGCTCGACTCAACACTTATCAACTACACTTATAACCTTGACAAGGCTAAGGAACTTCTCATTGCTGACGGTTGGGTTTACAACGCAGACGGTTCGGCTTACACGGAAGGTCCCGAAAACGTTCGTTACAAGAAGCTTGACGACGGCACCATGATGGCTCTTCAGATCGAATGGCTCAGCACGGAAGGCAATGCGGTTTCTAACCTCATCGCTACCATGCTTGTTCCCGAAGCTATGAAGGTCGGTATCAAGATTAACCAGACCATCGTTGACTTTGACACTCTTCTTGCTAACTACAACCGCAAGATTGCAGAAGAACCCAAGTACCATATGTACAACCTCGCAACCGGTTTCTCGGAAATCACTGCAGTTTGGTATTACTACGGAACCAACCCCGACTACTTGGGCGCTTACAACTCCAACTTTATTTTGGACAACGAGCTTGAAGCTGCTGCTCTTGCCATGAAGTCAACCGAAGCCGGTGATTTCGACACTTGGTCAGAAAAATGGGTTGCATTCGAGCAGAGATGGAACTACCTTCTTCCTGATATTCCTCTATACTCAAACGAGTATCATGACTTCTACACAACAAACATGGACAACTACAACGTTACTCCTGTTTGGTCATGGTCAAAGGCTATAACAAGCGTTACTTACAATGCTCAGTAGTTTTTGTAAAGCTGCTTAGGTTGAGTTTTCAAGTCAGAAATGTGTTTTTTTGAAAAATCTATACTTAAGCGTCTGCAAGTTAAATTCAGTATTGTTATCGAATAGGGCGTGCTACTTACGCCCTATTCTTATATCAATTACTCGTGGGGTGGGGTGATTCAACAATGGGCAAATATATTCTGAAGAGAGTAATGTACATCGTTTTCGTACTTGCAATAATTTCGGTAATGATGTTCACTATTTACAAGTGCATGCCCGGCGATCCTGTTCTCCGTCAGATGGAGGCCAGCACGGGACTAACGCCGGAACAGCGCAAAATTAAAGAAGATGCAATTAGAATTAAACTCGGACTTGATAAACCTGTGGTTGTTCAGTACGGCAAATGGGTTTTCAACATGTTAACCGGAGACTTCGGTTATTCGATAGTAAACAAAACGCCTGTTGTAAAAATGGCGGGACCTCCGATGCGCAATACAGTTAAACTGAACATATTCGGTTTGATTTTTGTGTTCTGTATCACGATTCCGCTTGGCATAATGATGGCTGTAAAAAAAGGATCGTTGTTTGACAGTACTTTTCAGGTCATAACGGTCATCGGCTACAGCTTACCGGCGTTTATATTCGGACTGCTGTTTATCTACATTTTTTCCGTAAAGCTTGGAGTATTACCGATCAGCGGTACTTCAACAGTTAATTTTAAAGGTACAGGCTTTATTGCAAAAACACTTGATTCGGCAAAATATATGGTACTTCCGCTTATGACTTATGTTATAGCTTCTTTGGGCGGAATCACGCGTTATGTCCGTGTTACAATGCTTGATGCTCTCAGATCCGACTATATCAGAACTGCGAGAGCAAAAGGCTTGAGAGAGAAAGTTGTTGTTTATTCGCATGCTTTCAGAAATTCGTTAATACCTGTCGTCACGATTTTCCTCGGCTGGTTCGTATCAATATTCAGCGGATCGGTTGTTATCGAGCGTACGTTCTCATGGAACGGTATGGGTAACGTTATGATAGATTCTTTAATGAAGCAAGACTTTTCGGTTGTATTGACATTTAATATGTTTTTTGCCGTTCTTGCGCTTGCGAGTAACCTTATTATAGACTTAGCGTACCTCTTGGTTGACCCGAGAGTTAAGCTTACTTAGGGAGGGTATTATGGCAGAGAATAAGAAAAAGTCTTCATTCGGCTCGCTTGTTCGTTCCCTGTTTGGCTCCCGCAAGCAATTGTCAGTAATGGAGGAAGAACTGGTACAAAGCCCAACGCGTACCGCGTTGAAGAATTTCATGAAGAAAAAACTGTCAATCATCGGTATGACGGTTTTCATGCTGATTTTTTTGGCATGCTTTATATTTCCGATATTTTTTCCGCTTGATTTGACAAGCCAAGATACGACGCAGCAGAACCTTCCGCCTCAGCTTAACTATCTTTCCGTTCCGTCAGCGCTTTCGAAAAATGCGGCGCTCATGTCATCGGGAAGTTCGTATGGTGTGGGTATGGATAAAAACGGGAAAATATATGTCTGGGGTCATACCACGGACAAGCTTAAAAGTATCCCCGCGAATATGGGTAAGGTGGTAGCTATTTCTGCCGGCTTTGACCATGTGCTTGCTTTGAATGACCAAGGGCAGGTATTTACTTGGGGAAGCGACAGATTTAACCTTACAAAGATGCCTGACATGTCCGGCGATAAGATAGTTCAAATAGCTGCGGGCATGCAGATATCTACGGCTCTCAGTGAAACAGGACATTTATATGTTTGGGGCAACGAGGGTTTTGTAAATATCACACCTAAAAATTATCAAGGCAATATTAAGAGTTATTCGTTAAACGCTTCGACCGCTTTGGCGATTTTGAGCGATAACAATGTAGTCTGCATGACTTCAAAGGATTTGCCGTTTGGCAGATTACCCGAAGAGGTCGCCGCCGGAGGAAATGTAGTAGACATAGCTTCCACAGACAGAAACGCTGCGGCTCTTATGTCAGACGGCAGAGTTATTGTTTGGGGGACGAATGTTCCCGAAGCTTTTGATATACCCGAAAAAATTCAGGGTCATGTTGTTGACGTTGATGCCGGCCGTTCACACTTTACGGTATTGCTTGACGACGGCTCGGTAGCTTCATGGGGTTTGAACGATCACGATCAGTCTGCTTACCCGAATCTCAAAAATGTAAATTCGATTTCTGCGGGCTATTTCGGAAATTATACTATCGACAGCAGCGGAAAAGTTAACGCCTGGGGCTTAAAAGGCTATTTGCTCGGTACCGACCAGTTTGGACGCGATATGTTCAGAAGGCTGGTTAAGGGCGGCCAGGTTACACTTACAGTCGGCTTTGTTGCTGTTGTCATTTCAGGCTTTCTCGGCGTTATTATCGGAGGCATCTCCGGTTACTACGGCGGAAAAGTTGATATCGTGCTGATGAGATTCGGCGAAATTATCAACTCGATACCGTTTTTGCCGTTGGCCATGATATTGTCGGTCATTGTCGGTTCTCAGATACCGGACAACGGTCGAATATTCATGATAATGGTAATACTGGGTGTCTTGAGCTGGCCAAGTCTCGCAAGACTCACGCGCGGAGCTTTCCTCGCTCAGCGCGAAAGCGAATATGTAACAGCCGCGAAGGCAATGGGAATCAAAGAAGCGGGTATTATTTTCAAGCACATTCTGCCCAATATCTTGGCGATTGTACTTGTTAACATTACCATAGCGTTGGCCGGCAGCATGCTTACGGAATCGAGCCTTTCGTTCCTTGGCTTCGGTGTAGCCGAGCCTAACCCGACTTGGGGCAACATGCTGATGAGCTGTAACGACTCAACCGTTATCGCTAAGTTCTGGTGGAGATGGGTATTCCCATCCGTATCGCTCGGCTTGGCTACAGTCAGCATAAACTTGATCGGCGACGGATTACGCGATGCTATTGATCCTAAATCAAACGATAGATAGGAGGGGACACTGATGCCATTACTTGAATTAAAAGACTTGCATACGTATTTCAAAACAAAACGCGGGATCGTCAAGGCGGTTAACGGTGTTTCTTACTCCGTTGATGCGGGAAGAACGCTCGGAGTCGTCGGAGAAAGCGGCTCGGGCAAATCTGTTGCCGCGATGAGTATATTAAGGCTTTTGGACGGAAACGGTTATATTGCCGGCGGAGAAATATTGTTTAACGGCGAAAACCTTGTCACAATGCCTATGAGCAATATCTACAAGATCCGCGGAAACAAAATATCCGTTATATTCCAGGAACCGATGACGAGCTTAAACCCTGTTTTCACGGTTGAACGCCAGATTGGCGAATCGTTCATCGTTCATCAGGGCATGAGCAAGAAAAAAGCTTACGCCGAAGCGGTAAAAATGCTTGCTGACGTTAAAATTGCCGACCCGCAATCCGTAGCAAAACAGTATCCTTTCCAGCTTTCGGGCGGTATGCGCCAGAGAGTCATGATAGCGATGGCACTTGCCTGCCGCCCCGATATTCTTATCGCGGACGAGCCGACAACTGCGCTTGACGTTACGATTCAGGCTCAGATTCTTAAGTTGATGAACGACCTTAAGCGCAATAAAAAGACTTCCATTCTTTTTATCACTCACGACCTGGGCGTTATCAACGAAATGGCGGACGATGTTGCCGTTATGTACTGCGGACAGGTTGTAGAAATGGCTCCCGCACGTACGATTTTCGGCGCTAACCGTTATTCCCACCCTTATACCGAGGGCTTAATGTGTTCTGTTCCCAGACTGGATACGCCTCCCGGCGTGCGTTTGGATTCTATTCCCGGAGCTGTTCCTCACCCGTTGGATTTGCCTGTCGGCTGTAAGTTTGAGCCGCGCTGTAAATATGCGACCGAGAAGTGCAAGAAGGAATGCCCGGAGCTTGTAAAAGTCTCGGATGATCAGTCTATAAGATGTTTCTATCCGTTAAAGGAGGAGCGTCATGCAAAAAAATAAGATAGCCGATACCGGCAAAGCGCCTGCCTCTGACAAGAAGGTTCTGCTCGGAATAAAAAATCTTAAACAGTATTTCCCGATAAAAGGGAAAAAGGGCGTTTATGTAAAAGCTAATGACGATATTTCGCTGAATATTTACGAAGGCGAGACCTTCGGTCTGGTCGGCGAGAGCGGCTGCGGAAAATCAACGTTCGGACGCGTGCTTTTGCAACTGTACCATCAGACCTATGGTCGTACTATGTACTACGGAAGGACATTGGATTCGATGTCGCCCAAGTATATAGACGACACGATGAAGGACTTACCGGAAAGATATAAGAAGATGAGTGATCTTGCCGGCGAAAGAGACCAAGTAGCTAAGCAAGTCGAGGATTTCCAAAAGAAAAACTCGAATATCGACGCTCTCGATCAGGAAGAAAAGGTCAAGTATTACGCAATGCTTGAGCAATCTTCCAAAACTCGAAAAGCGGCTGAAGACGCTTATCTTGATATAGTACAGATAATCGGCGGTTTGATCACTTCTACCGATTTAGGTGCTGTAGCTCAAGTTTACAGAAAGCTTTATTCTGCCTCGAGCGATTACAAAAAATCTAAAGACGTTCTCGACAAGCTTAATCTTGACAAGGGCTTTACCAAGAATATGCTTGAGAACCGCAAAAAAGAAGGCGGAGACATTGCTTCCCTGAACCAGAAAATTTCCGGAATTGATGTAAAAATCAATGAGAAGCAAGCCGAAGTTAATCAAAAAATGAGCGCTGTCGATGCTGTCCGCAAGGAAATCGACAAGCTTCGTGAGTCATGTAGGAACAACAAGGACTTTGCAGTGCACGATGCAAATCGTGACGACGGCATAGACCTTGCTCGTCTCAGCTATAATGAGATGCGTTTGCTGCGCAGAGATTTGCAGCTTGTTTTCCAGGATCCGTATTCGTCTCTCAATCCGAGAATGACGGTCGGGCAAATTATCGGAGAGGGTCTGTTGGCTCACGGCTATTTCGCCAGCAACGGCGACCAGATGCAGGACTATACAATGTCTGTTATGGAAAAATGCGGGCTTGCTCCGTACTTTATCCATCGCTACCCCCATCAGTTCTCGGGAGGCCAGCGTCAGCGTATATGTATAGCCCGCGCGCTTGCGGTTAAACCTAAGTTTGTTGTTTGTGACGAAGCGGTTTCGGCTCTTGACGTTTCTATTCAGTCTCAGGTTATTAATCTGCTTTCCGATCTTAAAGACAAGGAAGGGCTTACCTATCTGTTTATATCGCATGACCTTTCGGTTATCAAATATATCAGTGACAGAGTAGGCGTTATGTACCTGGGCAATCTTGTAGAGCTTGCGTCTTCCGAGGATCTTTTCGCTCACCCGACGCACCCGTATACCGAAGCTCTTTTGCTCGCTATACCTACAACCGATGTTGACCACAGAAGCAAGGCGAATCTTTTGGAGGGTGATATTCCCAGCCCTGTAAATCCGCCGAAGGGTTGCAAGTTCCATACACGCTGCCGTTATGCGACGGATATCTGCAAAATGGTAACGCCCGAGTTTCTTGAAGTCGCTCCCAATCATTTCGTTGCCTGCCACCACAGGAAGGAAATAAAAGCTCAGTAACCGGAAATGATAATATGCGGGCAGGTTTGTGAAAGTAATATTAGGCCTGCATTATGGGTGGTTATATGTCTGCAAGGAAATCAAGTAAATTTATAGATGTAGAAGAGAGCGAGAGACGGCTCAAAGAGACGCTTGAGGAAGAACAGCTTGAAAAGGGTGATCTTCCCGCGCTTATTGCCGCAGCTTTCCTCGTATACTTTCCGTTCATACTGCTTATTGCGGCTGTATGTTTCGGTGTATACCTGTTGTTCGTACACTAGTTGATTCATAACAGGTTGAACACTGCGTTGACAAATAATGTTTAATGCAAAAAAGGCAAGGGGTACCCTGCCTTTTTTATTTGCCGGCATGGACGGGCGGTCTGCAAACTTTCGGGTGATTTTTGAACCGGAAGCATATTTTGACTTCCCGTCTTATTTGTAGTATATTCAGACAAGAAGTTAGTCAACCGGTAAAACGTTATGGCGAAGCTTGCTGCCGAAGTAATAGCACCGCATACAACGGCACTATACAAATTTACGGAGGAATGCGATGTCGATTGTGAAAATCACCCTCGGAGACGAAATACCGGAAGACAAATTAAAATATGTTGTGATGGCAGTGAAATACAAGGGAAAGTTTCTTTTTGTGAGACATCGCAGCAGGAAGACATTCGAAATGCCCGGAGGACATATCGAGCCGGGCGAGACTGTGGCGGAAGCGGCAAGGCGTGAGCTTTTTGAGGAGACGGGTGCACTTCGCTGCGACATACGGCAGGTCTGCACTTATACGGTTGACAGAGACGGCAGCGCTTCATCGGGGATGTTGTTGTTTGCCTGTGTGACAGAGCTTGGGGAACTGCCCGATTTTGAGATGGAAGAGCTGCTGCTTGCCGACAGCTATCCTGCTCAGGAATGCTTGACTTACCCGGAAATATTGCCGGCATTGTTCGGGGCCGCCTGCGAATGGCTAAAAGAGCACATGACAACGCTGTATCTTATAAGACACTGCGAGGTTGACCCAACCCATAAAGACGACGCGACAAGACCGCTTACGGAGAGTGGTAAAGCCGAGGCGGACAAGCTTGCGGTATTTCTCGAAACACTCGGAATCGAAAAAGTATACTCAAGCCCTTATTCGAGGACTATAGGGACGATTAAACCGTTTTGTGACAGTAGCGGTGCGGAGATAGAAGAGGTGTATGATTTCAGAGAGAGGGCCGTCTCTGAGCATCTAAAAGATCCATGGACGTTTCGCAAGCTGCAATGGGAGAATTTCGAGTATACGGAAGACGGCTGTGAGAGCCTCATTACTGTCCAAAAAAGGAATATCGGAGCGTTACTGCCCGCACTTGAAAAACACAATGGCCGCACCATTGCACTCGCGACTCACGGCTGCGCGCTTTGCACGATTTTGAACTTTTTTGACCCGGAGCGCTACGCTCAGCAGTATTTCATTGATACAGCCAAGATGATGCCGTTTGTCGTAAAATCTGAATTTTTGGGAACAGCCTATTTAGGCTCGGAGATTGTTTACGGAGGTTAGCATGGATATCAATACTATAACTTGCTTTGACGATTTTTGCAGGGAACTGAGAAAGGCCGGATTTTCAGTTGGCGGTTCGAACGGTGAGGGGATATTTACGATCTGTGACTATTATGCCGCCAATGTCAGTTTTCACACAGGCGAAAGAGATACAGACCCCTGGGAATGGCGGATCAGAGTGTTGGATGAAACGACCGATATATCTTATGCGAAAGTTTTCCTGAAAAAGAGCGGCTTTATAACTGAGGAATGGTATCCTTACTTTTATACCGTCAGGCGGAAGGGTAACAGTTTTGAGGACAGTTATTTTTCGGGGAGCATGAGCCATATGGCAAAAAACGTTTATGATTTTTTGATAAAAAGCGAGACTGCGGCCTTTGACGAAATAAAACGCGGGCTAGGCATAGCAAAAGAGGATGCGCCGGGATTTGAAAAAGCCTTGATCGAGTTGCAGTCGGGGATGTATATCACGATGTGCGGAGCTCAAAGGAAAAAATCCGCCAAAGGTGAGGAGTACGGTTGGAGCTCGACCTGCTTCACATCAGCGGAACACCGTTTCGGAGACGATATGGTAAAACGTGCCGAAAAGCTTACGCCGCAGGCCGCATTCGATACTATAAAGAACCGCATACTCGAACTGAACCCGAGAGCGACGGATAAAGCCATTAAAAAGTTTATTTGCTGACAAGTCTCGTCTACTGTTCGGAAGTCAGAAGCCTTGTGAGTTTTTTCCTGACACGCTGCAAAGCATTATCGACAGATTTAGAATTCTTGCCGGTGAGTTCGGAAATGTCGTCATAGCTCAGACCGTTAAGATAATGCAAAAACACTTCGTATTCGTGCTTGCTAAAGCTGTTTAGCAAGCTTTTTTCTATCAGGCTTTTTTCCTCTCTGAAAATCAGCAAATCTTCGGGATTCGGGTTAGCCTCGTCCGGCAAGGTGTCAACATACGTGATTATGCCCGTTTCGTTGCTCACGGTATTGTTAAAAGAAATGTAGCCGTTTAGTGGCATGTGTTTTTGCCTGTTTGCGTTCTTTATCGCCGTGATTATCCGCCTTGTTATGCACAACTCGGCAAAGGTTGAAAAAGCCGCCTGCTTGTCCGGGCTGTAGTCGCAAACGGCATTATAAAGGCCGATCATACCTTCCTGAATCAGGTCTTCGTGGTCGGCTCCGACCAGGAAGTATGAACGGGCGCGTGATTTTACGAGCGGCTTGTATTTTTCGTACAGCAGCGTTTCGGAGGCTTTATCTCCATCGCGCACAGAAAGTACAAGCTGCTCGTCTGTCGGCGTTGCTTTATTTACCAACGGGTTGTTCTCTCCTTCGTACAACTTCATACATCATAAGCGATGCCGCCACTGATGCGTTTAGAGAGCCGATTTTGCCGAACATCGGTATTTTAACGACGAAATCGCATTTCTCTCGCACAAGCCTGGAAACTCCTTCTCCTTCGCCGCCGATTACAATAGCGCTAGCTCCGGACATATTTGTTTCAAAAAGATTATCTCCTTCTGTGTCCGCGCAATAAATCCACAGACCTTTTTTCTTGAGCTCTTCGATAGTCGAAGCTATATTTGCGACACGGGCAACCTTAACATATTCCAAAGCCCCGGCCGCGACCTTGCCGACGACCGGCGTAAGACCGACAGCGCGTCTTTTTGGTATCACAATGCCCGTTACTCCGGCGGACTCGGCAGTTCTTATAATTGCGCCAAGGTTGTGCGGATCGGTTATTCCGTCGAGCAGCAGTATAAAAGGCTGTTTTCCGCTTTCTTTGGCAGACTCCAGCATTTCGTCAACCGTAACATAAGCCTGAGCTGCGCAAATCGCGATAACGCCTTGATGATTGTTTGTACGCGATATCGAGTTCAGCTTTTCGACTGACATTTCTTTTATCAGTATGCCTTTTTCGCGCGCGATAGCCGTTATAACACGAATAGTGCCCTCGTATTCACCTTTTTTGATAAGCAGGGTGTCGACGGGCTTGTCGTTTCTCAGAGCTTCGAGAACGGAATTTCTGCCTTCAAGCTGAAAAACGCCGTACTGCTCGCTGTCATCGTCTTCAAAAAAGTCACGTTTCATATCCGGTGCCTTTTCTTGGCGTTTGTCAAAACTTTTTGTTAAAGGGCGTTTGTTTGCAAAGTCGGCAGGTTTTTTACCGCCGAAAGTGTCTTTGCCGCCTGAAAACTTTCTGTTGTCGGAGTAGCTTCTGTCTGAGCCGCCACGGCCTTTCTGCGCTCCGCTTTTGCCCGCTGAAGCTCTGTCTTGGCCTGAACTTCTGCCCTTTCCGCTGTTTCTTTCAAATCCGTTATTTTTCATAGTACCTTCCTTAAATACCTATACTTAGTAGTTTAAACAGTTCCGTTATACGCTTGAATTCGCGATTGAGATACAAATAACCCACAAGGGCTTCAACGCCCGTTGCATGCCTGTAATCGGTAACCGTTGCGTTTTTTGCGTGCGAGTTGGACTTGGCGTTTCGGCCTCGCTTCATAACCGCCAGCTCACTCTCTGTAAGCACAGGCTCAAGCGTATGATACATCTGAGCCTGCGATGATGCTCTTACTATAAGCGAAGCCTGCCTGTTTAATTCGTCAACAGGCTTTGGGCCGTTTTTCAAAAGATGGGTGCGCACAATCAGGTCAAAAACGCTGTCACCGATATATGCGAGATTCAGAGGGGAATACAACTCGGCCGCAAAGCCGTTTTCTGACAGATCGTGCGCACTTTCGAGCATCCCCACTACTTTTTTTCCTTGTAAGTCCACTTTACTCCCTCCGGAGTGTCGTTTAATGTTATACCCATATCGGAAAGCTCGTTTCTGATCCTGTCCGCTGCCGCGAAGTCCTTGTTCTTTCTGGCAAGCTGGCGTTCGGCTATCAGCGCTTCTATCTTTTCACTGCCGATTTCGACGGTTTCTTCGAGCTTGATGCCCAGGACATCCGCAAGCTTATCAAAAACATCAATAAAGGCCTGAGCCTGAGCTTTGGATGAGTTTTCAAGAACGCTTACGTTTGAAAACTTTACAAGTTCGAACACTGCCGTAACGGCATTTGCCGTGTTTAGGTCGTCATCAAGGCTTTCCTCAAACATTGTGATGTACTTTTGCAGTTCGTTTAAAGAATTTTGCTCTTCTTCTTTCAGCTCCTCGGTTTTGGCGTTATCACGGCGGAATTTCAGGTTTGAGTACGCTGTTCGGATTCTGGTAAGCGATGTTTCGGCTGCCTCCATCAAATCTCTTGAAAAATTCATCGGAGAGCGGTAGTGAACCGTCAAAATCAAGAACCTGATAACATCGTACGAGAAATCCTTTATGATATCGCGCAGTATGAGAAAGTTTCCCTCGGATTTCCCCATCTTCTTGCCGGATATTGTAAGCATCGCGTTGTGCATCCAATAGTTAACGAATTTTTTGCCGTTTGCGGCCTCGCTCTGGGCGATTTCGTTTTCGTGATGCGGGAAAATCAGGTCGTCTCCGCCGGCGTGTATGTCGATTGTATCACCGAGGTATTTTTTGGACATTACAGAGCATTCTATATGCCAGCCCGGTCTGCCTTCGCTCCAAGGCGAAGCCCACTTCGGCTCGCCGGGTTTTGCCGGTTTCCAAAGAACAAAGTCGGAGGGATTCCGCTTTTCTTCGTCTATCTCGACTCTTGCGCCGGCCTCGAGTTCCTTGAGTTTTTTGCCGGACAAAAGGCCGTAGGGTTTAAAATCCGTTGTCGAAAAGTATACGCTTCCGTTCTTCTCGTAGGCATAGCCTTTTTCGATAAGAGTTTTTATCATTTCGATAATGCCGCCGATTTCCTCGGTTACTTTCGGGCGGCAATCCGCTTTTGCTGTCTTGAGGCCTTCAACGTCTTTCAAATACTCTCCGATATATCTTTCCGAGATAACCGAAGCTTCAACGCCTTCTTCGTTCGCGCGCTTGATAATCTTATCGTCGACATCGGTGAAGTTTGTCGCGTAAGTAACTTCGTAGCCCTTATACTCAAGATATCTGTGCAAAACGTCGAACACAACTATAGGCCTTGCATTGCCGATATGAATAAATGAGTAGACCGTGGGGCCGCAGACATAAATTTTTACTTTGCCGGGCTCTATGGGGACGAATTCTTCCTTCGTCTTTGTAAACGTATTATATATTTTCATTTTAGTTGTCCTTTCAAACAAATCTAACGGCTTGTTTTTGAATCAGGCAGACAGCCTTAGCCGCAATACCTTCTCCGCTCCCCGTGAAGCCGAGCCCTTCCTCGGTTGTCGCCTTTATGTTTATCTGATTTGGGTTCAGACCCAGACATCGGCAGTAACATCGAACCATTTCTTCAATATACGGTGCGAATTTCGGTTTTTGCGCGATAATAACACTGTCAATGTTGACAACTGTATAGCCGTTACTCAGCAGCAGCTCAAACACATGCTTAAGCAGAAGCATACTGTCGGCATCCTTATACCTCGAATCACTGTCCGGAAAGTGCCTGCCTATATCGCCCAAAGCGGCGGCGCCCAAAAGCGCGTCCATAACGGCGTGCGTCAGCACATCCGCGTCTGAATGGCCGTCCAGCCCTTTTTCGAACGGTATGCATACTCCTCCGACAACAAGCTTTCTGTTTTCGATAAGTCTGTGAACATCGTAACCGATTCCGATTCTCATAAACATCGTTTCCTTGAAATATAATAGTTTAGGCGCTGCGTGAGGTTTCATTATAACACGAGGATTTTTCCGTGTCTATATTACCGCGGAAGTAAACCGCGGCAATTCGCGTAAAAGTGAAGCGCTGTTCAGACCGAATATGCGGGGAAGTGATGTTTTGAAAAGAAAAAGGCGTTTGGCAGTGCCGCTTAGAAGCGGCGTTCATTTGCGGCGAAAGCGAAAACGTAAGCTGCGGCTTTCAAACGAGGGTAAAATAATAGCTGCGTGTGCGGCGGCAGTCGTAATACTGTTGTTGTTTTTCATCGTGAGCGCGTTTTCATCAAAGGACAAAACCGTTAAAATCTCGCTTGCGGATTTTGCGGCATTCAGAGTGCCGTTTTCGTCGCTCTCGTCTGTTTACAGCCTCTCGGAAAAGTATACGATAAGCTTTTCAAAGCTTTTGACAATTTACTCGCTCGACAATCGTTTCTTTCCTCCGGACTTAAGCGTTACGGACGATTTGTACTCTATCGAAAGAAACTATATACTAAACTATGACAGCATTGATGAAAAGTACCCTCAGGACAAGTATAGCGAATATTACAGCGTTATAAACGCAATATTCTCGGAAATAAAGGCCTTTCCGGTACACTCGGATTTTACGGGCGAAGACTATATGTTCGGCAATAGTTTCGGAACAGAAAGAACATCCGGAGAAAAAGGAACACATTACGGCACGGATATAACCGACAGGGAAAACATCAGGGGGCGTATCAGCATAATCAGCATGACGGACGGCTACATCTCCGATACGGGCTGGAACGAGAAAGACGGGTATTATGTCAGCGTTGTTACATACAACTCGACATTGTATTACTACGCGCACTTTGACAGTATAGCATCCGGGCTGAAAAAGGGCGACATTGTAAACGCCGGCCAAATTTTGGGAAAGATGGGGGATACAGGTCTTTCAAAGATCGAGGGAGGATCGAAAAATTTCCCGGTACACCTGCATCTAGGTATCGCTCCAAAAACGACGCTGACAAAGGACGTGTTTTGGATCAACCCGTATAACATACTGAGATTTGCCGAGTTGAGGTTTACGACAAACGTGGTTGTAAATTAGACGATTGCAGACGACTGCGTTTTTAAGCGCGCCTGCTCGGCACGAGTAACCGCGTTAGTATTATATGCGTATTTATAGTCAGTTAAATTCAAAACCGTCCAAGCGAAGCTTGAGCGGTTTTGAATTTAACGCCCGACGTCCTACAGTCGTGTATGGCAGATATTTGGGTAAAAGACAGTTAAGTC
>JAVBOO010000047.1:0-11497 GCA_031550435.1 Eubacteriales bacterium
TCTTCTTAAATGCTTTTTGCGATATTCGGTTTTCAGTGCGTGGTTGGCTCCGTGTTTTCGGGGTGTAGCGTAGTTTGGCTAGCGCGCCTGGTTCGGGACTAGGAGGTCGCAGGTTCAAATCCTGTCACCCCGATTCTTTGAACAAAAGATAAATTTAAGGTAGTTACTAATCGCGGCATGTACCTGTAGCTCAGCCGGATAGAGCAACGGCCTTCTAAGCCGTGGGTCAGGGGTTCGAATCCCTTCAGGTACGGTTTACGGTGGATATAGCTCAGTTGGTGGTAGCGCCAGGTTGTGGCCCTGGAGGTCGTGGGTTCGAGTCCCACTATTCACCCTGTAATATTATCATGGGATACTAGCTCAGTCGGTAGAGCACTGGACTTTTAATCCAGGTGTCCCGGGTTCGAGTCCCGGGTATCTCATATAATAACCCTCGCAATCTCAATTATTGCGAGGGTTATTATTTTTATCGATTTAGCGAAATGTGCAGTTCTATAATCAGTCAGAGATGCGCCTTTCATCGGCTCGAAATTTCTTAATAGGTGCGAAAGATTTTCTTCAGTTATGTAGTCGTTGAAAATAGTGGCCGGCAACGCTGCCGTGTTCACGCTATGCAACCCCGATTTTCCGGTGGAGCGCACACACGTCGTAATCTTTAATTGGGTTGCCGTTTACCAAAACCTCGCCTTCTGATACATCGTACAGTCTTAACAGCAACTTGATGAATGTGGACTTTCCGGCCCCATTTTCACCGACTATAGCAAGTTTCCCCCCGGCTTTATACTAATATTGAAATTTGATAAAGAGTAGTCGGAATTTTCATATGAAAATCCGACATTTTGCAAATCCACAGAAAACGCGCCAATGGAAATGGCAAGCTTTTTCGGGGAGCTACCAACTTCGATATCTGACTTTATCTCAAAGAAAGCACGAATTTTCTCCGCGTTAAGAGAAAGGCTATCTGTATTCCGTATCATTTCAATAAACCAATAAAGTATTGAGTCGACTTCATAAAATGCCAGAATCATTGTTATAAACAAACCTGTTTCAGCAATACTACCAATAGTAATATTATGGATTAGATACATAATAATGATAAACTCTGAAACAAAAAAAGTGTTTCATGCAGAATGCCCCAAAATACAGTTTTTCTCTCATATCTATTTATTATCTCGATATTCAATTCTCCTGCATTTTTATATCCGTCAAAAACGAACTTGCTTAACGACGTGGCTTTCATATCAGCCGCGTAATCTTTCATATAAAGCAAACGATGATAATATGAAAGACGATGATTTACAGGTACAAGTTCTTTCTTAAAACCATGCTATATCTCATGACTGTATAATAACACTTTTACGGACATGTGTAAACTTAATTTACTATGCATTATAAACAAGCAGATGTGCCTTCAGTTAATACTCCAATGTTCCTCAAGCGCGTGTGACAGCGCTCCGCATACAAAGCGCTTCGGAATGCCTAATCTGCGCCGTGTTCGCGAATTTGACAAAATTTTCTTTTAGGTCGCTATCTGTTTATTGACTTCACAAGACAAGTTTAGTATAATAAATACACTGCGTTTGTATGAAAGTAGCTACATATGTCCGTTAGCTTGCCAAAAGAATCTCGGGTAAACGGCACCATAGACACGGCGCTCAGGATATCCTCAAAAAGGATTTGGCAATTCCGCGATGAACCGGTTTGGCGACCGTGCGCAGGGGCTTGCCACGCTTTACAAAAAGGCGTTGAGAAGGGGGAGTTCAGGTAAATCGACAGCGAGAATCATGTCTTTGTTGACAACATGTTTTGATTTTTGTTTATGAAATACCATCGGTCGACATTTTTACTATATTAACAAAAATAATTTTTCAGGGAGATTTTATGCAGCATTCAGGCTTGTATTACAAGGCTTCCGGCAAGATCAGCCCGGTTGGAGTACTTGCGTTTTTTCTTGTTTCTATTCTCGGCGGTGGCGCTTTGAGCCTGCTTTACCTTTACCTGGTGCGGTTTGTGCCGCTCGCCATGTTTGATATTCTCTTTTGCGTCCTTTTTTCTCCGTCCCTGATGCTATTGTTCATGTTCGCGCTAAGAGTGGGGAAAGTCCGAAATGTGATTGTGGCGTTTTTCCTAGTCGCTATCGGGATCGCACTCGTCAATTATCTGAAATGGGCTTTATTTGTTGGCGTTGTGCTTCGCTTTGACACACTCGCGAATTGCCTGCATCCGTCACACTTGCTGGACGATATCTTGCAACTCAACGCGATCGGAACGTACGTGGATGCCAGCACGGGGATTCCCGTGACAGGCTCGGAGCTCGCGCGCACATGGATAGCTGAGGCGCTTGTCATCACACTGCCGGCTTTTTACGCCGTCAAGGCGGCGCTGCTTCCCTTTTCCGAGGAGACAAACCGCTTTTACGAGAGTGTAGAGCTACCCAAAAAACTGCGGCTTGTGGAGGAGCGTGAGCTTCAAAATTTTGTCGCGGCGATCGAAAACGGTGATTGCTCGGTGATACTTAAACGCGAAACATTCGCGCACAAGCCGGATGTCAATTACGCCTATATCAAATTGTTCAAATCAAACGGCGAAAACGGCGGGCTGATTGAGGTGTGGAATAAACCCAAGGCAGGCCGCGTAAATCATATCGTCAAGCCGGTCATGATAGGCAAAGCGAACGCGGATCAAATTGAAAAATTTTTGAAATAGTGGGGACGGTTCAAAATTGGGAGCAAAAATCGATGAGATTGTCGCAAACCGGAAATACATCATAGGCCGTTGTATTTTTTACCTTGTCCTCGCCCTGGCATTGGCCGTGTCAAGGTTCACTTTTGAGGCCAAATGGCAGGCGCTTGTGAATCAGGCGGCTTGGGGGACGTACATTCCGTTTGGATTGGCGCTAATCAGTGCGATGGTTGCCCTGCTTCCGCTCAGCCGACTTAACTGCAAGGTGGAACTCTTTGAACGCGGATTTACATATGGCAGGCACAGCTATTCGTGGGCTTCGATTCGATCAATAACATGGATCCAATCGTCATATCACTTGTTTTTTCTGATTCCCATACCGTTTTTCATATATTACCATACGAAATCCGTTTACGCAGACGGAAAAAGCGTACCGCCCATGAACGGGCTGTATCTTTTAGACCTGCACTATAGATTTGAGTCCGCTTTCGCGAACTATTACCGCGGAAGTTAAATATCGCAAAAACAAGTTTGATCAGGAGGATTGAAATGGGTTTATTTGACTTTTTAAAAAGTGATTCCAAGGACAAGTCGGCACTGCGCGAATTTGTCAACCACGCGATACCTGACGGGCATAGCTATCAGTTTGTTTATTCTTTATATCAAGAGCAAAAGATTCGAAAAATTATCCTGCATTCCTATGTGACCGTGTTCCGGAAAGACGACGATACCTTTTATGTCATCCCCATTAGCATAGACAGAGGCCGTCCTATCGGTGGGGAACCGTTTACCGTAACAGCCGAAAACGTCAAGAAAGTTACATACAGCTCTTTCTCTAAAGAAACAAGGATTCATTTTTCGGACAAACCGGAAACCATCGTTTACAGCACTATGCCGCAAATGCTGCATATCCCCGGCGCGGCAACCGAGCAGGTGTCCATGAGCCAAAAGGAAGAAGAAAAGGAGTATGTGGCATTTATCAAGGATTTTTCGAAGCGTGTGCAATGAGCCGTTACAAGCAGACAAAAAAATCATATAGGAGATCAAAATGAGAACGAGACAAAGGATTTATGCAATTGGATTTTTCATCGTCATTATCGCTGTCGCCATTGGTTTTGGCAGAAATATTCTCAGCGGAACCCACACGATAGACGACTATCTGCAGCGCAACACCGTAAATGTTACCGACAATGAAGACGGTACAAAAACGTTAACTAAAAAAGGGGATTCGCTGGCTATCCCAAAAGACTTCGACAAAGCGATAATTTCAATTCCTGCCGACTCTACCATCGTTGAGTTGGAAAAGCAATACAAGGGCTCCGATATTCTGAAGTATACACTGACCTGCAATCCAAAAGAAGATATGCAGAGCGTTGATGCGTTTTACGATGCCTTGGGTTTGACTAAAAAAGCAGACATGCTGACCTCTACATACACCGGAACAAAAGATGGGTATACAATTATCGTAGAGATTTCGCCGACGATGGGTAGATTTATCGTTTCCTATGGTAACGTTCAATAGAATCCGGGCGTTTACTCCTAAAATTCTATGTTTCAACTGAGATCACCGAAAATTTTGTGTAAAAGTTAAAGAGAACATCCCTTCAGACAAGAATCCTAGAGGAAAACTTGACTGAAGGGATGATATTTTTATGGAGAAAACACCGGTAACAAAATGTGTAGAGCAACGCTGATTCCAAAAAAGCGCCGCTTTACGAGTTTGTTGTAATTTAGTAAAAAATACAATATAATGGTTTAAAGGTAGTCAAAAAAATAGTTTAAGTTGATTGCTACAGGCATTTAAATTTAAAACAGTCCACTAAAGCATTGTCAAAACAAAGGAAATTTCTCAGTATTTTACGCAGTCTCGATTTCAACAACCCCAGGAGTTTTCACTGGGGTTTAGGTCAGGGAATAAGGAGGTATGAATACCGTGACACAATCTGCTTTTTGGGCCAACTCGAAAAGTCTGTTCTTTCGACGGAATGTAGCATTATCCATAATTGCAACCGATGTTTGGGAACGGAAACTAAAAAAACATGCTCAAACCGGTATTCAAAAAGAATACAATCGGTTGTGCCGTTGTATGTAATAGGTGCTATTACTCCGGCAACTAAATATAGCATAAAACACTATATTTAGTCGTACCCTCGCAAGATGCACAACAGAAACGTTGCGAATGGTTCAACGCAACATTTCTGCGCCGACGAGGGAGCACGGTCATTCCGGTTTCGTGACCAGGACGGCAATATCTTGAATTTCCGTAGTTTTTCGAAGGAGAATAGCTAAATGAGTGACAAGACCCTCACCCATATCATTCGCCTAATTTTCGTTTTGAACGCACTGTTTTTTATTTGGGCAATCCTATGGAAATGCGGCGTTCCATACATCGGCGACGGCACACAGCGCATCATAAACTTAGCGCCTTTTCGCGGCAACACGGGATGGGAGATGCAGTTCAACGTCCTGCTTTTTGTGCCGCTTGGATTTTTGTTTTCTTCACTTGCAACGAAAAAGCTCCCTTGGCGATTTTTGGGTGTGCTATTTGCAAGCGCCATTTTGGAAATCGCGCAGTATATTTTGGCGGTTGGGCGTAGCGATATAACGGACATTCTGCTCAACACATTGGGCGGTATTATTGGAATATCAGCTTTTTATCTGCTGACAAAGCTTTTCGGCAAGCATTCTCGTAAAGCGGTGATGTTTGCCTGCTTGCTCATAGCCGCATTTGAGATATATGTATCGGTGTCTTTAATTCTGTTCGGTGTGGTACATTTGGGATTTATGATGCTAAGAATGTAGAAAAGCGAGGAGAAATGTCATGAAAACCGAGCTCAACAGTGAAATCGTCAAACAAATAGGAATCGACGCCGGAGCAAGCGCGGTCGGCATCGCCTCCGCCGGCGATTTTGCCGCAGCGCCGGACGGATGCAAGCCCGTCGATGTTCTCCCGGAGTGCCGCTCTGTCATCGTTTTGGGTGTGCCGTTCCCGCCGCAGGCTTTGGATATGGAGCCACCTGAATATACGGCTTTGCGCAACGAAATACTCACAAGGATGACCGACATTGCGAAAGCGGCGGCGAAACGAATCACAAAAGAAAGCGGGCATAAAACGAAAGCCATAAGCGCTTCAGGCGGCAAAACGATAAACAGCAAGATGTACGGGTACATATCGCTCAAGCACGCGGCGGAGCTGGCGGGGCTCGGCGTTATCACCCGTAATTACTTGCTGACTAGTCCTGAATACGGCAATCTGCTTTGGCTCAGCGCCGTTCTGACTGACGCGGAGCTTGCTCCTGATAAAAAAGCGGTATATAACTTTTGCGAAAACTGCAACAAATGTGTGGAGGCTTGCCCTTCGGGTGCGCTCGATAACCCGGCGTTGTTCGGTAATAAAAAGTGCGACAGGTTTTTTGTCATCGAAAATAAAAAGCTTTTGATAAAATGCCATAAGTGCCGCGCGATCTGTCCTTATCGCGCCGGAACATACAAGGAGACGATAAAATGAATGATAAATTCAGATGTTTCGGGAACACCCACTTATACGCGGAGTATCATGACCACGAATGGGGCCGTCCTGTACACGATGACAACAAACTCTTTGAAATGTTGATTTTAGAGGGAGCTCAGGCAGGGCTTTCATGGGAAACGGTTCTAAATAAGCGCGAGAATTACCGCGCGGCATTTGACGGCTTCGACCCTCGTAAGGTCGTGCTTTACAATGAAGCGAAAATTACGGAGCTTATGGCGAACGCCGGAATTATCAGAAACCGTTTGAAAATCAACGCCGCCGTGACAAACGCCAGGCTGTTCCTCGAAATACAGGAAAATCACGGCAGTTTTGACAGCTTTATTTGGGCTTATGTTGCGGGGAAACCCATTGTCGGGCATTGGGAGAAGGTCGGGGATATACCCGTCACTACCCATATATCCGATAGAATCAGCAAAGATTTGAAAAAGATGGGCTTTAAGTTCGTCGGCACGACTATAATATATTCGTTTATGCAGGCGGTCGGCATGGTAAACGACCATGTAAAGCCGTGTTTTGTTTATGAGGAGCTTGAGCATGTCGGACGGTATTGAGATTTGCATTTTCAAAGAAAACAAAAAGAGTTTGCTGCCGCTGTTGCTACTCGGCGATGAACAGGAATCGCAGATTGATAAATACCTTGAGCGCGGAGATTTATTCGCTTTGTATGACGGCGGCATTAAAAGCGTGTGTGTTGTTACTGATGAGGGTAACGGTGTTTTGGAAATCCAAAATCTCGCAACAGACGAGCGTTATCAGCGGCAGGGCTACGCTACATGCTTGATTGAGCATATTGCCCTGCATTATGCTGAGAAGTATGAAAAAATCATACTCGGAACGGGTGATGTTCCGACAATATTGGCATTTTACGAGCGCCGCGGATTTTCTGTGTCACACCGGTTGCCGGATTATTTCACTATGCACTATGATCATCCGATTATCGAGGATGGCGTGTTCTTGAAAGATAAAGTGTATATGGCAAGGGAGTTATAGAGATATGAGCCGGGAGCCATGGACAGGTTGTTATAAGGTCAGCGTCGGCGGTGAAACAGGGCGTGAAGCCCGCGAATGCGATTACGACTGGGTTTTGGGGATACGGGAGCAATGCGTAAACGCAGGAGCGACCTTTCGGTTCAAGAACACCGGCTCGTTTTTCAAGAAGGATGGAGCGGTGCAAAAGGTCAACCGGTTTAGGCGGAACAGCGCTGCGAAAGAGCTTGGAATCAGCATTTTGGGTGATAAAATATTATTCTAAAAGGCGGTATTCAAATGGCTGAACAATTACTGCGGAATCCGGATATCAAACCTACCGAGCAAGTGATTGCCGAGTGTCTTGGAGCGGCGAACGCCGCATACCTGAATTTTATCGAAAGATTAAAAGAACATGACATTGACTTGGAGTGGCGCTATTACACCGATGGCAAAGCGTGGCTCGGCAAGGGGCTATATAAATGGACGGGGGCTCGCGGCGGTCTAAAGGAAGTTACCGCCTTCTGGCTTTCAATTTGGGGCAGTTTTTTCAAGGTAACAATTTATATTCCTGAAAAATCACGGTTGCAGGCGCTTGATCTTCCGCTTGACAGCGAAACTAAAAGTATGGTTGAAGATTCAAAACAAATGGGCAAGCTAAAACTCTTTCCGCTGACTTTTGATGTCCGCTCAGATGAGCGGTTCGATGCGATATACAAACTTATTGACTTTAGGAAGTTGTTAAAATAAAAAACGGAGGCTGATTGCTATGCCGATTGACTATAAAAAAGAACAAAAAGAGCTATATCAGGCTAAAACAATGCCATCAATCATAGATGTTCCGGAAATGACCTTTATTACTATAGACGGCAAAGGCGACCCAAATACCAGCGCGGAGTACGCCGCCGCAGTCGAAACGTTGTATGGGCTGTCTTATGGCATAAAGATGAGCCATAAGTCGGCTTTGGAATACGTCGTCCCGCCACTAGAGGGTTTTTGGACTGTTGATGATGAGTTTTTTAAAGGCGGCGGCGCGGCGATAACGGACAAGGGGAAGTTTTTGTGGACCATGCTTATCCGTCAGCCGGATTTTGTGACGGAAGATATATTTGGAGCTGCCAAAACCGCGCTTGCAAATAAAAAACCGAATCTTTGCCTAACCAGAGTACGGCTTGAAAAAATAACCGAGGGCTTATGCGTTCAAATTATGCACATCGGCTCTTACGACGATGAACCGGCGACAATCGCCAAGATGGACAATTATGCTGTTGAAAACGGTTATGCAATCGACATGGGTGAAACGCGCCGTCATCACGAAATCTATCTCTCCGACCCGCGCAAGGTCGCCCCGGAGAAGCTGAAAACAGTGATTCGGCATCCGGTCCGGAAGGTCTAAATATGCTTTGTAAATATATATAGGAACAGTAAGCCGGTGAGAGAAGGAATGCAAACCATGATAGGGCAGAACAAAATCAGCAAACTCCCTAAAAGTTATTATGACGAAAACATTAAGTTTAGAGCGTTCTTAAAAAACAGAGCCGACCCCGATGAGTTTGACCAACATTTCCGGGATTTACACAACGAAATATTCGTCAGAAACGAGTATGACTGCTGCAAATGCGCTAATTGTTGCAAATTGTACGATATTCGTGTTGAGCAAGGGGATATTTTCCGGATTGCCGAATATCTTGAGCAGTCGGAAAGCGAGTTCGTCCGGAATCACTTGAAACAGGATATAGAGGAAGCCGGAGTTTTTGTTATAAAAGACAAGCCGTGCTGCTTCTTAAATACAGACGGTAAATGCCGGATATATGCGGTTAGGCCTTTGGTTTGCAGGGATTTCCCACATACAAAAAAGCCCGACCGATTGTTTAGCCTAACCAGTATCATGGACTTCGCCGAAGATTGTCCCGTGCTTTTTGAAATAATTGAGCGGCTGAAACTGATATATAGATTTTGAAACGGTGTGGTTGATATGGAAGTTTTCAAAAATCCGAATTGCCGGAAAATTCGCGGCAGTCATATTTTAGAAATCGTCTGCGGTCATTGCAAAACTTTCATCAGACATCGGCAAGAAGGCCGGACGCGCGGAGCGCGGCTTTTGACATCACGAAAATGGACAAACAGGAAGCGTATAGGCTCGTTCCGTCCGCTTTTAACAAGAGAAAGGTATGACCATATGCAAATTATAGTAGATGCCGATGCTTGCCCGGTCAAGCAAATCATTGTACGGTTAGCGAAACAGAGGAAAATCCCTGTCACTATACTTATTGACACATCACATGAGTTAAATGACGGGTACAGCCGCGTGATCACGGTCGATAAAGCCGCAGACAGTGTGGATTACGCTCTGATGGGTTTACTAACCCACGAAGATATAGTGGTAACACAGGATTTCGGGCTTGCGGCTATGGTGATTGGCAAAGGCGCGAGAGCGATCAATCAAAACGGTCTGGTTTTCACAAATGAAAACATGGACAGATTGCTCATGGAACGGTACATCGGGCAAAAGGTGCGCAGGGTCGGCGGTCGCACAAAAGGGCCGAGCAAGCGGACGAAAGAAGATGACGAGAGATTTGAAACGGCGTTTGAACGATTGCTAAATGTGGTGGGATTATGAGCATCAACAGTTATCTTCGCATTTGAAGTCAAGAAAAAATCATGTGTTTCTTCTATAATTTGCATCAAGGAGGTGAGATAACGATGAGCCAACCGAAGGATGAAGTATCTGGAGCAGTTAAGCGGATGAAAGCATATATTTCCGGGCATTTGCAGGAAGAGATCACAGCCGTAGGTGTCGCTAAAGCAGCGGGCTATTCCCAGTATCACGCGGCGCGGATTTTCAAAGAAGCAATCGGTGTGTCGCCGTTTGAATATATCCGCCGTGAGCGGCTGACCGCATCCGCGCACAGTCTGCGAAACGGAAAAGCAAAGGTGCTTGACGTCGCGCTGGATTTCGTCTTCGACAGCCATGAGGGATTTACGCGGGCATTCGCGAACGCATTTGGTATAACGCCGAAAAAGTTTGCCGATTACCCGTCCCCGGAAGGCTGGCTGATTCCCTATCGTTATCTCGACCGCTCAAAATTAAATTTGGAGGGTACGAGCATGAAAGAAACAGCGGTAATATTTACGCAAATAATGGAGCGTCCGGCGCGGAAGTTGATACTCAAACGCGCGAAAACAGCGACTCATTATTTCGAGTATTGCGAGGAAATGGGCTGCGCGGAGGACGGTTCCGGCAATCCGGTTCCCGCTGAGATTCTCAGTCATATCAAAGAGGCTTTATACGAGCAGGTTGGCGTATGGCTGCCGGACAATATGCGTCCGGAAGGTACGGGAGTTTATGCAAGCGCTGTCGAGGTGCCGGCCGATTATTCTGGCGAAGTGCCTGAGGGCTTTGACGTAATTGACCTTGAACCGTGCAAAATGCTGGTATTCCAAGGCGAGCCGTTCAGCGACGAAGAGTATGGTGAGGCAATCAGCGCACTTTGGTCGGCAATGGAAAAATTTAATCCCGAGGTATACGGCTATGAGTACGCGCCTGAGCTTGCGCCTAGAATGCAGCTCGCCCCGATGGGATGGCGTGGGTATATCGAAATGAAGCCTGTGAGAAGCATTAGGTAACGTAAGGAAAAAGCTCCTTCCCACTGACATCGGAGGGAAGGAGCGTCGTCTTTATACCTGGTTCCGGCCATCGAACAGTGTAAATGGAACAATCATCCAACATTAGGTAATACTATTACTGCGGTATAAACCGTGCTACGCAGGAGAGACTGCGTCAAAACTCAGGCCCTAAGTTAGACTTGAGTAAAAAAAGAATTTTGATATATAGTCAGTTAAATTTAAAACCGTCCAAGCGAAGCTTGAGCGGTTTTGAATTTAACGCCCGACGTCCTACAGTCGTGTAAGACTGATATTTTCTTAAACGCCTGTAAATAAAAGTTTCCCGCTTAACCAAATAATAACCTTCCGGCAGAGTTTCCGCTATCCTTGAAAAGAGCGGAAATATTTATATTTATTTTGTAAACGAACAGGAATCTTTTAGGTTTTGGAACGGCGATATTTACTAGATACTGTTTGAAAAATAAAAGTTGCACAACTAAATCCTGTTTTGTGCTATAATAAAGCAAAACAGGGTGAAGCGAATGGCATCAGCCAGAAGATACGAACTGACGGACGAAGAATGGAACAAGGTGGTTATGTTATTACCACCAGAGAATACGGGAAGCAAAGGTCGACCGTCGAAAGACAACAGAACAATGTTTAATGCTATTGTCTGGCTTGCACGAAGCGGGGCCGCATGGCGCGATTTGC
>JAVBOO010000018.1:0-146006 GCA_031550435.1 Eubacteriales bacterium
TTTTTGAATTTAAATTTCAAACCCTCCAATGAGACTTTTTTGGGTTTTTTATTTTAACGCCCGGCGTCTTACTGTCTTTTAAGACTTATTTTGTCTTAAACGACTGTAGGACCGGTTTTAGGGCATGAAAAAAGGTTGCGCTATGCGCAACCTTTTGTTGTTATAATTAATTATCTCTGGATCTGTTGAAGGAAGAGCTGGTAAGCATCGCTTACAGAAACTCCGCCTACAGAGAATGCGGATACATTGCTGTTGAAGCTAGCAGGAACGAGTTCCGAAGGATGAATTCCCCAAAGGTCTTTCATAGCGCTTATGGTGTCGCCGTTAGCGTCTGTGCCTTCGTAAGCCTGAGTTGCATCCCAGTTTCCGCCGATGTGGAACTTAGCGTGCTGGTATGCGTTGTCCATAGCGGGTCCGAATTCAATTCCTACAGGAATTTCGGGAATAGCGACAGCTTCGTGAGCGCTTCTTCCGCCGAGTGTGTAAACATAGTATGTAGTAACATCTTGCGCGTCAGTATACTCAAACAGCATCCAAGCAAGTTGTGTTCCGTCTGTTGTCATACCGAAAATCTCGCCGCTGGGATCGCCAATGCGGAACGGTGTAACGGCCGGATTGATAGGTCCGTTGTACCAACGAGTAAGAGTTTCTCCATCGGGCTCCTCTGTGAACAATTCAACAGTTGCGCTTGTGTTAAGTCTTGTCATTGTGTCAATTGTCGGTGTGCCGTACCATTTTTCGGGATTTGTAAGGTTGTAGCCTGCTGCTACGCCTTCGCCCGGCTCGAAATACCAATCAGCATAATCGGGATCCGAAGTAACTTCGCCAATTACGTGAAGAGCTCCCATGTTGATGGGTACTGATGCAACGCTTACCTGCTGTGTAAACCACGCATATGTAAGTCCGCTAGCTGCTACGATTCCGGCAACTGCCATTGCTAATAATACTTTCTTGTTCTTTAAAAGCTTTTTCATTTCATTCTCTCCTTTTCTGTTTGTATTATTTTTCCGTTCCAGACTTGTTTGCGTCCCTTTCGATATCTAACTACACAACAAGCCGTGAAGTTCAAATTGGATTACTATCTCCCTAAAACTAGGTTTCTAATAACAATGAGCTAGCATATTCAACTTGTAAAAATAATATATCACATTACTTTCTTCGCGTCAATAGCTTCCTGAAAAATTTTTACTATTTGTAAATATTTATTCACGCTGCGGGGACTCCGGCCACGAAGCCGCAATAAACCTGATTTATACGACTTTGCAGCCGTCCGGGAAAAAAAGGATTGGCGTATCTTCTGCCGAGGCTCTTTTGGCATCCGGATTTCACAACCGGGGCGTGTATCAATTTTCAGGACCTGCATTGTTTACTATAGCCTCGACGCCGATTTACAGGCGTCGAGGCAACGAACATACAAGTGTTGAAAGTTCGGCTAACTCAGATACTAGTTAGTTACTTTGAACGATGATACTGCTTTAACCACCGCGCCGTATGAGTCTGTGTAAGTTACGGTAATAACAGTAGTTCCTGCCTTATAAGCTGTTACAAGACCTGTCGAGCTAACGTTCGCGATCAACGGATTGGACGACGTATATGTAACCGTGAAGGGTGCGCCGTTTGTATCGGCAGGGTTTGTTGTGTAAGAAAGCTGGAATGTAGTATCTTTCTTAATGTTTTGCAATGCCGCTGCGTTAAGCTTAATAGCTGTTACGTGCGTCTGGGGCTGGGGCTGGGTCTGAATAACAAACGAGTAGGACGTTGTTATTCCTCTGTATGTTGCGTAAACGGTAACGGTTTGAGCTGTGCTTGTCTGGGTGAAAGGCGCAAACGTAAAGTTGATACCGTTGATAGCGGGAGTGCTTGATGTTACGTTAAGAGGAGCCTTTGCTCCGCCGTCAATGCTGTATTGGAATACATATTCGGAAGCGGCGGGAACAGTGTAAGCGTTCTTGCTGAGCGTAACATGGCCGGAGCCGTTATTTCCGGTTACGGATGTAACTTCGGGAGCTTCAACGATTACGATATCGGGTTTTGTATCCGAGAGGTTTACTCCGTGGCTAGTAACAGCCAATTTACTGTTGTTTAATACAACTGTATCTGTCAAAGAACCGATTCCGAAAACGGGGATAGTCACAGCTTTGTTGCGGCTTTCTGCCGGTACCGGGTATGATATGCTGAAATTGCCCGTTTCTGAGTCGCAGTAGTTCATGTAACCCTGTCCGTTGATTATAAGCGCATTTGCATCCTGGTTGAGAACAGGATAGCCGGTGTACATACCGAATTCCGCCTCAACTTCGTTGGCAAGGGCGCAAGCGTCGCTCCAAAGATTACCTTCAAGAGTGATTGTAGACGCGCCTTTGTTATATTCAAACACATTCTTGTTTAATGTAAGCTTAGCGGGCGATCCGTCAACTACAAACGATCCGATAATATAGTTCTTGACAGTGCCGGCTCCGGAAACAGGAGTGAATACCATGTTGAGGTAGTATGCGCCTGCGGGCATAACGGTGCGCTTTGAATCAATCTGGGTTCCGTTCATCTTGAAAGCCCCATAGTTAAGCCCGTCGGTAAGGTAGAATTCACCGTTGGATGTATTGAGGTTGTAAGTACCCGAATATGCTACACGGTTAAAGTCCATATCAGTATAATACGTGTCGATTTTTGCAAGTCCGCCTTCATATTCAACATAGACCGTCGCCGTGTTAGCGAACGTGGTTGATCTCACAGCCGAGTTGGTGCTGTTAGAGATAATCGGCTTAAGTGTTACACATTCGTTGAGCACGAACTGAGGTACTGAGGGAGCATATTTTGTTGCAAAGGGCATAGTGATATTTTGGCCGTTGCTTGCGGCGATAACGAGGTTTCCTTCGTATGTGCCCTTAGCTGCGGCTGCCGGAACGGTCATCTTCACGTTAAACGTACGACTGCCGTTAGCGGGAACAGTAAATGCGTTGTTGTCGATTATGAAGTGTACACCGTTTGCTTGAGCGGAAAGAGAAACTACTGTCTGGTTGTTGAATGTTGACGATACGCTGTAAGACAGTTCTTCCGATGTTGTGTTTACAACGGTAACGGGAAGAGTCTTTGTTGTGGAAACTCCGCTTGTCAAGATGGGGGTGAAGCCAAAGTTGAGCGAGGAAAGAGTCATGTTGGGCATTGTGGAGCGTGTATTTCCGTTTAAGTAAGCTATCTCATCTGTTACAAATGCCCACGATTTTGTGTTGTATATAGCATTGTAAGGATTAACAAAGCCTGCGCCGATTTCGTATACGCTCTGTTCGTTTTCCAGAGGTTCCGAAGAGTTCATGAGGCGAGCCTTTATTTCAGCAGGGGCTGCGTTCGGGAAAGCCTGAGCCATAAGAGCGCTGATACCTGCCAAATGAGGACAGGACATTGATGTACCCTGCATCGAAGAGTAAGCTGATTTGTAGTCTGTGTCGTTATGATCCGGGTTAACTATGTAAGCCGGCTGTGTTGACATGATAGCAACGCCGGGGGCGGTGATGTCGGGCTTGATTGCCGCTGTCTCCGTAACGGGGCCGCGTGAGCTGAAGCTTGCGGGAAGGTCTTGGAGGTGATCGTAGCTAACGTCTCCGAAGTTCAAATAAGCGGGAACGGAAGCGGCTTTTGCTCTGTTATATGCGGAGATAAGATCAAGTCTTGTCTCTCTTGTCGTTGAAAGTACGGGGAGATGGCCGGCTTTTATTCCGCCGATTGTAATACCGGTAATAAAGCCCGCGTTAGCCGCGCTGTTCATGACAAGGATCGCGCCTGCTTTTGTACGCATAGCGTGAGGAGGGATGTCGGTAAATGTAATCGCGCCGCGGCCGACAACGAGGATTTTGCCTTCAAGGCTTCCGTCGGGAATAGCCGCAAGCTGTTCTGTTGTTGTAGGTTCATCGCCGGGAGCCATTACCAATACGTATTCGTAGCCTTTGCCTTCAACATATGTAAGGTTCGGAGCGATAATTCTTCCGTCTTGGAAAAGGTTTTCGAAATCCTGACCTATAACGCTTACAGGTGCTGCCGTAGCGGTTTCGTCAGCAGCTGACGAGGAATTAGCGTCAAGATAGAAAACTGTGGGGTGGTCGCCTCTGTTAGCCGCGCCGACAGTGATGGAAAGAGCGGTCGCCGCTCCGGGAACACCGAGTGTGGCAACGTTCGGTCCGTTGTTGCCTGCGGATACACAAACTACAACGCCGGCAAGAACAGCGTTATTGAGTGCGGTAGCGCTCGAATAGTAAGCCGAGTTCAAGTTTGCGCCGAGAGAAAGGTTGATAACATCACAGCCGTCCGAGACTGATTTCTCGATACCGGAGAGGATGCCTGTTGTTGCGCCGCTGCCGTAAGGTCCGAGAACTTTGTACGCTCTGACCTTAGCTTCGGGAGCAATACCGAGAGTAGAAAACTGAGTGTCGTTTGCGCCGCGTGCTGCGATCGTGCCGGCAACGTGAGTTCCGTGGCTCGTATAATATTCTTTGCCGTCCGAGTTTAATTCGGGCTTGCCGGAAGCCTGCCATTCCTTGTATGTTGTTTCCATAGGATCGCCGTCGTCGTTCACGAAGTCATAGCCGCCTATGTAAGCACCTGCAAGGTCGGGATGAAGGTAGTCGATACCTGTGTCAAGCACGCCTACGACAATGCCTTCACCTGCTAAACCGTTATCGTTGATTTCGCCTGTTCTGAGAACGTCTCTGCTTGCCTTCATTCCGAGGCCGGCAAAATCGGAAAATTCGCCGAGAGCATGAAGCTCAAAGTCGGGAGTAACCGCGAAAACTCCGGGAAGAGCGGCGATTTGGTCTACCATTTCGGCAGGAACAGTAAGAGATACGCCCGAGAGCAAAAATCCGTATGTAGCGTTGACAGTGAAATCCGAAGTGATTCCCTCAAGTCTGTTTTCAAAACTAGTTATGGCTGTTTGAGCTTCGGCCTCGACTGCACCGTTAGCTGTGTAAATGCCGTTAATTTCATTATAAACTTTTGCAACAGCCGAAGGCATTGTGTCAAATTCGACTATAATATTTACAAGTCCGCCGTCCAAAGCGTATTCATCTTCGAATCCGACTGCTCCGATAGGTGCCTTTCTTGCGGTAACAAAATCGTCGATGTACTTAAGTTCTTCTGCTGACCTGCCGGCAGCGGCAGCGTCAAATGTTGATGTGATTTCTTTTGCGTTCGGAAACTGTCTGAGTTCATACTTGCTGCTTGCCGTGATAGGCGAAGGCTCTGCCGACGCTGAAACCGGTGTAGAATACACTGCGCCGAAAGCCATTACGAGACTCAGTGCCAAACCGAGAACTCTTTTACCATTGCGTTTTTTCATAATGTACCTCCTAATAATTTCTCTTTGTAATTCCCTTTAAATCCGTCGTGTTACTTCGCCGGAAACTCTAGTACCCGGCATTTTTGAAAATGACCCTCCTCCTTGATATTGAAATAATAGGATAAATATACATCCAGTGAGTCTTGTTAATAATAGCATACCTTTCTTGAAATTACATGCGCATAATTACCCAAAAATTATTCCTGCTGCTCGGGCAGATTTGTGCATATATACAGTGAACTATTTTTCGTTTTAGACGAACGATAAATAATAAAAGGTAAATATGAATAACATCCCTGTTTGTGGGGATTTATAATGTTGTGCAAAAGTGTCAGAACTCAGCGAATTTGTTGCAAACAACAAAACGTAGTTAGAGTTTTGCTGACAGGCAATTGGTAATATATGACAATAATTTGCTGTGTGTTTGGATTTTTCGCTCCGGACAGCTGTATGGTACACTGAATGAAGCCGAGAACGCGCGAACAAGCTCGCTCACGGGTTTAGTACGTAATTTTTGTACTTCTCTCAAGAAGCAGAACAGCAAAACGGTTACTGTGTACTCTCGCACACTTGAACGAGCAATAAGTCCGTGGTAAAATCATTGATGTCGAAAATTCAAATATTATCGGCGCTAAAAAGTATATAATAAGGAAGAAACCGGTGAAAAATCAAATAATTGTTATAGGCGGGGCAAATATAGACATACAGGGCTTTCCGAACGACAAGTTCGTTTTGAGGGACTCGAATCCGGGCAAAATCAAAACCTCGCCCGGCGGTGTCGGAAGAAATATTGCGGAGAATCTCGCCAGGCTCGGCGTTTCGACAAAACTGATAAGCGCTATAGGGTCGGACGAATACGGGAGAAGGCTGCTGGAGAGTGCCGAGTCGGCGGGAATCGACATGAGCCTGTGCCGCTTATCGGAAAGCGAGCCGACCTGTGTTTATTTGTCGCTTTTAGACGAGCAGGGGGATATGATTGCGGCTTTGTCGCAAATGGAGCTGACAGAGAGCATAAACGTTGAGTTTGTCAGGACTCACGACAAGCAAATTCGGGAAAGTGAAATTATCGTGGTCGATACAAATATCTCGGAAGAACTTCTTCGGTATATCACGGATGAATACAAGGACATACCTGTAATTCTGGACACTGTATCGACGGCAAAGGCAGTGAAGGCCCGGGAATTTATCGGTAATTTTCATACGGTCAAGCCGAATATCATTGAGGCGGAAACTCTGTCCGGAATAAAATACAAAAAAAAGAGCGATATATTCAGACTGGAAGAGTTTTTCCTGAAAAAGGGCGTGAAACGGCTTTACATCACAGTAGGCGGAGAAGGCGTGTTTTACAGTGACGGAAAGTCAAACGGGTTTTTGACTCAATTTCCTGTGAAGATAGTTAACGCAACGGGAGCCGGAGACGCTTTTACAGCCGCAGTTGCGTTCGGGCAGATGAAGGGTTTTACGGCGGAAGACAGCGCTTGTTTTGCCAGGGCGGCCGCTGTTATGGCACTGACACATGAAGACACGATAAACCCCGATATTTCGGAGCAAAATATATTGAATCTAATGAAGGCGGTCAGTAGGAATGTATAATGAATTTTTGGATATCAAGAAAGAAGTGCGGGAAGCGCTGGAGCAGAAAAAGCCGGTTGTCGCGCTGGAGTCGACAATAATATCCCACGGGATGCCGTATCCGCAGAACGTCGAGACGGCAGCACGCGTCGAAGAAATAGTGCGTGAAAACGGAGCTGTTCCGGCTACAATAGCTATAATAAACGGCAGATTGAAAGTCGGGCTGACAGAGAATGAGATCGACTTTATGGGCAAGTCATCAGACATAGCGAAAGTATCGCGGAGGGACTTTGCCTATATCGTTGCGGCAAAGAAAAACGGAGCGACAACCGTCGCATCTACAATGATGATAGCCGATATGGCAGGAATACGCATATTCGCGACCGGCGGCATAGGCGGAGTACACAGAGGAGCGGAGAAAACGTTTGACGTGTCCGCGGATTTGCAGGAGTTGGCGAATACAAACGTTGCGGTTATCTGTGCCGGCGCAAAGTCTATACTGGATTTGGAAAAAACGCTTGAATATCTCGAGACATACGGCGTACCGGTGTTCGGCTACAAAACAAACGAGCTGCCGGCATTTTATACAAGAAAAAGCGGGCTCGGGATTGACTACAGGTTTGAGACGCCGAAGGAAATCGCGGAAGTACTGAACACGAAAGAGAAACTCGGGTTAAAGGGCGGGGTGGTAATCGCGAACCCGATAGACGAGAAGTACGAACAGGACGAGGTCAAAATAACCGCCTGCATAGCCCAAGCACTTTCTGAGGCCGAGAAAAACGGAATAAAAGGTAAGGACACGACTCCATTCCTTCTTGCCAAGGTCAAGGAGATTACGGGCGGAGACAGCCTGACTTCAAACATAAAGCTTGTATACGGCAACGCCGAGCTGGCAGCGAAGATAGCGGCTGAGTGTGCGAAGGGCCGGAGTTAAGAGTAAACATGCCCTGTTTGGGCACTCGATTTAAAGAGCCGAAATAACAAGCTCTTTTAGCCATTTTCAACTTTATCGACCACAGTCGTTTAAGAAAATATCAGTCTTAAACGACTGTATGACGTCGGGTGTTAAATTGTCTCATATAAAAAGCCGGTACCGGCAATCTTGCAACCGTCGGTACCGGCTCTATGTTTATAGGTCAAACTTTAATTCTAGTACCAGCCTCTGAGTTTCATGACCTGAGCAACTTTTTTGATTGAATGCATGTAAGCTGCTGTTCTCATAGGAACGTTGTACTCTGACTTAACAGCATAGATAGCCTGGAAAGCGTCAACCATTGCGGCTTCCTCTTTCTCAGCGACTTCTTTGTCTGACCAGTAGTAACCGTAAAGGTTCTGAACCCACTCGAAGTAGGAAACAGTAACGCCGCCTGCGTTTGCGAGGATATCGGGAACTACGGTTACGCCGTTGTTAAACAGTATTTCGTCAGCTTCGGAAGTAACGGGGCCGTTAGCGCCTTCAACAACAAGCTTGGACTTGATCTTTCCTGCGACTTCCGCAGTAATAGCGTTTTCAAGAGCGCAAGGTGAAAGAACATCAACATCGAGAGCCCAGAACTCGTCAAGAGTAATCTGTTTTGCTCCGGGGAAGCCGAGCATGGTCTTGTTCTGTTTGAAGTGAGCAAGAAGAGCGTTGATATCAAAGCCTGTCTCGCAGTATACTACATGGTTCCATTCAGCTATAGCGACAATCTTAGCGCCGAGGTTCTGAGCGCAGAGAGCGGTGTAGCTGCCGACATTGCCAAAGCCCTGAACTGCTACGCTTGCGCCTTTAATGTCTTTTCCTGCTTTTTTGAGAGCCTCTCTCATCGAAAGCGCAACTCCGAGGCCCGTAGCGGCTGTTCTGCCCTTAGAGCCGCCGAACTCAACCGGTTTGCCGGTTATAACTCCGACAGCGCTGTGTCCGACAAGCTTGTTATATTCATCTACCATCCAAGACATTATCTGTCCGTTTGTGTTTACGTCCGGAGCGGGGATATCGACTTTTTCGCCTACAAGCTTGCTGATAGCGGTTATGTAGCCTCTTGAAAGTCTTTCAAGCTCGCCTTGGGAGAGTTTGGAAGGATCAACCGTGATTCCGCCCTTGCCGCCGCCGTAAGGTATGCCTGTAACGCAGCACTTGAATGTCATCCAGATGGAAAGAGCCATAACTTCGTCTCTCGTAACATTCTGATGGAATCTGATACCGCCCTTGTAAGGACCTACAGCGTTGTTGTGCTGTGAACGATACCCCGTAAATACCTGAACGCTTCCGTCGTCCATTTTAACAGGGATGGAAACCTCGAGAACCTTCTGGGGCTGCTTAAGGATTTCATATACCGCAGGGTCTACTCCGAGCTTATCGCAAGCTGTTTTAACCTGTTTTTGTGCCATCAAGAACGGATTCAAATTATCATGTGTTGACATTTCAATACCTCCTAATATTTTGTACATATCGTACATGACTTAATTTTACCGGGTTTAAATGTAAAATCAATATTGAAATTCATAATAGGCTGAAAAACATACTTATATGTTTTTGATGGCTTATTTGCTTTACTTATATTTTACTCCGTTTAAATCGAGTAAAATCGAAAGCGAGCAAAACGAGCCTGCCTGAACCAAGTAGGCGTATATCTGTCCAAAGTCAATTAATGGGCATGCTGAAAAATTGCCTTAAGTCTTTCCCTGAAAACGGAAAATGACCATTTTCCAAGGGAGAGCGCCGCTCGCTCAGACCAATTCTTAGTCTTCGTACGCAATTTTCAACACTTCCTTAATCAGTGTTAACTTAATTTCCGCGGTAATAATTTGCTGTACCGTCAATACTTTTAAGTTTTAGCTCAATTTTTTTTGTACCTTCGGGGATATGAAACTCTCCGCATTCAAGCAGGGCAAATTTTTCACTGCCGAATTGCGGTATATGCAAAACGCCAAAAAAATTTTCGTCTCCGAAGGTTACGCCGTAGCTTCCGGCTCTCGGTAAAATCTTCTCGGGTGGTATACTCAGCGCAAACTTACCGCTGCCGAGATCCGCAGTGTTCTCTCTTGAAGAGGTGACATAGAAATCCCTGCCGGTCAGGCTTTTCGCCTTTTCAAAATCGCCCGCGAGTATCAGTTCCCGCACAGTAGTGCTCGATACTTTTTCGCCGAAGCGCATTACATGAGGCACTCTGACGAGTTCGACACCGCGGCTGTCAAAAAAAGACTGAAAATCGGCAATATCGCCGGAACGCCCTTTTCCGAAACGGTAGCCCTCTCCTATAAACATCGTCTTACAGTTCAGTTCTTTAAAAATAAACTCCAAGAAGTCCTTAGGCTCGGTTTGAGCGTAGCGTAGCGTAAACGGATATTCGATGAAGAAATCGGGCCCGATGCGGTTTATATAATCCGAGCGCTCGTCATAGCTTGTTATAAGTCTGAAGTCGGGACGGTCACCGAAGGTAAGCACGGGGTGGGGCCTAAACGAAAACACGACGGAAAAAAGACTGTTTTCCCTTGCGCAGTTAACGGCGCTGTCGAAAAGCAGTCTGTGCCCGATATGCTGGCCGTCAAAGTTTCCGACGGTTACAGCCGATTGTTTTTCTCTAAAAAAGTCGGAGAAGCAGTCTCCAATAATGTGCAATGTATTTCATCCTTAAACTGTACCAGTACCGGCAAGCCGGCCTGCTTTAATATTGTAAAGAAAGAGCGCCATAAGCGCCTTGATAGCCTGAGCACGCCTTGGGTTAAACGGTATTAAGCGTTGTTACGCATTTCAGCGTTAATTTTACTTTTGATTTTACTTCGTATATTCCCCGAAGTTTTTGCTCAAAGTCAAACACCAGAACTTTTTCTCCGGGCAGTACGTTTTTATCAGAAAAAAAGTTTATATCGGCTTCGTTGCCGTTATCGATAAACTTTTGCGCGCCTGCGGAGGCATACAGCCGTTTGAATTCGGGAACGGCATCTTCGGGCCGGATAAGAATTTCACCCAGTCTGCCCTGTTCGCACAGAAGCTTAAACTCATCAAGCCTTACCGACGTTTTTTCGTCAAAGTTGCCGGTTGCGTTTCGGATAAGACAGGACATATGAGCTCCGCAGCCGAGTTTCTCGCCGATGTCGTAAGCCAAGGAGCGTATGTATGTGCCTTTTGAGCACGTCAGCCTTATGCCGAATTCATCCGTGCCGTTAAAATGCGTGAGACTGATGTTAAAGATTTTTACGGGTCTTGCTTTACGTTCGATTTCGATTCCGGCTCTGGCAAGCTCGTACAATTTCTTTCCGTTAAGCTTGAGCGCCGAATACATAGGCGGAACCTGCATATATTCCGGCATAAAGCTGTGCAGTACTTCAATAATTTTGGCTTCTGTGACATTTACGGGCAAGGTCTTTGTGACTGTACCTGAAGCGTCCCATGTATCGGTTATCACACCGAGCTTTATCCCTGCAGTATACGTTTTTGTTTTGTCTGTCAGATGGTCGCACAGTCTTGTCGCGCAGCCGAGGCAAATCGGCAGGACACCTTCGGCTTCCGGGTCAAGCGTTCCCGTATGGCCGACTTTTGCGTGCGTGTACTTTCTCACAACCGCTACGGCATCAAATGATGTGTAGCCCTTTTCTTTATAGATGTTTATAACTCCGTTAATGTTTTCATACTTTTTCATCTTATCTTTCCCGTTATCTCCTCGGCTATCATTGCTTCCGCTTCGGAAAGCGAAGCAATAACGGTCGCACCGGCAGCGTTAACGTGTCCGCCGCCGCCGAACGCGCCGCAGATTTTGCTTACATCAAGCCCGACGGAACGCAAACTGATTTTGACCTTTCCGTCTCCTCTTTCCGAGAACAGACCGGCCACAGTCGCTCCTCTCACGTTTATGAGATATTCGACTATACCGTCCAAATCATTGATGCCGCAGCCGCAAAGCTCCATTTCGGTTTGAGACAGAGAGCTCGAGATATATTTGCCGCCGTTAAGTATTTTCATATTGTTTATAGCGGCGCCGAGTATTTTTGCTTCGGCGGCGCTGTGCTCAAGAAGCACGCTTCTGTAAATTACGCTGAAAGGTATATGTTTTTCAGTCAGCGCAGCGGCTGCCTTAAGCGTCTCGGATGTTGTTGATGCGTGCCGGAACCCGGCGGTATCGTACATAATGCCGGTGTAAAGCGCGCTTGCCGTATCCTTGTCAATCAGATTCCTGTCAACTACAAGGTGGTAAAGTAATTCGCAGGTTGATGACAGCTCCGGGTATACGTAGTTAACATCAGCGAAATACGTATTACTGATATGGTGGTCAATATTCAGAGTTTTAGGCGTTCTGTCAAATACTCTGAGCGCTCGCTCGCAGAGCCTGTCTTTGCAAGCGCAGTCCAGACTGATAAAAATATCGGCGAAAAGCTCGTCCGTGTCGCCTGTATACAGATATTCCCCGCCTTTAAGAAAGCTGTATTTATGCGGTATGCTGTCTAAAATTATGGACGGTTCGACACCGGAGTTTTTCAGCATAAGAGCAACTGAAAAGACAGCCCCGACGGCATCGCCGTCAGGGTTGACGTGAGCTGATATAACCGCGGTTTTGCATCCTTCAAGATATTCCGATAGTTCTTTCTCAACAGAGTTCAATGAAGCACCCGCTAATCTCTATTATTTTTATTTACTTCGTCGATGAGCCCGGATAGTCTGATTCCGTACTCAAGGCTGTCGTCAATTATAAAGCTGAGCTGAGGGGTCAGACGAAGATTGATTCTCTCGGCGAGAAGCTTTCGGATAAAGCCCGAAGCGCTTTTTATGCCGGCGAGAACCTCGTCCTTTTGAGTTTTATCTCCCAAGATGCTGATATAAATCTTACAATATTCCAGATCCGTTGTGGTTTCCGCCTTGGTCACGGTGACCATGGCGGAAACTCTGGGGTCCTTTATTTCCGTTCTGATGATATTTGCGGTTTCACGCATAATCTCATCATTAATTCGCACAATACGAACGTTTTTTTTCATAGAATTACCTTTCTACCTGCTCGATGAGGTAAGCCTCTACCCTGTCGCCTTCCTTAATGTCGTTGAACTTTGAGAAAACAAGTCCGCATTCGTAGCCGGTCAGTACTTCCTTTACATCGTCTTTAAATCTCTTGAGCGACTCGAGTTCTCCTTCGTGTACGACCGCGCCGTCGCGAATAATTCTTACTTTCGCGTTTCTGACAAACTTACCGTCCAATATATACGAACCGCCGATATTTCCGATGGCAGTTGCTTTGAAAATCTGTCTTATTTCGGCATGACCGATAACTCGTTCTTCGTAAACCGGGTCCAACATGCCCTTCATTGCTGCTTGAACGTCCTCGATAGCGTTGTAAATGACTCTGTAAAGTCTCAAGTCTACTTCCTGCTCGTCCGCAACCGACTTTGCCGACGGCTCCGGTCTTACGTTAAAGCCGATGATTATCGCGCCCGAAGTTGAAGCAAGCATAACGTCCGATTCGTTAATCGCGCCTACGCCGCCGTGAATAATCCTGACTCTGACTTCATCGTTCGAAAGTTTTTCGAGGCTTGAGCGTATGGCTTCGACAGAGCCGGCAACGTCTGCTTTAACGATAATGTTCAGGTCTTTAATATTCCCGGCTTTTATCTGTTCAAACAGGTCATCAAGCGAAACTTTCGGAGCGTTTTGGCCGATAAGCTTTACTCTGTTCTTTGCCACAACCTGCTCGGCAACGTTTCTCGCGTATTTGTCGCTTTCGGCGACAAAGAACAGATCTCCGGCCAAAGGAACATCCGGGAGACCGAGTATTTCAACAGGTGTTGACGGGGGCGCTTTTTTGACCTTATTGCCCTTGTCGTCCATCATCGCTCTGATTTTGCCGTAGGTACCGCCGGCTACGATTGGATCGCCGATGCTCAACGTTCCGTTTTGAACAAGAACCGTTGCAACGGGTCCTTTGCCCTTGTCGAGAGATGCCTCGATAATCGTTCCTCTCGCTCTTGCGGAAGGATTGGCTCTAAGCTCTTTCATTTCTGCCGCGAGCAGTATCATTTCGAGAAGCTGATCGATGCCGGTGTGGTTAACGGCCGATACGGGTACGCTTATGGTGCTGCCGCCCCAGTCCTCGGTAACAATTTCGTGCTCGGTAAGCTCGCGTTTAACCCTGTCCGGGTTTGCGCTCGGTTTGTCTATTTTGTTTATGGCAACGATAATTTCTACGCCGGCAGCTTTTGCGTGGTTAATGGCTTCAATCGTCTGAGGCATAACGCCGTCGTCAGCAGCGACAACGAGTATCGCTATGTCGGTTATCATTGCGCCTCTCATACGCATAGCCGTGAAGGCTTCGTGACCGGGAGTGTCGAGGAAGGTAATTGCCTTCCCGTGTATCGTGACCGTGTATGCTCCGATATGCTGGGTTATACCGCCGGCTTCTCCGCTGGCAACCTTGCTGCTTCTGATAGCGTCGAGCAGTGATGTCTTTCCGTGGTCAACGTGACCCATTACAACCACAACGGGAGGTCTTCCTACGAGATCCTTTTCATCGTCTTTTTCGGCGAAAACATCCTCGAAGGGGTCGATAACCTTCATTTGCTCAACGAGTATGTTGTAGTCGACAGCAATCGAAGAGGCCGTTTCGAAGTCAACGTCCGTATTAAGGGTTTTCATCATACCCTTTTTCATCAGCGCTTTAATAAGGTCGTTGCCGGCGACATTCATCTTTTCCGCAAGGGCCTTAAGCGTAATTTTTTCGGGTATCTGAATAACAATAGGTTCATTGGATTTCGCTTTTGCCGGCTTTTTCGAAGACGGTCTCGAAAGAAGACCTTCCTCCTGGTCGGTTATTCGGTCCTTACGAACCGGATCCTTTGTAATTCTGCGCAAATAGTCTTTGTCCTGTTTCGGCGGAGCTGCTGCCGGTGCTTTATCTCTCGACTTAAAGTCCGGTCTCGGTGATCTTGATTTATCAAATCCGGGCTTATCTTTGCCGAAACCCGAATCAGACGGTCTTCCGCCGCCAAACGGAGGTCTCTGCTGATACGGCGGTCTGTCGCCCTGACCGGTTCTCTGCTGATACGGCGGTCTGTCACCCTGACCGGTTCTCTGCTGATACGGCGGTCTGTCGCCCTGGCCGGTTCTTTGTTGGTACGGAGGCCTGTCGCCCTGACCGGTTCTCTGCTGATACGGAGGTCTGTCGCCCTGGCCGGTTCTTTGCTGATACGGCGGTCTGTCTCCTTGCGTGCCCGTTCTGGGTTGGTAAGGAGGCCTGTCGCCCTGACCGGTTCTCTGCTGATACGGAGGTCTGTCTCCTTGCGCGCCCGTTCTGGGTTGGTACGGAGGCCTGTCGCCCTGACCGGTTCTCTGCTGGTACGGAGGTCTGTCTCCTTGCGCGCCCGTTCTGGGTTGGTAAGGAGGTCTGTCACTCTGGCCGGTTCTCTGTTGGTACGGCGGTCTGTCGCCTTGTGCTCCGGTTCTCTGCTGATACGGAGGTCTGTCTCCTTGTGCAGCTCTTGCTCCGTGAGCCGGTCTGTCCCCTGCGGAAGGTCTTTGCTCCGAAGTGGGCTGTGTTGCCGTGTTTGTCTTTACCGCGGGCTTTTCTTCGACCTTCGCGGGTTCTAATGTCACCGTTTTGTCCGTAATCTTAACCTCTTCCGTTTTGACTTCTGCGGCAAGCTCGGGCTTAGCCGGTTTTTTATCGATATGTTCAACTGTCTTTTTTTGTTCCGCAACAGGTTGAGCCTGTATAACAGAGGGCTTTACCGTCTCGGGTGTCGCCGTGTTTCGGACTTCGCCTGCGGCGGGGTTTGCCGTTTTTTCCGTATTACCGGCGGCAGGGCTTTCCGGCCTTTGTGGAATTGCCGGGTGTTTTTGCGCGCCTTGTGTAGGAACAGGTTTTTGCTGAGGCGGACGCTGGTGAACGTTAATAGTTCTGTTTACGTTTGGTCTGTCGGATGAATATGCTATTCTTTGAGGAGCGTGTCTCTGAACGGGAGTACGCTCTTTCTCGGTTTTTGAAGGGGAGTGGGCTTCTGCCTCTTGTCTTAGCCCCTGCGGGGCTTTGGCAGGTTTTGCCGTATTCTGCGCCGGCGTAGCTTCACCCGATGTCTGCCTCTGAATAGGCTCGCGTCTTTGGGGAACGCTTTCCGCGTGTTTGTCCGCAGGGCGCTCAGCTGCCTTTTCCGCAGGTTTTGCCTGTTTTGAAGAGAAGTGGGACAAAACCTTCTTAATTTCGTCCTCCTCAAGGCTGCTGGAATGTTTTTTTCCTGTTATACCGAACTCGTCCAGCTTATCCAGCAAAGCTTTGTTTTCGACGTTAAGCTGTTTAGCGAGCTCATGCACTCGTATTTTCGACATATATGCACCTCCGTGCGTTTCGTTATTTTTATGGGAGTGTCAAAAAAATCCGTTGCGGAGGGGTTTTTACACTCTCGTTGTTGATGCCGGCAAAGCTTTTAAGATCACAGGAGAAATCCTGTTTGCCAAGCAATCGTCCCAAAGCGGTTTAACCGGTATTACGACTCTTAAGCATCCTCTTTGCCTTCGTCTTGTCCGTAGGTTTTCAGAAGCTGTTCAATTTTCGACGCGAACCCCTGTTCCGTTATAACACAGGTTGCGCGGTTTTCTTTTCCGAGGCTTGCGGCAAGTCCGGCTTTGCTGCCGAAAACATAATAAGGCCGTTCGTAGAAGAATGCTTTTTGAGAAAACTTTTTCTTTGTATTGTCTGAAGCGTCCTCGCAAACGATAACGAGTTTCACCTCTCGAGCTTTAAATGCCGTTTCGCAAGCGAATTCTCCCGATTTTAACATGCCTGCTTTTTGGGCGAGGCTGAGAAGAGAATACAGCTTTTTTTCAGCGATTTCTTTATTCATGTATGTCCTGCTCCAACTCTGTTTTCAGTTGACCGTAAATTTCTGCGGGTATGGCGCAGCCGAATGACCTTTCAAGGCTTCTGGTTTTCATCGCTCTCTCAAGGCAGATTACCGCAGGGCATATATATGCGCCCCTGCCGTTTTTCTTTCCTGTTTTATCGATAAATATCTCTCCGCTGTCGTTTCGAACTACTCTGATCAGTTCTTTTTTCGGTTTCATTTCCTGACAGCCGCCGCATTTGCGAAGCGGTATCTTTTTCGGAGTCACAGCCTTACTTCCCCTCTTCCTCGACGTATTCGGTTCCGTAGTACTCGCCGTACTGCTTTTCGTAATCATCGGCAATTATACCGGCATCTTCGTCATCGTAAACGTCGTCGTACTCTTCTTCTTCATCGTTGTAATACTTGTCGTAGTACTCGTCCGTGAGGTAGTCATCTTCGGATACAAAATCGGTTCCCTGTACCTGGCTTTCACTCTTTATGTCTATTCTCCAGCCGGTCAGCCTTGCCGCGAGTTTTGCGTTTTGGCCTTCCTTACCGATTGCGAGAGACAGCTGGTTATCGGGTACGACTATCCTTGCGGAACGGTCATCGGGTGTTGTTGCGACTGCGAGCACCTCGCTCGGGCTAAGTGCCGCGGCAACAAACTGTTTCGGGTCCGGGCTCCAGGTGATGATATCGATTTTTTCGCCGTTAAGCTCTGTAACGACGAAGTTGACTCTGCTTCCGTTTTGACCGACGCAGGCACCGACAGCGTCTATATCGGGGTTGTTGGAATATACCGCGATTTTCGTTCTGGAACCCGCTTCGCGGGATATAGCCTTTATCTCGACTATACCGTCGAAAACCTCGGGTACTTCCTGTTCGAACAAGCGTTTAACAAGCTCGGGGTGAGTTCTCGAAATATTTATCTGCGGCCCCTTGGTAGTCTGCTTGACTTCGACCACATAAAACTTCAGGCGTTGGTTAAACACGTAGTTTTCGGTCGGAACCTGTTCGTTCGGAACAAGAATCGCGTCTGTTTTTCCGATTGTAACAATAACGTTTTTCTTGTCTCTGCGCTGTACTATGCCTGTTACTATATCTCTTTCCTTTGTTCTGAACTCTTTAAATGTGAGTTCTCTTTCGGCCTCTCTGAGCTTTTGCATTACGACCTGTTTAGCCGTTTGCGCAGAAATTCTTCCGAAATTTTTCGGGGTTACCACGATATCTACTATATCTCCGACTTTGTAGCGCAGGTTGATTTTCTTGGCTTCATCCTCGGAAATCTCCGCGCTGTCGTCAGTTACGTTTTCAACTACCATCTTTTGAGCGTAAACGCTGACTTTTCCGTTATCCCTGTCAACAACGACTTTTACGTTCATAGTTGTTCCGAAATTCTTTTTGCACGCCGTAACAAGAGCTGTTTCGATTGCCGAAAATATAGTTTCTTTATCTATGCCTTTTTCTTTTTCTATCTGCACTAAGGCATCAATTAACTCGGTTGCGTTATCCATTCTTTTATATCTCCTCCTTGTATATGTGAGCCGGAAATCCGTACCGCGGCAAGTGCGACGATACCGGACTATACCGGTTCCGGCGTGATCTGCTTCAATAAACAGGAGTGGGTTTTCACCCACTCCGCTCAAGTAACTATTCAACTTATAAAGTATAGCACAAAAAACTTTAATTGCAATAGTTTTGGGGAAAATTGTTGCCGCAAAAAAGCGGGCGGCGCGTAAATCCGGTTATTGAAGATCATGCCGTTTTGTACGGCTATTTGCTCATGAATCTATCCCAAATTTGGTCGTATAAAGACTCTTTATCACCCATAAGTCTTATGGTTTCGGCATTTTTCAGTTTATCGGCCGGCAAGTTAACGATTTGGTTGTCCAGGAAACTTTGGGGAAGAAATTCTGCCGCAGCGTTGTTTGTGTTTGCGTAATTTATTATTGACGAAATTTTTGCGCTGACTTTTCCGTCAAGTATATAGTTCATGAAAGTAAACGCGTTTTCCAAGTTCGGCGCGCCCGAGGGGATTATGACATTGTCCGTGCCTATCGACATGCCTTCTTCCGCATAGCAAACCTTAAGTTCGGGTTTTTCTTCAAGTGCGGCAACAGCCTGAGACGGGTACATAAGGCCGACGGTCGCGTCACCCTGTATCATTGAGTTGTGCGGATAGTCCGGATCGAATCTCAAAATGTTCTCTTTGAACAGCATGAGCTTGTTTTCGGCTTCTTCAAGATGCGCGGGATCCGTATCATTGAGCGAATAGCCGAGCGATTGCAGAACGAGTCCGATTAGTTCTCTTTTTTCGCAGGCTAAAACGATTTTCTCTTTCAGAGCTTCATCCCAAAGATCGTTGTAACCGTTTATCTCGTGACCGACGGCCGCTTCGTCGTAAAGCATAACAAGCGCGTATGCGGTATACGGTGCGGAATATTTGTTCATGGGGTCATAGTACTGGTTAAGGTAAACCTGATTGAGATTGTCGTAGTTTTTTACTTTATTTTTATCTATAGGCTCAAGCATATTTTCGTCAATCATCTGGGGTATTATATAGTTGCTGCAAACAACTATATCGTAAGAGTTCTTTTGAGCCTTAAGCTTCGCGTACATCTCCTCGTTATCACCGAATGTGGAGTAGTTAACCTTTATTCCGGTTTCTTTTTCGAAATCTTTTACTACGTCTCCTGGGATATAGTCTGCCCACGTAAGCACGTTTAAAACTTTTTTGTCGGACGAGCAGCCTGTGCTTCCGAGTACGGCGGATAACCCGAGTACGGTACACAGCGTAAATGCTAAAATTTTTCTGAATCTATTCATTTTTTCCTCCTTGTTTTTTTGCGGATAATATTTGCACGCAGCACACGGCTGCGAATGTGAACACAAAAACTATGGTACAGAGCGCGTTGATCTTCGGGGTCAGACCGCGTTTTAGCGAACCGTATACATACATTGGCAAAGTCGTTGTAGCCGGGCCCGCAACAAACGAGCTGACGATCAGATCGTCAAGCGACATTGCGAGAGAAAGCATTGCCCCCGAGAATACCGCCGGAGAAATTATCGGAAGCACAACGGTTCTGAACAGCGTGAAGCCCTTAGCGCCCAAGTCACGCCCCGCTTCGACTATAGATTTATCAAACGAGCGCAGCCGCATTCCGACCAGAAGATAAACATAGGGGATGCAAAACACCGTATGGGCCGCGACGAGTGAAGAGAGGCCGGGGTTTGACGATATGACCGAAAATACAAGCAAGTACGCCACACCCATTACTATTTCAGGCACAACGAGCGGAATATATATTACTCCGTTTAAAAGTCTTCTGAGTTTTTTTGACAAGGCCTCTGCCGAAAAAGCACCGACGGTTCCGATAACGCAGGACAGGGCGGAGGCAAGCAGGCCGACTTTCAGGCTGGTAAACAGTGCATCCTTTAAAATACGCTCGTCAAGCAGTCTGAGATACCAATCCGTCGTAAATCCTTTCCAGAGTGCCACGTTATTGCCGGAGTTAAACGAGAATACGACGACGACAGCAATCGGAAGGTATAGAAAAACCAAAATAACGGCCATATAAAATGAACCGAAGCCGAATCTTTTTTGCTTAGATATTTATGAGCCCTCCCTCTTTATCTCCGGAAGTTTTTAAGGCTATAAACACAAATACAAGTATGCCCGCAATCATGATAACGGAGAGCGCCGCTCCGAATTCCCAGTTCCTTGTCGACTTAACAAACTGTGACTGTATCAGCTCGCCAAGGAGAAGAACCTTGCCGTCTCCGATTCTGTCGGAGATAAAATATAGTCCGACAGCCGGGATAAAAACAAGAGTGCAGCCGCCGGCTATGCCGGAAACGGTCATGGGAAGTGTTACCCTGAAAAATGTTTTGATCTTGCCGGCTCCCAGATCCGCCGAAGCCTCAAGCACGGATTTATCCATCTTGTCGACCGCGTTGAATATCGGGAGTATCATAAACGGCAGCAATATATATACCGTTACGATCAAAACGGAGATGTCGTTGTTCATGAGCCTGAGAGGCTCTTTAATTATGCGCAGAGACATAAGCACGTTATTGATAACGCCCTTTCTCTGCAAAAGTATCATCCAGCCCGAAAGCCTGAGCAGGCTGTTGGTCCAAAAAGGTATCATAACAGCAAGTAAAAAAAACGTTTTGTACTTTTTTTTCACACGCGCGAGAAAATATCCGAAAGGGTATCCGACAAGAAGTGTCAGTACAGTTGTCGAAAGCGCAATCATCAGAGAGCGCCGAAATATTCTCAAATAGGTCTGATCGAATATTTTAGTATAGTTTTTGACAGTCGCGACGGTTTCGCCCGCTGCGTTATGACCCGTAAAGCTCATAACAATCACATAAACGAGCGGAATTATTATCATAGCTGCCGCCCAGATGAAAACAACGGCTAAAGGCAGACGCTTGAAAAGTTGTCTCAGTTTCATGGCAGTTCCCCGCCTTCGGGAAGCAAAACATCTTCCGGGCCGAAATTTATATACGCCGTTTCTCCGGCGCTTACGGGATATTTTTTGTTGTAGGCTACGGCGCGTATCATAGTTCCGCCGCAATCAAGGTCGAGCCTTGTTTGGGCTCCGACATAAGATTGACCCAAAACCGTGGCAGTGATACCGCCTCCGGCCTTATCCGTGCTGACGTTAACCGCATCGTACATTACTGCGGCTCGAGTCCTTTTGGACTTCGGGACACCAGATGCGCGGAAAACGCTACCGTTGAACTCGACCAAAGAGCCGGTTTCATTGCTTTCAAGCACTTGTACCTCAAAAATATTCCGCTCGCCGACAAAGCTCGCGGTGAAAAAATCTACGGGGTTGTTGTATATTTCCTCGGGAGTACCGTACCGGCACACGCCTTTGTTGTTCATAACAGCGATTTTGTCGGACAAAAACAGTGCTTCCTCCTGGTCGTGCGTAACATAGATAAACGTAACGCCGGTAGCCTTTTGAAGCTGTTTAAGCTCTGTTTGCATATGCTTGCGCAGTTTGAGGTCCAGGGCACCGAGAGGTTCGTCCAACAGAAGCATCTCCGGCCGGTTTATAAGAGCTCTCGCGATAGCAACGCGCTGGCGCTCTCCTCCCGAAAGGGCTGTCGGCATACGTTTTTCAAAGCCCTCCAGCTTAACAAGCCTTAACATGTCCTCGACTGCGGATTTTATCCGGTCCTTAGGTATTTTGCGTATCTTCGGTCCGTACGCGATGTTGTCGTAAACGTTCATATGCGGGAAAAGGGCATAGCTCTGGAACACTGTATTGACATGGCGGCGCTCCGGGGGGAGCGCGGTTATGTTAGCGCCGTTAAGCCAAACCTCGCCGGAGGCGACGGCTTCAAAACCGGCAATTATTCTTAAAAGCGTCGTTTTTCCGCAGCCGGAAGAGCCGAGAAGCGTAACAAACTCACCCTTGTATATATCTAGATTTATATTATCAAGCACATGGCTGGAACCGTAATATTTAGAAATGTGCTTCAAACTTAATAAAGGAATTTCCAATTGTTTGCTCCTTAGAGAATGTTCGTCCGATAAAGCTTGTAGCCTCTGCCTGTTTATCTGTCTGAACACGGTATTGCGCTGTTTCACGCACTCACTAAGTATACCTCAACGGGTAAAAAAAAGAAACTGTTTTTTTGCTGCCGCAGGACTCCCTTGAAAATCCGCAGAACAAAACAAAAACCGCATCACTGATTTGTATGATGCGGTTAGTATCTGTTTTTGCTTTGCCGTCGCGGTAAAACATCAGTATTTACTTAATAACATAAACCTCGACATTTCTGGCACCGAACTGGTAGCACTCGGCGAGGGTATCGAAGAACAAATCGACCTTGTTCCCCTTTATCGCTCCGCCCGTATCTCCGGCAATTGCATAGCCGTAACCGGAAATATACAGTTCTGTTCCAAGAGGTATTACCTTCGGGTCAACCGCCACAACGCCGACTCTCGCTTTCATTCCTGAAGCGGTTAGCCCGTAGTACGGGCTGTTGTAGTACTGTCCGACGCAGCACGGCGCAAGAGTATAGGCAGTGGCCTTAAAAGTAATCGGCCCTTCATAGGATATAGTTTCCGTTTCCGAGGACGAAACCGATTTATCCGTCGGCGTGAATACAATACGTTTAACGGGTTCGGTCTCGACCTTGTCATAAATAACCGTCGTCTCGGCAAGCTTTCCTGCTTCATATGAGAGTTCGCGTCTTATCACTCTGCGTCCGGCTTCTCCGGCCGAAACTACTTCTTCGGTCAAAGCATCCGAGTTTTGTACATAAACTGTCTCGTACGGCAGTGTAACGATTTCTTCAGCCGTTGTTTTAAAATTTTCTCTTAAGTATATTTCTGTTTTGTCCGTCAGTTCGTCTCCGGCAAGAGCTGCGTCGTAGTCGAAGGTCTTGTCCGTTTCGTCCGAATATTCTCTGACGAATTCTTCAAGCGTTCTGCTTCTCGTTTTAACCGCTATTGCGTCGTTATCTTCGATATGAAGGCTAACCGTTACCGCGCGCCTGACTTTTATCATCAAGTAATCGCTGATTGGCGTGTCGTAAGAATAGTTAACTCTTGCTATATCGTCCTCGTTGATGTCTCTTTCCTTAAAAAATTCCGCCACAGTTTTCGCGTTTGTCTTATATCTTACAAACTCGCCTCCGTTATCGGAGAGAAAAACATCTTTTGTTTGCGCGCTTAACGCGCTGACTGAGCCTGTAAAAACCAGCAGTATCACAAGCAGATACGCTGCCGTTCTTAAAAAAGCTTTCATTTTTCCTCCTACCTCTCGGGGTTTTATCTTTCTTTGTATGCCCCTGATTCATGTAAAAATTTCGTAATAAAATCGTATTAAGTGTTTTTTGAAAAAATAACCTAAATCGTAAAATTTTGCGCAATATTAGGGAGAGAGTTACTCTTTTGCGGCAATAATTACGATTTTTCCCGACAAAAAAGAATATGTTAGGTAAACAACATATTCTATCTTAATCTGACACTATGAAATTTTAACACATTCGTAACATTTTAGCAACATTTAATTTACGCCAAAAAGCGACCTCGCGTTTTCAGAGGTGATTTTTGCGGTCTCATCATGCGTAATTTGTTTAATTTCACTAATTCTATCTACGATAAACGGTAGAAAACCAGACATGTTTCTCAAACCACGTTTTGGCTCGGGTGATAAATATGGGCAGTCTGTTTCTATCAAAATAGACTCTATCGGGATATTACGAGTCGTTTCGACAAGCTTTCTGGCGTTTTTATATGTGACGATTCCGCCGACACCTATATAAAAGCCGAGTTTAACGTATTCGGCGGCAAGTTCGGGGCTTCCCCCGTAGCAATGGATAACACCTTTGCGTACTCCGCTTTCTTTTATAATATCAAAAGTCAGGCCGTCCGCGTCTCTTGAGTGTATTATTGCAGGAAGGTCTGTTTCGCGGCAAAGTCCGAGCTGGTCTATAAATCTGAGCTCCTGAACGTATCTCGGACTGTTGTCATAGTAGAAATCCAGCCCGATTTCACCTATGGCTACGACTTTATCGTGCTTTGCCATTATTCTGAGCTCGTCAAAATCACGTGTCAGCATTTTTTCCGCATTGTGAGGGTGAACTCCGACTGCGGCATACACGAAATCATATTTTTCCGCAAGTTCGATACTAAGTCTCGATGTTCTCATTGATTCTCCGACGTTTATTACCGTATGAACGCCGGCCTGTTTTATTTGTTCGAAAACCGCTTCCCTATCGATATCGTAGCGGCTGTCGTCATAGTGCGCGTGAGATTCAAAGTACACGTTTGTCTCCTTGTTGTTTAATGTTGTTATATTTCATAATTGTCATATTTTTATATCTCGTCTTCTTCGAACAGGTCAACGCTTGTCTCTTTGTCCGAATAATGCTCAAGTATATCGTACGGTGTTATCATGCCTATAATCGGCTCTGTCCATTTACCCTTTTTTGTTATAAAACATGCCGATAGGGGAGTCCCATTGCGGTAGTAGCCGTCAAAAATTCTCCTCAGCTCGTCAAAGCGCATCAGTTCGTCCACAAACACGATAGAATGGCTGTTCATGTCGTCGGTATAATCTATAACGGGATAGAAATAGTAGATTTTCGTTTCCGCGTCGATGTTAAGCTCTTGGTTGCGAAGCATGTATGTAGTGACGGATGATTCGCTGAAAATACCGAGAAACTTGTTCTTATGGAAAACAGGAACATGTGAGAACGATTTTAAGCGCATTCTTCTGAGAACGTCAAAAAGGTTTTCGCTTGTATTCACTGAGAGCATGTCCTTGCGCGGTGTACATATATCTACGGCGAGTTCGGGCGTCATCAATGATTCCGTGAGTCTCTCGAGAAGCGCAATCATCTCGTTTGAGGGCTCAACGGCGTAATGCCCGCCGACCTTCGGATTATGCATCAGGAAGTTCCGCACAACACGGCAATAGTTTAGCTCGTCTCTGTATTTTGTCAGCTCCGGTAGCACAACCATGCGCCCGATTATATTGTCGTTGTCTTTCGCGTCTTCAAAAAATGTGTTTCTGCCAAAAAACTCAAGCTTTTTATAGGCTTCTAAAAATCTTTCCGCACAGTCAGACATTTTATTCCTCCGATAATTCCGGTTTCCCGAATATTGAAGCACGTTTGTGCCTGTAAATATATCTCGTTTCCCCGTTTGATTCGAACGGCTCGGCCCTGAGCTTTTTTTGTAGATATAAAGCCGTAAGCTCAATGAGATCGTCCGCGTAACTCTTGTCAACAGTCATTCTGTGGTGTCCGGTATAGCACAGGTCAAAATCCAAAGTTTTAAGCCTTTTCAGGCTTTTTATATAATTTTCGCAATCGCAGTTCGGCGCATACAGAAAAACAGGACCCTCCTGCAAAGTGTCGTTGCCGAACAGCAATTTTCGTTTCCGGTCATACAGCGCGATACTTCCCGGAGTATGCCCCGGTATGTGAACGGTTTCAAGCGTAACTCCGCCAAGCTCAAAAAGCTTGCCGTCCGCAATTTCGTTTACCGCGCATTTAATAAAGGTCTTGTCCAAACCGTGAGCGTAAACGCTTTCGAACTCGCCCGTACCACCGATGTGGTCGTAATGATTGTGGGTTATTACCACATCATATGGCTTATCGCTGAGCTTTTCCGCTTTTTGCCTTAAATTATCTCCTCCGAGACCGGTATCGATAAGCAGCGCTCTGTCGTTTCCGGACACAAGATACATCCTAACGAAATTTTCAAACAAGCTGTATATGCCGGGGCCGACTTCTTCAATAATAATGCTCATAACGGCGACTCCCTTCCTATTATAGGTGTAAATATCCAAAGTATTAGTACCTCGGTAATAGCGTGCCAAAAAATACGACAATCAACTTCCTCTGTAATATTATAGCTCACATAAAGGAAAATTTCTACAGTAACGATTTAAATGTTGCTTTCATGAACAAAGCTGAAAAGAACAGAAAAGGCCTGCCTGTTTTGGTAATTAATTTTAAATTTGTCCTTCTCGTAGACTTTTTTTAATAAGATTGGTAAAATATATACCGTAGGCATTTGCGGTAACGCCGCTTGAAAATATTACTTCGGCAGCAAAATATAGGAAACGCTATATTTTGCTGTTCCCTCGCTAAGACGCAGACGCGTCTGTTCGGCATGAGTAACCGCGTAAGTGTTTTATGCGGTATTTAACTTCCGAGGTAATATAATATTTTGCGGGCGAAGGAGCGTTTATATGTTCGGATTTGTAAGGGTGACTGCCGCTGTCCCGAAAACGGCGGTTTCAAACATTGAAGCTAATACAGAGGAAATAATATCGTTTATGGAAAAGGCGAAAACGAAGGGCGCGGATGTTATTGTTTTTCCCGAGCTTTGCATAACGGGAAAACACTGCGGAGACTTGTTTTTTAACAGTCTGTTAACCGACAGGTCGGCTGAGGCGCTTGAGAGGATATGCAAAGCCTCTGAAGGCATAACTGCTGTTGTGGGCCTGCCGGTACGTGTGAAAGAAAAACTTTTTAACTGCGCGGCGCTGATCTGTAACGGACGGATTGCGGGCATTGAACCCAAGAGAGAGCGTTCGCGGCAGTTTTTTGACAGCTCGGAGAATTCACTATTGGAAATAAACGGCAATACTGTGCCGTTTGGCAGATATGTTTACGAATACGGAAGCAAAGGCGCTTCACTCGCGATATGCTTTGACAGTGAGCTCTCGGGCGATAAATTTGGTTATGCCGATATAATAGTTTGCCCCGCTTCGCAATGCGAACTTGCATATTCGGGCGATGTTTTGAACACAAGGCTGAATCTTTTTTCCGAAACAAACGGAGTTTCCCTTGTATACAGCTCCGGCGGGATAACCGAATCTACAAACGAAAAAGTATATGCCGGGCGCTCGTGTGTGTTTGAAAACGGCAGGCTGCTTGCAAGAGGAGAATTGTTTTCAAAAAACGGCAGCCTGTGCATTGCGGATGTCGATACGGAGCTGTTGAGGAGCGCCAAACGTCAACGCAGCGCCAAACCCGAGTATCCAAAAGTCGAGACCGTAAATCTGGATTTTGAACCGCCTTTTAAAAGCAAGCTCATAAGAAAAATCAGCCGAAATCCTTTTTTGCCCGAGAACTCCCGGGACGCGGATTTATATTTCAGGGATATACTGAACATACAAATGGCCGGATTGTATAAAAAGCTTGTTCATACCGGAATAAAGAAAAGTGTCCTCGCTATATCGGGGGGTCTTGATTCAACGCTTGCTCTTGTTTCCGTCGTTGCGACCTATGATTATGCCGGCTGGCCTAGGGAAAACATTATCGGGATATCGATGCCCGGCTTTGGAACCTCCGGGCGGACATACGCAAATTCGCTCAAACTCATGCGCGAGTTGGGCATAACCGCGAGGGTTATATCGATAAAAGATGCCTGCTCCGTTCATTTTAAAGATATCGGAATGCCTGAGGGTCATAGGGGAGTAACCTTCGAAAATGTCCAAGCCAGGGAACGCACACAGGTGCTTATGGATGTCGCGGGTCTGGAAAACGGCTTGGCAGTCGGCACAGGGGATCTGTCTGAGGCAGCCCTCGGTTTTTGCACATATAACGGGGACCAGATGTCGATGTACTGTGTAAACGGCGGCATACCAAAGACTATGATACCGGTATTGCTGCGGCATGCGGCCGAAAACGCATTTGAAGAAGCGGGCAGCATACTCTTTGATATAATAGATACGCCTATAAGCCCTGAGCTTCTGCCGCCGAACGGTATCGATGAGATTACGCAAAAGACTGAAAGCATACTCGGGCCTTACGAACTTCACGACTTTTTTATGTATTACGCTTTAAAGTACGGCTTTTCTCCGCAAAAAATCGCGTTTATAGCGAAGCATGCTTTCGCCGGTGTTTATGAAGATAATACAATAGAAGCGACATTGAATCTTTTCTTTAGGCGTTTTGTAAACAATCAGTTCAAGCGCCGCGCCGCGCCGGAAGCTCCCCGGGTTTTCGACGTTTCACTGTCGCCCGTCGGAGGTTTTGAAATGTCCTGCGATACAGACGCGAGGCTTTGGACGATTTAGTGAATAAGGAAGTGTTGAAAGCCGCGAGGCAATTTTTCAACATGCCCAATAAAGTTGAAAACGGACTAAACGAACAGCCTTTGTGTTTTTTCTAACTCCCGCCGCATAGTATAGACTACTAGGATGATGGGAGTTATTTTTATGGAAATGACCGAGTTTATGCAAATATACGAAAGTGCGTCAAGGACTGCGGAACGCATGAAAGAACTGCAGCTATCGCACTCAAACATGCCGAACGACCCGAGGATGTTCTCCGAGATGCTGAACATTTTTATGCCGTATATGAACGCGGAGATGCGCAGACAGTTCGAAATAATGAACAGAATGATGCGCATGAAGTCAATGATAGAAGCGTATGCGATAACTGCCGCAAACACTCAAGACGGCATGCAGCGAGTCGAAATGCTGGAAACCGCGAAACAATATGTTGACGAGCGCACGGCGAGCAAAATCGACGTAATGATAAACATGCATAATCTCATGAACAGCTTGGAGGTGATGAACGGTTGATAGATATAGATGCCATGCTTTTAAAACCGGAATTCAAAAATCTTGAGCCCGAGAGGGCCGCAGCGTTTCGCGAACTTGCCGTGCGACTCGACGGAAAGAATCAGATAGAAGCGCTCAAAGAAATAATGGATTTCTCCAAAAAAACGCCCAAAGGCCGCGATTTTTCGAAACAAGAGCAAATGCTCATGGTTCAGGCTATGGCTGATTCACTGCCGCCGGAGGAAAGGAAAAGATATGCTCCGATACTGAAAATGTTTGATGTTAAAGTCTGACATGCTCAAGCCCGTTTACGGAATAGGAAGGTTAATAATGGGTTACGTCGCCGAAACGGTTGCCAAATCAATCGGCGACGTAATATTACAGTTAAACGCTGATTAATTGATTTTGGACAGATACACGGCTGATATTATTGCCGAAGTAATATTTGGCAACGGTGCAATACCGGTTTTTGACTCATAATCGGGTGCAAAACTCCTCACCCTCTAGAATTTAGAACTCATAAACCGGGCTTCGCCTGCCGATATCTTTCGGACACTGTTGCGAAAAGTTCGAGTTTTGCACCACTGCCACTTTAAACCCTGCGCAGTTCCATGTAAGCGGAAAATTCAAAGTTATAGTAAGTAATATTAAAGGCGCAGTTTCCATATTTGGACAGTATTTTTCTCACATTGTTAAGTCCCAGGCCGCGGTGGCCTTTTTTGCTTGTTACTCCCGCAGTGCCGACACTCGTAATGTCTACCTGTTTAGCGGTGTTGTTTGTGATAATCATCAGTTTTGAGCCGTCCGGCTTTTGTTCGAGCGTGAAGCATACTTTCTTTTGCTCAGCTTCAACTGCAGCTTCGATGGCGTTATCCAAAAGGCAGGCAACGCAGCGGCAGATGTCAAGGCTGTCTACATACAAATCGTTTGTATTGCACAGCAGTGATATGGTCATTGCGACATTTGTTTTTTCCGCATGTTCGAGTTTGCTTGCCAGAAGTGATATAAAAGCAGGGTTTTCCTCCATTTTGCGGCTTAAATCAAGCGAGTTTCCCGCGCTTACGGCGAGATGGATTACCGACGAGTGGTACTTTTTCAGACCTTCAAGGCTGCCCAGTTCCAGATAACCGCTGTAGGTCTGTAAAATATTGTTCAAATCGTGCTTGATACCGCTGAAATCGTTAGCCGCTTTTGAGAGCAGATTAATATGGACTTCTTTGTTTTCAAGCTCAACCTTTAGTGAAGCGAACAGGTCGTGTACAATGTTTAAAGCGAAGAAAAACAGCAGCACGAGGATAACGATTACCGAACCCGCGATATTATCGTTTATACCCATTGGCAGTAATGTTGTCAGTGTATACAGGAATAATATTTTTGCCAAGTATATAAGCCGTTCTTTTTTCAGATCAATAAATACGCTGTCAACAAGCCTGACCTTTAGTTTTGTTTTGATGATCACGTATTTTGTCAGGAAGTATATGACGAACAGAATAATCAGGTACACGGCCAATCGCTCGGCGTTTTGCAAGTAATTATATCTCGGTGATGTTTCGATCGGCATCAGAGCTATAAGCAGCCGCATTATATTTGTGATGAAAACAAAGTATGCGTAAAAGTAGCCCATCAGCTTTATAGATCGAACAGGAGACAGCTTTAGGATTTTACATCCGACAATGTAATACAGATATCCGAGTATCGGATTGGGACTTGTCACAAGAGCATATATTATCGGTATGAGCAAACTATCGCCCAAGAAGGCATAACAACCATAGATAATTGACGTATAAAACACGCAGCCGATCCAGAAGGCAAAAAAAAGTTTTTGCTTAAACGAAGCTTTTTCGTTTGATATTGTCAGAATCAGATTTGCTATGAGATACATCAAAATTGCGTGGGTTATATAGGTTTGTATCGCCAAAAAAAGTTCCATCGTAGTGCTGTATGCAAATTCAGGTTGCACAGTCTTCCCTCCGCTACAAAACGTTATGCTCTTCTGAGTTCAATATAAGTTGAAATCTCTTTATCCCGGTAGTCTGTCTGGTAAGAACAATTACCGTATTTGTTCAGGAAGCCGCGTATTCTTTGCCTTCGTACTTCTGCGTCTTTTGAATAGGAGAATCTGTTTCGGAGATCTGTGTAGGTGCTGTTATAGGCGGCGATGATCAGTTTTGAGTCGGTTTGCTTCGATTCGATTGTAAGATAGACTTTTCGCTGTTCGGAGCCGTTCGCCGTTTCTATGGCGCTATCCAGTAAGTCCGCAAGTATCAGCGAAATATCCGTGTTGTCGATATACAAGTCGTTCAGGCTGCACTTGAGCGAGATGATGAGCTTGACGCTCATTCTTTCGGCGTAATCAAGTTTGCTGATCAAAAGAGATATCAGCTGCGGGTTTTCCTGCATTTTCTGAGCGAGCTCGGTTGTACTTCCGGCATGGGAAGTCGCCGCTACAAGTGACGCGTGGTATCGCTCGAGCTTATCGTATTCTTTCAGTTCCAGATATCCGCTGTAAGTATGAAGAATATTGTTAAAATCATGTTTTACTCCGCGCAGTTCTTCCATCCCCCGGAAAAGCGCGCCGATATGGATATCGCGGTTGCTGATAACCTGATTGCTATAGTTGAAGATATCTATGCATATGCTGCTGAGGGTAAACAGTAAAATTATCAAAACAACGATTACGTTGGCACTGACCTGGTCAGTGACGGCAAATGGTACGATTACACTGACGGCAAAGAGAAAAACAGCCTCGAATATGTAGAAAATCAAGTCTGTTCTTTTGTTGAAAACCATGTTGTCGAAAAACTTCAGGCTAATCTGGGTTTTGCTGAGAGCATGTAACATGATATAATTAATCAGTAAGAACAGTGAAAGCGTTATCAACTGATTAGTCGCGTCCATAAGGTAGTTGTATCTTAGGCTCGGGTCGATGTAACGCGCCGCGTGTATGAGTCTGCCGACCGTAACCTTCATTGACCAAAAAATGAGTATATAACTCATTAATTTCACCGAGCGCTCGCTTGAAAGCTTGAATATTTTCAGCGCGCTGTAGTAATAAACCATGGCCGCAAGAGGATTGACACTCACAACGATGGCGTACACAATAGGGCTAAAGGATACATGTCCGCCAAGTATGTATACTGCATAAACAAAGGTGGTTTGCAGCAGAGAACCGTTTATTAAAGTAAAAAGTATTTTCTGTCTTCGCCCCTGTTTGATTTTAAATGTGGTCATTATGACGTTTGACAAAACGTACATAGAAATAAAGGTTTCGATATAGGTAATTATAGCGAGGATTATCTGCATCTCCCCGGAATATGCAAACTCGGAATACATCCGCGTATCTCCTTTCTCGGTAATTATAAACAAATTTCAGCACTTCCGACTAATCCGACTAATTTTACCGGTTGTTTTTGTCCAGAACACGGTTGATTACAGACAGCAAGGAATGCAATTCGAAAGGCTTTTTCAAAAAGTAGCTGAATCCTATTTTGCTTACGATATCGCCGGTTACGGTTCCGGACATAGCCACAATCGGAACAGTTACGGCTGTCGGCAGTTTGCTTCTGCGTATCAGTTTGGTCATTTCGTTTCCGTCCATCACGGGCATTTGTAAGTCGCAAAAAATCACATCGTACTTCTCGGGGTTACGAGTGTAGATTTGTAGCCCGATTTCTCCGTTTTCGGCTATTTCGCACTCAATCTTGTTATTCTTGAAAAAAATTGCCATTATATCGGCTGCGAAATAGTTATCCTCTACAATCAGGCATTTGATTCTGGAAAGACAGTTGTTTTCGTTCATTAACAAACACGCCCTATTCATTCCCCGGGAGTCCGCGCCGGAGTGTGGTATACATATTATTATACATTTATTCCGGGACAATGCAATCATATTCAGCAATCCGGCTGAAATTTATGATAAAAAATGCTAAAAAGCGCGTGATTTCGGGGTTTAGCGCAAACAATGCGCAACAAGCGATTTTGTCGATTTATACATAAATTGGTCGAGATAATAGATTTTATGTTGGATTGTCTGATAAAAAAAGGCTGTATCGCCGCGACACGGAGTCGTCTTGATACAGCCTTAATTTTATTAAACACTTCGGTTAAAGCGGGGTTAATATCTTACCATTTGGCTTCCGCTAATCTCTTGTAGCTTTCATATCTTCTTACAGCGTCTTTATGAGCCTGGTCAAACAGCTCTTCGGCTACGTCCGGGAACGAAATCTTCAACGATGAGTAACGGCTTTCGCTGAGGATGAATTCCTTAAAGTCTGCAGTCGGCTCTTTCGAGTCAAGCTGGAACGGATTCTTTCCTTCGTTTTCGAGAGTCGGATTGTATCTGTAAAGATGCCAGTATCCGGCTTCAACCGCTTTTTTCTCCTGAAGCTGAGTGTTGCCCATTCCGATTTTTATGCCGTGGTTAATACAGGGAGCATATGCTATTATGAGCGAAGGACCGTCATAAGCTTCTGCTTCGGCAATTGCTTTAACGCACTGAGCTTGATTCGAGCCCATAGCTATCTGAGCGACATAAACGTAACCGTAGCTCATTGCTATCATACCGAGGTCTTTCTTTCTGATTCTCTTGCCGGAAGCCGCAAACTTAGCAACAGCCGAGGTGGGAGTGGATTTTGAAGACTGACCGCCCGTATTGGAGTAAACTTCCGTGTCAACACAAAGGATGTTTACGTTTTCGCCGGAAGCGAGAACGTGGTCGAGTCCGCCGAAACCGATGTCGTATGCCCATCCGTCTCCGCCGAAAATCCAAATGGATTTTTTAACGAGCATGTCGTCATTTTCTTTAACATGCTTGTAAAGCTTATCCCATTCGCAGCCGCATGTTCCACAAGCCGCATCAGCCTTCTTGACAGCTTCGCGAACTTTTTCGGCAGCAGTTTTGGATCCGGCAGCGTTTTCCATGTTTTCGAGCCATTCGCAGGCAGCTTCTTTCAAGCCCCATTCGGCGGGAGAATCATTGGAAGCGAATACACTCAAAACTTCCGCGAGTTTTGTTCTTCTTTGTTTAACAGCCTGCTGCATACCGAAGCCGTATTCCGCATTGTCCTCGAAAAGCGAGTTTGCCCAAGCGGGACCCTTGCCCAAGTGGTTCGTGCAGTACGGTGTCGAAGGTGCGGAACCGCCCCAGATCGATGTACAGCCTGTTGCGTTCGCGATATACATTCTGTCGCCGAAAAGCTGAGTTATAAGCTTTGTGTAAGGAGTTTCTCCGCAGCCGGAACATGCGCCCGAGAACTCGAGAAGGGGCTGGTTGAACTGGCTGCCTTTAACGGTTTCGGGGTTCATCGGGTTAGCCTTGGGAGCTATGTTATCGATGAAGTAGTACCAGTTGTCCATTTCCTTCAAATGCTCTTCAATGGGTTCCATAACAAGAGCCTTGTTCTTCGCGGGGCAAACCTGAGCACAGTTTCCGCAGCCCGCGCAGTCAAGAGAAGTAACCTGCATTCTGAATCCGTAGTCTTCGAAGCCTTTGCCGGTAGCCTTAATTGTTTCAAAACCTGCGGGGGCATTAGCCTTTTCTTCTGCCGTAACAAGTACGGGACGGATAGAAGCGTGCGGGCAAACAAGCGAGCACTGGTTGCACTGTATGCAGTTTTCAGGGATCCACTTGGGAACGTCAACCGCGATACCGCGTTTTTCGTAAGCGGAAGTTCCCTGCGGGAAGTGACCGTCTTCTCTGCCTTTGAAGGTCGAAACGGGAAGAAAGTCGCCTTTTTGCGCGTTTACGGGGTAAACAACCTGCTTGATGAAGTCGGGTTCGTTTCTGTCTGCGACAGTCTTTGCACTGTCAACGGCATTTGCCCAAGAAGCGGGAACCTTGATTTCAACCATACCGTCAACGCCTCTGTCAACAGCATCGTTGTTCATCTTGATAATGTTTTCGCCCTTTTTGCCGTACGAGTCTAAAATAGCTTTCTTCATGTGTTTTACAGCGTCTTCGATAGGAATAATGTTAGCGAGTTTGAAGAATGCCGACTGTAAAACCGTGTTGATTCTGTTGCCGAGACCGAGTGATTTTGCAATGCCGATACCGTCGATGGTATAGAACTTGATGTTCTTAGCGGCAATCTGTCTCTTCATCTCGGCCGGAAGCTTGGACTCAAGCTCGGCTCCGCTCCACAGGCAGTTAAGCAGGAACGTTCCGCCCGGTTTAAGGTCGGAAAGCATGTCATACTTGTCCACGTAAGAAGGATTGTGGCAGGCAACAAAATCGGCAGTCTTAACGAGGTAGGTCGAGCGTATGGGCTTTGTGCCGAATCTCAGGTGGGACTGTGTGATACCGCCTGATTTTTTCGAGTCATACGAGAAATAAGCCTGAGCATACATATCCGTATGATCGCCGATGATTTTAATGGAGTTTTTGTTGGCGCCGACAGTGCCGTCTGAGCCGAGACCCCAGAATTTGCAGCTTATTGTGCCCTTAGGCGTAACGTCGAGCTCTTCGCCGACATTAAGAGAAAGGTGTGTAACGTCGTCAACTATGCCGACCGTGAAATGGTTTTTGGGTTCTTTAGCGGCAAGGTTTTCGTAAACTGAGATAATTTGAGCGGGGGTAACGTCCTTTGAGCCGAGACCGTAACGGCCGGCGATGATAACGGGTTTTTCGTTCTTTTCGAAGTAAGCCGTGCAAATGTCCTGGTACAAGGGTTCGCCGAGAGCGCCGGGCTCTTTTGTTCTGTCGAGAACGCAAATCTTCTTGACGGAAGAGGGGATGGCCTTGAACATATGCTCAACCGAGAACGGACGGAACAGGTGAACTTTAAGCATACCGACTTTTTCGCCCTTGGAGCAAAGGTAGTCGATAGTCTCTTCGATACAGTCGCAGGCAGAACCCATAGCAACTATCATTCTGTCGGCATCGGGAGCGCCGTAGTAGTTAAACAGCGAGTAATTTTTGCCTGTGAGCTTGTTTATTTCTCCGAGGTATTGTTCAACAACAGCGGGAACATCGTTGTAGAACGGGTTGCAAGACTCTCTTGCCTGGAAGAAGATGTCCGGGTTTTGAGCCGTGCCCTTCAGTATGGGATGTTCGGGGTTAAGAGCTCTTTGTCTGAAGTCCGCAACGGCATCCATGTCAACGAGCTTAGCGAGGTCGTCATAGTCAAGGCATTCTATTTTCTGTATTTCGTGAGACGTTCTGAAACCGTCAAAGAAATGAAGGAAGGGAACCTTGGATTTAATAGCCGCAAGGTGGGCGGTAGCGCCGAAGTCCATAACTTCCTGAACGTTGTTAGAGCAAAGCATAGCAAAACCTGTTTGACGGCACGCCATAACGTCGGAATGGTCACCGAATATGGACAATGCGTGGCTTGCAAGCGCTCTTGCGGAAACGTGGAGCACTCCGGGGAGCAGTTCGCCGGCAATCTTATACATGTTAGGTATCATAAGAAGAAGACCCTGCGATGCGGTGTAAGTGGTAGTTAGCGCGCCCGCGGACAAAGAACCGTGAACGGTACCCGCTGCGCCGGCTTCCGACTGCATTTCTACAAGTCTTACTGTCTGTCCGAAGATATTCTTTTTACCGTTAGCTGCCCATTCGTCAGTATGCTCAGCCATAGGTGAGGAAGGTGTAATGGGGTAAATACCGGCAACTTCCGTAAACGCGTATGAAGCGTATGCGGCTGCGGCATTTCCGTCCATTGTTTTCATAACTTTTGACATGTTTTTCCTCCTAAAATATTTTACCGTTTTGAGGAATACTCAAATTCGGAAACGGCACCCATAAAGTTGCACAAAGTGAACAATACGAACGTGCCGTGGATTTGCAAACATCTAATTATAAACATTCTCATGTAAAAAAGTCAACAACTACTAAGTTTAATTTTCGCCGTTATGCACAAAAACCGGCAGGATGCATATGGTTTTTGGTGGTGTTTGCTTATGTGTATTTGCACAACTGATAAGAAGCAATTGAGTCGTAAAAATGTTTTATATTCAAGAAAAATTGTAGGAATTAAAGTCAATGCCGAAATTATGCACAAATGAGAATAAAATGAGATAAAATTGGAAAAGTCAGTGTCAGGCACAGACATTTTCTGATTTTACGTGTATTTTGCGTATATATTGCATCATAACCATGCGGTTTAATCACTCCCTTATGCCGCCCTGCGGGCCTGAGGGGGATTGAGGCGACAAGTTTAGCGAATGGTTTAATTGTCGCTTAAAAAGAAAAGACTCTCAAATCGTGACAAAAATGTTTGAAAAAGCACTGTACTATGCTAAAATGGTAAAGGAAACGCGATAATTATACGGTGGTGTTTTATAGTTGGGTCTATCTGATTTGCTTCGAAACTTTAATTTGACTGACGGCTATTCGCAGGCGGCGGTTATAGGACTGTGCGCCGTCTATGTGTTCGCGCTGCTATTGCAGATCATTATTTTTTTGGAATTCGGCGCGCTTACGGCACGTTTTGTATTTGCTTCTAAAAAGAATAAAATAACCGCAAAAGACAGCTTTGATGTTTATAAAACAGGCGCGTTCGCGAGGGCGGTTAAAAGCTTTATAAAGCTCAGCGAAAAAGCTGTCGCGGTTACAAACGTAAAAGAAATAGTCGAGAGGGAATACTCAAAAATATCCATAGTTTTTTGGAATGTCGAAAGTGCCGAACGTCTGATTTCGGCGTTGGATTCAGCTCTTTTGGTTATCACGGCTGTCTTGGCGTTTTTGCTTGAAAACAAGGCGGAGATCGCGGTCGTCGGCTTCGGGATATTTATCGTAATGAGGCTGATTACATCCATATTTGATTTCAAAGTGAGAAAATCAAGGCTTATCGCCGATGTTTCGGCATATATAGAGTATGAAGCGGGACAGTTTTATGCTTCCGGCACAGCCTCTTCGATAAATATGCTCGGAAACGAAATCGCGCAGGCAACAAAGCTTCAAACCGAGACCATAAGCTCAACACTCGGTTCGGTTTCAGGCGCTCTGAAAACTATGGTCGAAAAAACGGGGGAAAACGTTGTTTCTCTTGTGGAAAGAATGTATTCGGATCTCGGAAAAAGCTTCTCCGACTACGACGATTATATGAAGCGCTGGCGGTCGGCGATTGACGAGGGGATAAAACTTCAGGAGCATATGAACACCTCCGCCGATAAGCTCGCACTTTCGCAAAAAGAAGCCTCAAAGCTTAACAACGCGATTATCGAGGCGGTCGGCAAGTTCTCTCTTGTTATAGAACAGCAGAGCGAAAAGACCGGCGAGCTTGTAAAGGTGATGGAAGCATCTTCGTCCGAGCTCATTAAATCAAACGCTTCCGTCGAACTTGTGAACAGCGCGTTGAGCGAACAGCTAAAAATCGTGCGTGAAAACCAGAAGACTCTGGAAACGACTGTCGCCGGGTATGAGCTTGCTGTGAGCGGCATGGCCGAGGAAATGGGCAACGCTCTGGGTAAAATCATCGATTATCACGCTAAATCGGCATATGACTCTATCGGTAACGAGATGAGCGTCTATGTCAAGCAGGTTTTTGAGGCAAACAACGAGCTCATACTTCGTTTGGAGGCTATGTTTGACCGGATAAGAGAGCAAAACAGAGCCGAGGCGGTAGCGCTTATAAGCATGAAAGAGCAGATGGATTTACAGTTTGAAGCGATTAGAAAAGAAAGCAAGGATTAGGCATGGACTTGTTAAAGCAGTTTGAGTATCCGCTCCCTGGTATAGCGGCAGATATCGAGAGAATAAGCTTTGAAACGTCCGGACCGGTTGAAGGCTCTTTTACCGTGTCCAATACCGGCGGCGGAGAGCTTAACGGGTACATAACGTCCGATACCGACTCTGTTGTCTTCTCTCCTTCAAAGTTTGAGGGCAATACGGTTGAGGTCGCGTACAGGCTTAATATGGACGTATACAAGCCGGGAGAGTACATCGACTCGTCTGTTATTGTTGTTTCAAACGGCGGAGAACTGGTTATACCTGTGAAAATCGAAATCATACCTCCGGAGATTTATGCCAGGGACGGGACAAGGATTACGTCTCTGATGGACTATATGTTTTATGTAAAGCAAAATCCCGTGGCTTCCAGGCAGCTTTTCACCCAAAAGGAATTTATGATGTGGCTTGTGAGCATGAATTACGAGCACATAGAGCTTTACGAGCGCTTCATAACGGATTCGAATAAGGAACGGGCGGTAGATAATTTTCTTGTGCTGAACAAGCTAAAACGCAAGGCCAAGCTGAGCATAGTCGAAAAAGACATTGTAATCAAAGTAAGACCGTATGATAACGAACCGCTGACAGGAGTTATACCGGTCAAGATATCGGGCTGGGGGCATGTAGACTTAAACGCAGCCCAAGCGGTTAAGAACAACAGGATGAAGCTGCTGTGCGAAAAAATCTCATTTTCCGACTTTGATGAAAACGGTATATTTGATTTGACTTTTGTTGTATACCCGGGCTTGATAAAAAAACCCCTCTGCTTCGAAAAAGTGATTTTTTCGGGCGATATCGAGGAAAGCTGCCTCATAACAGTCATAAAAGAAAACGCGATAGAGGTTTCAATGTCAAAAGAATGTTACGGAACCGACGACAGCGGCAAGCTGCATGTCAAAAACAGGACGCTCAGAGATATTATGCTCGGCATCGTTTGTTCGGACTCGTTTGTAAAATTCAGCGGAAAGAGATACTTGATAGGCGCTGAGGCAAGCATAGATTTCGATGTTAAGCTGTCGGCGCTGCAATCGGCTCAGATGTCTCTGAAAAAACAGTCGATTGTTAACTCCGTGATAACCGTGAAATCTTTGACCGAGGGAATAAGGTATCAAAAAGATATAGTCATAGATGTAGGCAATATATTGTAAATTTTGAAATTTTAAAGAGGAACTTTATGCAGCTTCCGGAAGAAAGAACCGCGGCCGTACGGCTGCTGTACGTTAAGAAACCGAGCCGGTCGAGAGCAGTTATGCTTGTTTTGAGCGAGTGGAAGTCTTACAGACTGTTCAAAAAAGGCGGACATCTCGAAAGGGCTTTAGAACTGTGTGCGGAAATATCCGAGCGTTTTCGTCTTTCGGTTGATATCCTGATACTGAGCACTTTTCTTCAAGCGGAAGCCGGATTGACGGCAAAGGCCGAAGAAGCGATAGCCATGCTCAAAAGGAGCAAGACGTTTTATAAATCATCCGACCCGTTCGTATACTGTGCCTATCTGTTTCTTGAAGCGTATTCGGAAATTGCGCGCAGGAATGCAAAGAAGGCGGAAAAACATCTGAACAACCTTATATCGTTTGCCGAGGAAACAAAGAGCACCGAAGCGGTTATAATGGCCGCGGGGCTGGAATTGTCTCTCGGCAAGCTTCAGGCCGCATACAGGCATATTTATTCGGTTTTTGCATCCGGTAACAGAAGCGGCTTTGCCTATATTGTTTTGTATGAATATTTGCTTGCCGAGCCGACGGGGGAAGCATGCGACTCGTCTCTGATTATCTTGCTTTGCAGATGGGCCCTTCCTAAGCGGGCGGATTTAGGACCGCTTCTTGAAAAGTACAAACGCATGCTGTCCGAAGATAAACGCTTTATAAGGCTTGCGGGAACGGATATATATAAATATTGCGAGGCCGACTGGCTTCTAAGCCGCATCTGCGCCGAATTTATCGCAGAAGGAGATTGCTCGAAAAAAGCGTTTGAGTATTACAAAGCGGCAGAATACAGGCAAATAGAGCTGAACAATCTCTATTATTATTTGATACGCTCGGCATATCTCAGCGACACCGAAAATGTCAGCCGGTATTCTGTAGAGCAGTTCATAAAGCAGGGCAGGTCAGACAAACAGCTCGACACATTTGTAAATCACATGATTATAACGAACAAGTCCAATTCCGGGCTTCTGAACCTGTTTGAAAGGAAAATAGTCGAGTTTGGGATAAAAAATTTCCCGGACAATTCGAGAGACAGATATTTCAACAGCATTTACAAACTTATATCCGAAAGCGGAGCAAGGCTGGACGTTGACAAAGCTGTTATCGAAGAGGCGAGAAAACGCCTGAGCGAGAGCTTGTTTGTCTATAATATATCCGTAGACAATCCCTCCGCTAAAAGCATATGGATATACGAAAAAGAACTCAAAGAGATGAAGGCGTTCCCGATTATTGACGGCAAGGCCTCTGTTGTCGCCTGTGACGATGATTTTAACTATTATCTCATGTCGGAAAGGCAAAAGAGCATAGTCTCCGGAAATATAAGGGCGAGAAAGAAGATACAAAACGCGGATATCGCGCTGTATAAATCATATCTCAAGTCGGATATTTCTAGAACGGAGCTCTTGATAGTTTTGTCCAAATTCGCGGTAAACCACGAGCAGCCGGGAGAAGAGTGGATACCGGTGCTGGAGCGTACTTTAAAGGACCCGAAAATATCGCTGCGCTTCAAGATGCGCGTTAACGCCTGCCTCGGCTCTATATACGCGGGTTCTGCCGATTATGCCCGCGCCGTTGCGTACTTCGACGCGGCTGACGAAAACTATCTTGACGAAAACCAAACAGAGCGCATGCTGCTTGCCTACGTCAGCGCGGAACAGTATAAAAAAGCCGTGAGGCTTTTGATAAAGAAGGCCTCCGTACTGTCGGAGAAAGGCATATTCTTCTCCGTAAAGCGTGTACTCGAGCACAGCAGGGATTACGGGAAAGAGCTTGCGCCTGTTATGTTCGGGATAGTTATAAACGGCTGGTACGACAAATTGCTGGCCGAGCAGATACTGAAACACTATAACGGAAGCCAGGGTGACTGGCAGCGTCTGAGCGAGACGTTTGACGAGCTCTCGGTTTCAGAGCCCGGGCTGGACGAAATTATACTAAGAAATACGATATGGATGCATAAGCCGGACAAAGGCAGCCAGGGAGTGTTTGTCAGGATGTACGAACGCGACCCGGGAAACGAGCTGATTTCCGTGTTTGCCAAGTATTGCTCCTACGAATGTATCAGAAACGGGTTCAGACCGGAGTATGAGACCGTTGACATAATGGAAAAACTTTATTCAGACACAAAAGACAGCGTGATTGCGTTTGGCTTGAGCCATGTATATTTGGGCCACGGCGTTGTTACGCTCAATTCAGACAAAATTCTGCGTCTAGCTCTTGCGGTCAGCATCGAACGGTCGATACTGTTTCCGATTTTCAAGCTCTGCAAAGACAAAAACGACGCAACGCCGTATATAGAAAAAAATCAGCCGTTTATGTTTATCAGCCGGCCCGATATGAAGGTAAAACTGTCATACCGCTTTGATGACAGTGCGGATTATTCCGTGAGAAACGCCGTATATTTTGGCTTCGGGATTTTTCTTGTTCATATACCGAACTTCTACGGAGAGAAGATCAGCTATTTCTTCAGCGAAGAAACGGCGAGGGGCAGCATTTCCACGCAGGAAAGCACTATAGAAAACAAAAGCGCCGTACTCCGCGAAAATTCGGAAGATCCGTTCTTCGCGATAAACAACGCTTTGATTTATGAGCAGTTGTTCAAGTATGAAAAGGTCGAGCAGATAATAACAGAAAGGCTGAAGCAAAAGCAAACGATAATGAGCCGTTTGTTATAGACGAATATGTTACAGAAAAACAAGTTACAGAGAATACGAAAAAGCGTAGCTGAGGCTCGGCGGCAGCCGGGCACGCGCATTTGACCAAATGGGCAGTTCCAAACACCGTGTTTTCCGGGATTGCCGCAATCAAACGTATATTGGAGGATACTATGGGAACTTTAGGCGTTGACTTAGAAAGAGGATTGTTTCTCGGAATCGACTTCGGAACCACAAACTCGGTAGTGAGCATATTTAACTTTAAAGACGGAGAAGCACTGACCATACCGATAGAAGGCGGCAATATTTTTCCTACCGCGATTCAGTTTGAAACCGATCCGGAAGACGAGAACAAGCTGTCCAGAATATTTGGTGTTCAGGCAAAGGAAGCTGCCGTTATTTATCCGCAGAGCACGGTTCTTTCCGTAAAAAGACTGCTCGGCCAAGACCAAAAGATTAAGGTAACGGTTGACGAAAAAGAATTTACTTTCACACCCGAGCAGATTGCTGCTGAAATAATCGCTTACATGAAAGCAAAGGCGGACGAATATGCCCAGCAAGAACTGGGTTTGTCGGGAGAATTTTCCGGATGCGTAATAACGGTTCCCGCAAACTCGACGGATAAGCAAAAGAAAATGACAAAGCAGGCGGCAGTTCTTGCGGGTTTTGATGAGGAAAACGTGTATTTGAGGCTTGAGCCCGCGGCGGCGGCTATAAGCTATGCCGTAAACGAAACGAAAGACAAGAAAATTCTTGTTTACGACTTTGGCGGCGGCACATTTGATGCCTGCATACTCGAGGTCAAAGCGGAAGACGCGGGGCCGGCTATTTCGATACTTTCAACATTCGGAGACAACGACCTCGGAGGAAACGATATCGACAAAATTATTGCCGACATGATATACGAGGAGTTTAAACAGCTGACAAACAATGAAATCGACTTATACGACGAAAATGCCGACGACGGTGTTTCCAAGAGACAGAAGAGAGTCGCGCTTGTCAGATTGCAGCAGGTGTCAAACCAGGCAAAAGAGCGGCTGTCTCAGGCAAAAAGCACCAAAGTAACCCTCGCCCCCCTTATCCAGGAGCCGAAAATTGTCAACATAAACATCGAGGTTTCGCGTGAGGACTTTTTAAGCCACAAGAGGGTCAACCTGCTCGACAGCGATCCTTCAAAATTCGAGAAATACGAGGGCAAGAGTGTTGCCGATATGGTTGATTCAACGCTTAAATGCATTGATAACTGTCTTGAGGCGGCAAAGCTTACGTCGCAGGATATAGATGAGGTTTTCCTTGTCGGCGGCAGTTCGTCTATCCCTCTTATCAGCGAAAAAATTGCCGAAAAGTTCGGGAAAGAGCCGTTTAAGTCCAAGATAAGCCCCGCGCTCAGTATTTCTCAAGGAGCGGCCTATTACTGTAACATGATAATGATGCCGACGGTCAAAGGCCCGACCGTGCAGGAAAAAACCGTGCATCCTCTCGGACTTGAGATTGCGGGAAGAAGGTTTATGCAAATCGTGCCGGCGGGCCTGGACATACCGCCCGCAGGCCTTGTTGTCGAAGCTTCCGAGCTTTTGACAACCAATTTTGACAATGTAACGAGCATGGCGATAGTCGTGTACGAGAACACCATGAGCGGCGGTTCGCCTACCGGCAGGGCAGAGCTTGTGAGCGCTGACGGCATGAAACGTCTTGCGGGGACATCGCTCAGAGGGATACCACAGGGGCCCAAGGGCAGAGAGAAAGTCAAGGTAGTGTTCAACGTCGGTCAGGACAACATGCTCAGAGTGACGGCCGGCAGCACGAGTACAGACGGAGTTACAACCGAGCTTTCGGTTGACGAACTATATTAAACAGAGGTTAAAAATGTCCGGTAGAAACAAAACAAAAGCTGTAGGGCGAGGTTATCTTGACCCGGGGAATATGCTGTTTAAGAAATATAACGCCGCGATGTCGGTATACGACGGCTATTTTTCAAGCTGTTCCGAAGAGCTTAAAAAAGCCGTGAAAAAGACCGTTGCGGACAAATTTTATAAATCGCTGCTCGGCTTCGACGGTCTTACGAAATGCGATGAGGGCATGGCAAAATGTCTGAACGAGCTTATGTGCTCGTATGACGCGGCAATATCCGAATACGAAAGCTCGAAATGTTTTATGATAACGTCTCGCGTGGCAGATATGACCGATGGCATAGTGAACGTTCTAAAGCTGAGGAAAGAGGCGTTTACGAAGTTCTCGCGTTCTCAGAGCTTCGAAGAGGCCTTGGCCTCAAACCCGGTCGCTATGGAAAAGAAGGAGTTGACTGCGGCGGGGCTGAGAAAACTTGATTCAGAGCTCGAGAACATACTCGTAAGGGCTTTTGCGGACTGCCGCCACGTCAAAAGGACCGAGCTGTCGAAACTGACGGTAAACGGTTTGGACTATGACGGATTTATCGGCTTTTTCGAGCAGTATTTAAGCGATATTACCGAGGGCTGTATAAACAATATTGCCGATGTATATGAGACTGCGGAGAGAGAAACGCTCCGCAGTCTTAACGAGCCTTCGGAACGCACCGAAACCTCTGAGCTTCTCGCGCTTTTGAAAGAGGAACACGGAGTTCTAAAATCAATAGTAACGCTGCAATCGGCGGCGGTCGCATTCAATCTTGACGCCGAGAGTTGCGGAGAGGACGAGAGAAGAACGGCAGAAACACTGACTTCTGCGGTAGCGTCTTTTGCGGACAGCTTTGAGGAAAAAGCCGGAGCCGCGATAACGTTATACGAAAGAGCCGCCGAGAAATACGAACATCACGGAATAATTATTGATGCTGTATCTGCGGACGAACTCAGAGACACTCTTCGAGATAATTTGAGTTCCGCTATTGTGATATCACGCTCGAGCTTTAACGAGTTTTATAAAGAGTTCGACCTTAGGATGAGTGTTTTCAGACAAACATTCAGAGAGGAAATAGCCCTGCCCGAGTACAACAGATATAAAACGCTTGCGCCGAAGAAACTTGTGTACGGCTTGAAAAAAAACATCTCGGAAGCGAAATCCTTGACAGATGATGTGATATATGTATTTTCCAAGATGTGTTTATACTGCGCCGAAAACAAAACGATGTTGTCCGCGTCTCCGAACTATGAGATAATTAACGGGATAGCGGAAACTGTGGAGATAAAAATTCAGAGCATGAAAGAAAGCGAGGAACAGTTTTCCGAAGATGCCTATTCTGCACTGAAAATGTTGTCCGAAGAGGGAGAAGCGGCAAACGAGGCCGAATGCGCCGAATTTTGCTCCGAGTGCGAAAAAGCCGTTTTCGAGTGTACGTCAGGGTTTTCTAAGGACGACCGCAGACTGATAATGCTTTTTAAGCGGCTGTATTCGGATTTTGATTCCGATGAAATTGCAGTCAGAGCGTTGGCGAAGACTGAAAAAGGTCTCAGATCAAGGGCTGAAAATGTCGGGAAGCGTATTTTCAGATACAAAAAAGAAAGTCTGTTCTACGAGCTGAGTACATTCGAGGAGATAATGCACTATTCCGTATCAAGGCTGATAACGCTTAACGCTCCGGAGGATGCGGGTTTTATTTCTTTTATAACTACGGAGCATGAATTTCTTGCCTCGCTGATACGCCGGTACGGAATCGAAGAAATAAAACCTAGGCCTCATGATATGTGGAACGGGAAAGAGCACGAGGTGCTGATTGCCGAGAAGGACGAAGCGTTTTGCAAAGGCGAGATTATAAAGCTTATGAATACCGGATATAAAGAAGGGGACACGGTTATAATCCGTGCGAATGTAGTCGCTTGTAAATAGCGGGGTGAAACGGTGAGCTTCAGGAAATATGCCGAAATGTTTGCGGCGGGAAAGCGCAACGACGCTTGGTTTATACTCGGAATCGACTTGGGCAATTCGGCCTCGTCGCTGGCGTATTTCGACGCTAACCGCATGTCGCCGGAAACGCTCGATATATCAGGCGGTTACGGCAGGCCGACCATGCCGACGGTTATGCAGTATGTCAACGAAACAAAGGAATGGGTATACGGTGAATATGCGCTCGATATAAGAAACAGCGAAGCCGATATAAATGTGACAGGTTTGCTCGAAAATCTGGGGAAAAACCACTCGGTTTACATTGATAAAAAGCCGGTGAGCTATGCTGCACTAATGGCGATGTACTTATCCGAGCTTGTCGGTAACTGCAAGAGCATTAACCCCAATGCCGTTGCCGCGGGGATAGTCGCTACACTGCCGGCATATATCGGAGACGAGGCAAAGGAAGAGCTGCTCGTGGTTTTCGAAAAAGCCGGTTTGGACAGGTCGCTTATTCGCTTTGCGGATGAGCGGGAATGCATATTTGCAAGATATTTTTATAAAAGGGAAATCGAAGACTCGAAACTGCTGCTTATAGATTTCGGCGCCAGACAGACCAGGGGCGGTGTTTATTCGGTCAAGACCGGCTCGCACACAGATATTACGAGTCTTTCATCCGTATTCAGCGCCGGGATAGGGACAAACGAGGTTCATGCCGCACTTTACGGCTATTTTGAGCGCATATATTGCGAGAAGACGGGAACGGCTCGCGGGAGGATATCGGGGGCAATCAAGGAACAGCTCGAACATTTTACTTATCGCCACGAAGATGTTATTTTGCAAAAAGCGCCGAACTCAGGTGTTACAAAGCTTTACTTCAATTTTGCTTATCCCCCGTTTGAAGTTGCGATTGACTACAGAAAGACAGAGGAGCTTGTCGAGCCGTACAGACTCAAATTTGAAGAATTTTTGAGAGACGTGTTTAACAAGACCTACAACTCCGTAAAACTGTCTCCTTCATGTGTCGACGGCGTAATTTGCTGCGGCGGCGGATTCGGCATGCTTTGGGCGAGGGAGCTTATAAAGCGCGTGTTTCCCGAAAAAAAAGGGATGTTTTTTAAGAACACGACAACTGCCGCGGCAGAAGGAGCAAGCATAATTGCGGCGAGAGAGCTGAATGTGCTAGAGCGCCAAAAGCTTATGCTTACGGATGTTCACAGGCTGAACTGCGACATCGGCTTGATAGTGAAACAAAAGGGCAGACAGGGCTTTGTGCCTTTAATCGAGAGAAATTCGTTTTGGTGGCAGGAGCACTTGAGGAAATATTTCATTGTTTCCGGTTCCGCCGATAAAGACGTTAATATAGAAATATGCAGGCGCGAAAGGGACGGCAAACTCGAAAAATTCGGGGATGTAACTGTTTCCGGGCTTCCTCCGAGGCCGAAGAACACAACGAGGCTTTCCGTCTCCATGGAGTTTATAGATGCCGCTAATCTAGTGACTACTGTTAAAGATGCGGGGTTCGGAGAATTGTTTCCCGCGTCGGATATCGAAAAAGAATATATTGTCAGGATAAACTGAGCTGACGCAGAAACTGCTTTGTCAGGCATCTGCGTAATATGTCGGTAAACATTCGAAGGTGAAGTATGAGCTGGGAAGATTACAAAAAAGCGATTGAAGAAAAGGGCAGCCTGCCCGAAGATTGGTATATACTCGGGATAGACCTCGGTACGACAAACTCGGTGATAAGCTACTGGGACAACAACTCAAAGTCCCCCGAGCCTATCGATGTCAGCAACGGCTTCGGCAGAGTGCCGCTTCCGTCGGTGGTGCAGTTCCGTAAGGATGACGGAGCCGAAGGCGAATGGGTAATCGGCGAAGAAGCGTTCCGTTCGGTCAAAATTTACGCCGAATCAACCGTGCGCTCTTTTAAACGGGATATGGGCACGGCAAAACGTTATAATATCGCAGGGAAACAATTTTCGCCCGAACAGCTGTCAGCGAAGGTTATAACCGCGCTTGTCGAACATTGCCGCTCGATTAACCCTAAGGCCGAAATGGCGGGGCTTGTTGTATCCGTTCCCTATGATTTTGACGATGCGGCAAAAAAAGCTACGATGAAGGCCTGCGAACTTGCCGGGCTGAAAGACAAGCTGATTTGCCTTATAGAGGAGCCAAAAGCCGCAACTTTGGCCTATAATTTCAGGCACAGGCTTCAAAAGGACGAGAAGATACTCGTGTTTGACTTTGGCGGAGGAACGCTTGATATAACGGTGTTTCATGTTACAAATCAAGCGGAATCAAGCGTAAAGCTTCAGGTAATCAGCGAGGGTGGAGAAGCACGGCACGGGGGAGACAATGTTGATGAAATACTGCTTGAGAAATGCTTTGAGTTTATAAAAGCGAAGACAGGGCAGGAGCGAGAAGATATCGCTACCGAGAACCGGGTTGAGCTGGAACTGAGAGCGAGAGAGGTTAAAGAACGCCTTTCAGGCGTGAAGAGCTATAGAATACCATTCACGTTCTGCATACCCCCGTTTGTTGAGAATATAACAAGGGAAGCGTTCGAAAAGCTGATTGCATCGTTCCGGGAAAAGACAAGAAAGCTTGTGTCGAAGGCGCTCAGAGAGGCGTACACCGGCGCGATTTTGCCCGAAAATATAAGCAGAGTGCTTCTTGAGGGCGGTTCGTCGCACATGCCCTGGGTAAAGGATATGCTCTGCGAGATTTTTAACGAGGAAAGCAAGATTTATGTATCCGAAAGGCCGGCGCTGGACATATCACTCGGAGCAACGTACTATGCCGCGATGAAGATGGGGTTGCTTGCCCATCCGGAAATAGAAACGGAAAAATATAATGTCGAGTTCGAAGTAACCGTTCCGCACGACATAGGCTTCGAGGTAGACCAGTGCGGCAAGAAGAGCTTTTTTACGATGATAAGAAGGGGAACGGGTTACGCGCTCGCCAAAAAGAGCAGGGTGTTCACGCTTACGGGCAGTTCTCCCGAAGACATGACAAACTTCTCTCTCAAAATACTCGAGAGGATGGACAAAGACGATACGGCCGAAAAGTGCAAACTTATCGGAGAAGTCGAGATAACGGGGCTTTCCGTCCGCCCGAGCGGAAAGACAAGGCTGAAAATAACGCTCATGGTTGAAGAAGAGGGCGGCCTTGTTAAAGGCCAGGTCGAGGATCTGGGGTTTGAGAGCGAATATCCGCCTTCGGGCTATAAATACGATTTTGACCCCGGCAGGTTTTCAAAGACGATTTTGTAAATATGGAGGTATGTATGGGCTATCTTGGAATTGACTTGGGCACCACGAACTCTGTCGCTATTATATATAAGGACAAAACCGATACTCTCGAGGTAGTAAAAATCGACGGCAGCGATGAAATACTGCCAAGCGTAGTCAGCTATACCGAAGAAGGTATAGTCGTAGGCAGCGAGGCGAAATCCGGAGCGATAATTTACCCCGAAACTACGGTAATTTCCGTGAAAAGACTTATAGGTAATACGGAGAAAATAAGCATAGGCTCTATAGACGTAACACCCGAGGAGGTCAGCAGCGAGATACTCAAAAAGCTGAAACGCGAGGCGGAAGCTCAGAGCGGAGAAGTTTTTGACGAGGTCGTTATAACGCACCCGGCTTATTTTAACGACAGGCAGATTTTCGCCACCCAAAAGGCGGGGCTGCTCGCCGGTTTCAAAACAGTTCAACTTCTTTCCGAACCGCTTGCGTCAGCAATCGAGTACGGGTACAGGCAGGGCTATGCTCAAACGTTGCTTGTATACGATCTGGGCGGAGGAACGTTTGACGCTTGCGTATTAAAAGTTTCTCAGGACGAAAACGGCCAGGAAGTGTTTATGGAGCTTTCCGATGTCGGAGATATGAATCTCGGCGGCGACGAGTTTGATTCCGAGCTTATCAAATGGATGAAAGAGCAGTTTAGCGCTCAGAACAATTTTGATTTGGACAGCCTTGAAAACGTTGAACGCAAACGCGTACTCCAAAAACTAAAAGCGGAGGCCGAGCAGGTCAAGAAAAAACTGTCCGGAACAAACAAGGCGGCAGTCAGGATAAATCCGCTTATAATCACCGACGGCGTTCCGAAAAATCTTTCCTCCGAAATAACGAGGGAAGAATTTGAAGCGCTTATCAGAAAATATGTGGACAGAAGCCGGGATATTATTGAGGAAGCTTTAAAGCGCTCAGGTAAGGGTGCGGATGAAATCTCGAAAGTTATACTGGTCGGCGGTTCGACACTTATTCCCATGGTAAAGCGTATGGTGGCGGGCTATCTCAAAGAACCTTACAGGGCGACCGACCCGGCGAAAAGCGTCGCGATGGGCGCGGCCATATATAACTACCTCATACACTTGCCGAACTCGAATGTCAGGGTCGGACAGATAACGAGGCAGGTTTTCGGCACCGAAGCGATAGTTGATATAGGGACGATGGAAAAAAGCCTTATTCCTATTATTCCGATGGGCAGCCCGATACCCGTGAAAATCTCGGACAGCAAATTTGCGAGCATGTCCGGCGCATCCGGGGTTGATGTAGATGTGTATCAGTGGGAAGAGGGGCACGAAAGCGAGAGCAAATATATAGGCAGTGTCAATCTTTCGGGCCTCAGCGGTACGACGCAAATCGAGCTGACCTATTCTCTTGACAATAATAATCTTTTTGAGGTCTTTGTTAAGGACATTTCGACAGGGAGAACAGAAAAGGCCGAGTTTGACAGGACTAAGACACTTCCGCCTCCGAAAAAAACGGGCGGCAAGGTTCTGAGCGAAAAAGTCAACATTGTGTTCCTTATAGATACGACGGGCAGCATGGATACTTACATTAACGGAGTTAAAGACAGGGCTATAGAGTTTTCCGAAATACTCCGTTCTAAGGGCGCGGGTTTCAAACTAGGGCTTATCGGCTTCGGCGACTTGAACGAAAAAGAAAGGCCGAGCGTTTATAACTTCACGGAAGACGTGACAAAGTTCCAAAAACAGGTTAAGACGATACCGAGAACCTATGGCGGAGACATACCCGAGTCGTCTCTTGATTCTCTGGAGACGGGCATGGAACTTCTGATGTCTGCAAAGGCAGACGAAACATCAAACAACATATTTATACTTATTACCGACGCTCCTCCGCATGTTCCGACAAACAGCGGCAAGTCCGTCGAGGATATATGCAATATGCTGGCGACAAAGAGGGTGACAACATATGTTGTCGCGCGCAAGGATAAAGACAGCATTGCGGCATATGACCCGCTGACAAAGCCTAACGGCAAATATTATGATTTAAACGACAAGTTCTATGATATACTTGATAACATAGCAATGAGTATTGCGGAGCTGATTCGATTGTAATTTTGGCCGGAGGTTGTTTATGTCCGAGCTGTTATTGTGCTTGACCCAGGAAGACGGTATTAAACCATATTTATTCAAGACAACGGCAATCAAGGTCTTTTCGTTTGAAGAGGCCTTGTTTCATTGCTATACATATTGGAAGCAGTCTCTTAACGATTTTTGCGGCGAAGAGTTTATCGAATGGGTAAGGATATCGCTGAAGCTCGGGGATTTGGCTAAAAAGATAAAGGATATATCCGGAAATGGCGACTCTGCCCAAAGGCTGTATATGTTTTTGTCACTCATTGATTATTTTGACAGTTCCGAGCTCCATAGCCTGAGAGCGGAGGTCGAGCGCTGGCAAAAACGAAACGACTGGGAGAAGCTTAAAGAGCAGGGTGATTATTTTGTACAAAAAGGCGAGCCGGACAGGGCAATCGGCTCATACAGAGCCGCGCTCGGTTATGAAGTTAACGCCGAGCTTTTAAACAATACCGCTATAGCGCTCATGCAGCTCGAACGGTTTGACGAGGCGGCCGAATGCCTTGAAAGAGCGAGCGAATGTGTCGACCCCGAAAAGAGCGAAATCGTTCTTCTTCATCTTATAGAGGCATATATATTTGACAAGGAAATCGCTAAGGCAACGCTTTTGATAAACGATGTAAAAAACTCGTTCGGGGATTCGCCCGAGCTGCATTATCTGAGGGGAGAGACCGATGTTGCGGCAGGAAACTGCAACAGGTCCGTCACTCATTATGAACGGGCAATCGAGCTTGACAAGCGCCCGGAGTACATCTACAGGCTTGCTCAAATCTATTCCCAAATCAGAATGTTTGATAAGGCCATGGAAACTTTGGAACTCGTGAAAGTTAAAAATATAGAATTTCTTATGAAACAGGCAGAGCTGCACGCAGCCGCGAATAACGTTCCGGCAGCGATAAAGTGCATGGAAAAAGCCATAGTCAAAGAAAGAAACAACGTTGACCTTTGGACCGGTCTTGCGATGTATCACAGGATGGACTATGACTTGCAGAAGGCTTACAGCGCGATAATAAAAGCATTGGATCTGTCAAAAGATAATTACCCGGCAAATCTGGAGCTTGCGAGAATCAGCAAGGCTCAAGGCAAAATCAAGGATTACAGAGCCGTGCTGAAAATAATGCTCCAGAAGTTCAGGGACGATTACAGGCAAACCGGGAACAATTTGTACGAATCGGTTCAAAGTTCCGATTTTTCTTAGCCGGAGAGGGACTGCGGATACGCGGCAGACAAAATTATGGGGCATGTTGAAAAATTGCCTTGCGGCTTTCCCTTGAAAATAAAAAAGCACCATTTTCCAAGGGAGAGCGCCGCTCGCTCAGACCAATTCTTAGTCTTCGTACGCAATTTTCAACACTTCCTTATGGGAAGCGGCGCATATCAGCTCACGGTTTGGCGCGGCCGGATTCGCCCATATGAGCAGCATCATCGTCCGCAACGGCCGTTATACGGCCTTTGTGCGGAGTGTGATGCTTGCGGTTGTCCTCGCCGGAGCAACCGTTCGATCAAATCATCACTTATCCAAGGCAAAAAAACTTCTGTTTTGCCCACACAGATTTTGATTTTAACGTAAAAATAACCAATATTTAGGGCTAAATCTTGTACAAGCGTTCGAACATAGTCTATTTACTCCATTTTACTAATATGATATAATTGTAAAAATTTATCAATTGTTAAAGGTGACGCATGAAGATTACGAGAATATTAACAGGAGAAACAAATATTCTTTTAAAGAGGCCTTTTACCACGGCTCTTCGCACGGTAAGCTCGGCGAACAGTCTCGTCATCAAAATTGAAACGGATACGGAACATTCCGGCTACGGGGAAGCTCCTCCGGTCGTCCTTATTACGGGCGACTCAAAGGCTTCCGCAAAGAGCGCGGTTCTGGACTTCATAGCCCCTGCGGTTATAGGGGAGGATATCGAGAACATAGAAGGAATAATCCGCAAAATCAACAGGGCAATGGTTCATAATACTACGGCAAAGGCCGCTGTCGATATGGCTGTGTACGATTTGTACGCGAAGTTTTATAAAGCGCCGCTCTACAAGCTTCTCGGCGGATACAGGCGCGAAGTCGAAACGGATTTGACTATCAGCATAAACTCGATCGAAGAAATGGTCAAAGACAGTATAGAAGCTGTCAACGACGGATACCGAATATTAAAGGTCAAGGTCGGCAAAGACCCGAAGGCCGATGTAACAAGGATAGCCGAGATACGCAGGGCAGTCGGTGAAGATGTTAAAATAAGGGTAGACGCTAATCAAGGCTGGTTGCCGAAAGATTCTGTGAGAATAATACGGCAGTTTGAGGACAAGGGGCTTAATATCGAGCTTGTTGAACAGCCGGTCAAAGCCTCTGATATCGCGGGTCTTAAGTTTGTAACAGACAATGTGCTCACGCCGATACTCGCGGATGAGGCAGTTTTCTCCGTCGAAAACGCGATTGACATAATCAAGGACAGAGCTGCTGACTTAATCAATATTAAACTTATGAAAACAGGCGGCATTTACAATGCGCTTAAAATATGCGCGGTTGCCGAGACCTACGGCGTTGAATGCATGATAGGTTGCATGTTGGAAAGCAAGCTTGCCGTAAGCGCGGCCGCCCATTTGGCGTGCGCAAAAGCCGCAATAACCATAACCGATCTGGACGGGCCCGGGCTCTGCAAGGATGACCCGTTTAAGGAAGGCCCCGATTTTAACGGCAGGTTAATCGAGATGAACGATGCGCACGGCATAGGATTCACTGATTTAAGTTTTATTAAGTGGGAATAGGGTAAAGCCGGCTTATGCGCGGCAACCTGAGCAAGGATTTGCCTTCACTTTTATAGATTTGTTGCATGCGGAGGTTTTTAAAAGCAATTCTCAAAAAACGCGGGAGCTTTTGCTTCGAATTGCGAATTTTGATGAAAATATCATCTATCAACCGCTCCAATTTAAAACAAGGGGGACAATTTATGAAGAAATTAATTGCGCTGGCTTTAGTGGGTTTATTTGTTTTTTCGGGATGTACGACCGGAAACAAACCGAGTAAGACTTCAACGGGTGTCGAATACGACACAAAGAACACTGTCGTAAAGCACATTCATGCGGGCGAGTACGAAAACCTCGACTATCTTGCCGCGAGCGACGAGCTTCACATCGAGTATGCGGGCAACGTATGCGACGGCCTTATCGAGTATGATAATTACGGCGTTGTAAAACCCGGTCTTGCGACAGACTGGAAGGTAAGCGAGGACGGAAAGGTTTACACGTTTAACCTAAGAGAAGGCGTTAAGTGGTGCAAGTATGACGGAAGCGTATACGGCGAAGTAAAGGCGCAGGATTTTGTCGATGCGGCTAAACGTATTCTGGATCCCGCGATGGCAATTGACAACGCCGACTTCCTTATGAGCGTAATAGCCGGAGCGTCGGAATACTATGACGGAACCGCCGATTTTGACTCAGTCGGAATTAAAGCTACAGGCGATTATACCGTAGAGTATACTCTTATCTCCCCGACACCTTATTTTATCTCTATGCTTGTTTACCCGGCGTTTTTCCCGGTTAACGGCGAATGGGTCGCTTCTCAGGGCGAGAGCTACGGAATAGACAATCAATCCGTTCTTTACTGCGGAGCATATCTCTTCTCGACTTATGAGCCTCAGTACTTGCACGAATATACAAAGAACGAAAACTATTGGGACAAAGACCATGTTTATATAACAAAGTATGAGTCCAAGTATAATAAAGAAGGAGCTACGCTTGCACCGGAGCTTTTCCTCAGAGGAGAGGTCACGTATTCTTCTATACCTAATTCCATAATTCAGTCCTGGATGGATGATCCCGAAAAGAAAGATATGGTCAGACCGGGTTCACCTTCTTACTATTCATACTTCTATTGCCTTAACTTTAATCAGCAGTTCCCGGAAGACAGAAAGGCTGAGGGTGAAAACTGGAACATCGCTGTTAACAACGAGAACTTCCGTAAGTCCATATTCCACGGTCTTGACAGAAAAGCGCTTGCGGTTACCGAGGATCCGTACGATCCGGAAGGGCATTTGCTCAATACTATAACTCCCAAGGCGTTTGCCGAGGTTAACGGTGTTGACTATACTCAAATCGGTGAACTCAAGACCATTTCCGAGACGGATTCGTTTAACAAAGAATTAGCGCTTCAGTACAAAGAGAAGGCTGTTACCGAGCTGACGGCAGCGGGAGCAAAGTTTCCCATAACAATTCAGGCGTACTATAACCCGACAATGTCCGACTGGGCAGACCGTTCCGTTATATTAAAGCAGACACTCGAAAACCTGCTCGGAAATGACTATATCAACGTTGTTTACACACCGGGACCGGAAACAAGCTTCCTAAAGCTGACAAGAAGAGCGGGCATTTACGCTATACAGGAATGCAACTGGGGCCCGGACTACGCCGACCCCGAGACTTACTCGGACCCGTTTGCGCCCGAGGGAACATACAACTTCCCTGAGTTCATCATCGGTGACACGGATACAAACGGTGAAAAGATTTATACTAATCTTTTGAATGCGGCTAAAGCCGAGAGAGTCGATATCGCCAAGAGATATGAACTTTTTGCAAAAGCAGAGGCATTTCTTATCAACAAAGCGTATGTAATACCTTACGAACAGTCGAATCAGGGTTATGTCGCTTCGTATTTCTATCCGTTTGATGTTCAGTACTCGCCGTTTGGCTGCTCATACCTCAGATGGAAGGGAAGACAGCTTCTCAAGACTCCGATGAACAGCGCGGAGTATTACGAAGAGCGCACAAAATGGCTTGAAGAAAAAGCCAAAGCTTCTAAGTAAAGCGTGTTAACAGCGGCAACGCTGTTACTGACCGGGGGGTGTATCAATTTGTTGATACACCCCTAAGTATATAACAGGATGGTGCGATATGCCTAAATACATCTTTGAAAGGCTTGGAAGGTCACTGATTTCGCTTTTCATAATCATTACGGTTGTTTTTTTGCTTGTACGGCTTATGCCCGAAGAAGGTTACCTCGGGAAAAGAAGCGACAAAATGAGCGAGAAGGTCAAAGAAGCAACACTGACAAAAATGGGGCTTCGTGATCCTGTTGTTACGCAGCTTGGCAGATTTTACGGCAAACTCATCAAGGGAGACCTCGGCCTGTCGTATATAATTGCCGAAAACAAGCCTGTTGTACAAATCATTGGAGAAAGAGCCCCATATTCGGTGGCTTTCGGGTTGGCCGCTCTGGCGATTCAGCTCCTCGCCGGGATACCGATGGGCATATGTATGGCAAGATATAAAAGCAAAATACCGGATAAGCTGGGCACTGCATTTGTCGTCTTGATAAACGCCCTGCCGGCAATTATTTACTTTTTGATCATACAGGTGTATGTCTCAGGATTTTTCAAGATCGGAATGTTGTTTGACAAAGGTGATCCGATTACATGGATACTGCCGTGCGTGTGCATGTCCCTTGCGGGAATCGCGGGCTACGCTATGTGGATGAGGCGGTACATGGTAGACGAGCTTAACAAAGACTATGTGCAGCTGGCTCTGGCAAAGGGAGTCAAGCGCAGTGATATAATGAAAAAGCATGTATTCAGAAACGCGTTTGTGCCGATGGTTCAGTATTTGCCGGCTTCGATACTTTTGACGCTTTCGGGCTCGATTTACGTTGAGTCTCTTTTCTCCATACCCGGTATGGGCGGACTTTTGGTGCAGGCGGTTCGCCGTCAGGACAATAACCTTGTGCAGGCGCTCGTACTTCTGTTTTCCGCGGTCGGAATACTCGGCCTCTTGCTCGGAGACATACTGATGGCTGTAGTAGACCCGAGAATTAAACTCAGCAAAAAGGAGGGAGCAAGGTGACGAAAAAACAGGAAAGCAAACTTGTGGACGGCATCCTGGAACATGAAAGCAAATTGTTCGTTCCCGCCAAATTTGACGAAAAAGCTTCGGAAATGACAGGGTACTCAAACTATTCTTACTGGCGCTCGACTTTCAGAGTATTTGTGAAAAACAAGACCGCGCTGTTTTTATTGATTTTTCTCGGTGTATTGTTGGCGTTTACCATCATTCAGCCCTATATACCGGGTCAGCACAATGCAAACAAAATATTCTTTAAAGAAAACGGACTTCCGAATTCCTATGCTCAGAGCAGTTCGGAATTTTGGTTCGGAACGAACAATATCGGTCAAGATTTATGGTCGAGAGTATGGCAGGGAGCGAGGACATCTTTGCTGATCGGTCTTGCCGTAGGTATTTTCGAGTGCGGCATCGGTATTATTATCGGAGCCCTATGGGGTTATGTTCGCAAACTGGATGCGTTTATGACGGAGATTTACAATGTCTTAAACAATATACCGACTACTGTTTTGCTTATGCTTCTGGGCTCGGTCGTTAGGCCGGGTATCAGCACAATGATAATTATTATGTCCGCTACAGGTTGGATGGGCATGGCTAGGCTTATCAGAAATCAGATAATAATCATCAGAGACAGGGAATACAATTTAGCTTCGAGATGCCTCGGAACGCCAACGCGAAGAATTATAACAAAGAACCTGCTGCCCTATATTGTATCGGTGCTTATGCTCTCTCTGGCGCTCTCGATACCGTCGACCATCGGCTGGGAGGTTTTCCTGACTTATATCGGTTTGGGCATACCCAAGGATATTCCTTCACTCGGAAATTTGATAGACTCGGGACGCACCGTAATGATGAACAGCGCCACAAGAAACCAGCTGCTGAATCCCGCTATTGTTTTGTCGGCGATAACTGTTTCGTTCTATGTTCTCGGCAACGCGTTTTCTGATGCGGCTGATCCGAGAAACCATGTGTAAAGGAGGGGACGAAATGGAGAGAGAAGTTGCTTTATCCGTAAAGGACCTAGTTGTGAAATTTACGTTGAGAGGGCAGACGTTGACGGCTATCAGGGGGATTTCGCTTGATGTTTATAAAGGCGAAAGTCTGGCTATAGTCGGAGAATCAGGCTCGGGCAAGTCCGTATTGAACAAGACTTTTATCGGCCTGCTCGCGCAAAACGGTTCAATAGACTCGGGAAGCATTATATACGGCGGAGAGGACTTAGCGGCATATAAAACCGAGGCGGACTGGCTGAAAGTCAGGGGAAAGAGAATCGCGATGATTTTTCAGGACCCGATGACTTCGTTAAATCCGCTTAAAACCGTGGGTGCTCAGGTTATGGAGTCCATAACGCTGCACAGAAACGTGACTGCTGAGGAGGCCAAAAAGCTTGCCGTTGAAATGCTCGATGAAGCGGGTATACCGGATGCGCCTATGAGGTTCGGTCAATATCCGCATGAGTTTTCAGGCGGTATGCGCCAAAGAGTCGTTATATCCATAGCGATGGCCTGCAATCCTGATATATTGATTTGTGACGAGCCGACCACGGCGCTTGATGTTACGATACAGGCGCAGATTATCAGTCTCATAGAAAAATTAAGAGAAAAATACGGTCTGACCGTAATATATATAACGCATGACCTCGGAGTTGTTGCGAGAGTAGCAGACAGAGTGGCGGTTATGTACTGCGGAGATATAGTTGAGATCGGAACTGCGGAGGAAGTATTCTTTGACCCGAGGCACCCGTACACATGGGCCTTGCTGTCGTCAATGCCGCAGCTGAGCGAGCACGGAGAGGATTTATTCACGATAAAGGGCACGCCTCCGAACCTGTTTCAGGAAATAAAGGGTGATGCGTTCGCTCCGAGAAATCCTTATGCGCTCGAAATTGATTTTGTCAAGCAGCCGCCGTATTTTGATATATCCCCGACGCATAAAGCCAAGACATGGCTTCTTGATTCTCGCGCTCCAAAGGTCGAGCCTCCCGATTCCGTTAAAAATCTTTCCCGAAAGCTCCAAGGGGGTGTATACAATGGATAACAGGCGTGAGGTACTGCTGTCGGTCAAAAACATAAGCGTTGAGTTCGGCACAAACAAGAGAAATATGTTTAAAGCCGTTGACAATGTAAGCTTTGACATATATAAGGGTGAAACTTTCGGACTTATCGGCGAATCCGGCTCCGGAAAAACGACCATAGGCAGAGCTATAATCAGAATCAACCCGACAACTTCGGGCACGGTTACTTTTAAAGGAGAAAAAATAAACGGAAAAATCCAAAGTGACTTGGATAAAACAGTTACGAAGAAAATCCAGATGATATTTCAGGATCCGATGTCGTCGCTTAATGAGCGCGCTAAGGTGGATTACATTGTGTCGGAAGGATTGTACAATATAAAAGGCTTCGGCTCCGAAGGAGAACGCAAAAAAAAGGTCGAGGAAGCTCTGCTTGAGGTCGGCCTTCTGCCGGAGTTTTCAAGCCGTTTTCCGCACGAGTTCTCCGGCGGACAGCGCCAGAGAATCGGAATTGCAAGGGCTCTGATAACCGAGCCGGAATTTATTATTGCCGATGAGCCGATTTCGGCGCTTGATGTTTCAATCCGCGCCCAGGTTATGAACCTGCTTTCAAAGCTGCAAAGGGAGAGAGGTCTGACGTATTTATTTATAGCCCACGACCTTTCGGTAGTACGGCATATATCAGACAGAATAGCGATTATCAATAAAGGTGTGATAGTCGAGCTTGCCGAGAGCGAAAAGCTCTTTATGCACCCGCTGCACCCGTATACCCGCGCTCTCTTGTCCGCTATTCCGGTTCCGGACCCGGTACTGGCCAGAAAGACAAAACTTGAGTATTACGACAGGACAATGCATGATTACTCAAAAGACAAGCCGGCCTGGACGGAGATTGAAAACGGGCATTTTGTTCTGGCTAACGAAAAAGAACTCGAAGATTACAGGCGGAGGCTTAATAAATGACAGTAGCTCGCAAGCTTTTTAAAGGAGCGACGGTCGGCTTTGTTTCGACTTCGGCCCCTGTTCCGGATGGGAGAATCGACATAGTTGACAGGCTCGTAAGAGAGTCCGGGCTTGTGCCTGTTTTTGGAGAGAGCTGTTTTTTAAGACACGGATACTTATCGGGGCCGGACGAGGTTCGCGCCGGTGATGTTAACAAAATGTTTGCCGACCCGAAAATCGACGCTGTTTTATGTATACGAGGCGGCTACGGCTCACAGAGGCTTTTGCCGCTTCTGGACTACGATTTAATCAGAAAAAACCCGAAAACATTTGCGGGTTACAGTGATATTACGGCGTTTTTGACAGTATTTAGCCAGGACTGCGGGTTTGTTACATACCATGCACCTATGTACTCGACGGACTTGTATAATATCAAAGACAAATACACATTCAAAAGCTTTTACGACAACCTTTTCGAAGGAAGGACGGCGGACTATGCTAACCCTCCGGGCTATGAAATCACGACGCTTGTAGGCGGAAGGGCCGAAGGCGTTTTAACTGGCGGCAATCTTTCACTGCTCGTGTCCTCGCTCAAAACCCCCTTCGAAATCGATACAAAGGGTAAGATACTCTTTATCGAGGAGGTCGACGAAGCGCCGTACAGAATTGACAGAATGCTGCTTCAGCTGAAATATGCGGGCAAGTTCAGAGACTGCTCGGGTATTATATTCGGCTCGTTTAAAGGCTGCGAGGCTGCCGAACCGTCAAAAAGCCTTACGCTCAACCGGGTGTTCGAGGAGCTGATTGTTCCCGAAGGCAAGCCATGCATAAGCGGCTTTGCGTGCGGACACAGCATGCCGTCGCTGACGCTTCCCATGGGGGCGGGATTTTTGCTTGACAGTACCGCAAAAGTGTTGAAGGCTTTATAGCGGAGGGCATATGTTTGAGAAGCTGAGAAATGAAATTGAGGGGATGAACGCGGATATTTCCGTTTACCTAAAGGATTTGACAAAAAATGCCGTTCTTTTCGAGTATAATGCCGATAAGCAAAAACCGGCAGCAAGCACGATAAAAGTTCCGGTTATGACCGAGCTTATAAGGCAGGCCTCGAAAGGAGCATTAAACCTTGACAAAACCGTTAAATTAAACCGTGAAAACATCGTCGATTTCAGCCGCGTGGATGTTATAAACAAGCCGGAGTACAGCATCAAAGAACTCATGCTTTGGATGATAATCGCGAGCGACAACACGGCCACGAACGAGCTAATCGATATTGCGGGAATGTCTAATGTAAACAGGCTTTTTGTGAACGCCGGACTGCAAAATACGGCTTTGCGCAGAAAAATGATGGACTTTGAAGCCCGCGCTAAGGGTCTGGATAATCTCACAACCGCAAGAGACATGGCGATGTTTTTCGAAAAGCTATACAGAAATGAATTTTTTGAACGGATATTTACGGATTTGGCCATGAGCATACTGAAACGTCAGCGTTCCAGGGAAAGTCTTATGCGGTATATATGCGACGATATCGAGCTTGCCTCAAAGACAGGCGGGCTTGACAATATTGAAAACGACGTCGGTATTTTTCTGTTGCCGGACGGAAGAGCGTATATATTGAGCGTATATGTCAGCGATGTTGAAACATCGAGGCTGGGGGAAGAATATATAGGACGGATATCCTTGGAGGTATATCGTTATTTTGTAGGAGGGAACGAATGAAAGCGATTGTAACCGCATCGGTTGCTCAGCTTAAGCAGGCTCCGAAATTCGAATGCGAGGTAGTAGACGAGGTTCTGAGCGGCTACACGGTTGACATAATAAGCGATGAAACAAACGGTTGGTACAAGGTACGCACGCATTACAACTATGAAGGTTTTGCCGACAAAAGACATTTAAATCTTGATCAAAGCGCTCTTGCCGAATGGGAAAGCGGCGAGAAATATTTCGTTGACATAGGCTCTGCGGATGTTTTAGATAAGCCGAGCGTTAAAGGTTATATGATAGACAACTTAACAAAGGGCTGTATAATCAAGGTTTTGGGCGGCACAGTCGAAGGTACGCAGTATGTCGAAGTTTTAACGGCGGCCGGCAGGGGTTATATGAAGAACAAATACCCGGTGAAACTGCGTCCCGCGTTTGACTTTAAGGATGAGAAGGCATTCAGGGATGCCGTTGTCAAAGAGGCGGAGACCTATCTCGGAACACAGTACAGATGGGGCGGTAAATCGCCGATGGGAATCGACTGTTCCGGTCTGACTCAAATGAGTTATATGTTAAACGGTGTTATAATTTTCAGGGACGGCGCAATCAAAGAGGGCTTTCCCGTTAAAGAGATACCCAGAGAAAATCTGAAAAAAGGAGATTTGTTGTACTTCGACGGTCACATAGCGATGTATATCGAAAATGAGGTTTTTATACATTCGAGCTCAAGTAAATATGGCGTAGTTTACAATTCGCTTGACCCCAAAAGCCATATTTATAGCGAGGTACACGCAAAGGGACTGCTGGCCTGCGGTTCGATTTTTGCTCATTGAGGCGAAAATTAAATTATTCGCTAAGCTTGTCAACTCAATCCACCTTAGGCCCTTCCGGCCGGTATAAGGGGGGGATTACAGCATATATTCAATAATGATTATTAATAATGATTATCAACAGAAAATATATATTTGTTAGTTGACATTATCAATTAGGGCGTTTATAATCCATGTATAGCCCTTCAAATACAGGTTATTGCTTCGGCAACAAAATATAGGAAAACGCTATATTTTGTTGTTCCCTCGCTAAGACGCAGATGCGCCGCATTTGAGCACTGCGGCATATCTAGACGCGTCTGCTCGGCACGAGTAACCGCGTAAGTATTTTATACGGTATTTAACTTCCGCGGTAATATATACTTAGGCGCACGGCAAATCAAAAGCCGTTTTGCAGGCGGATGAAAGCACAAAGCAGCCGAGAAGCTGCGAAAACATTTACCCGGCGTATGCCAAAACTATTCGGAGGATTGCTGATGAAAGTTTTTATAAGTGCTGATATTGAAGGCGTAACAACAACCACAGTGTGGAGCGAATGCGAGGACGATAAGTCTCGCTATGCAAGGAATGCCGATATGATGACAAAAGAAGTGGTTGCAGCCTGCGAGGGCGCGTATGCCGCCGGGGCGACCGAGATAGTCGTAAAAGATGCTCACGGAAACGGACTAAACATCGATATACATCAGCTTCCGGAATACGTGACTCTTGCGCGAGGATGGTCCGGCCACCCTTATGCAATGGTTGAGGGCATAGACAAGAGTTTTGATGCTTGCATGTTTATAGGCTATCATTCCGCGGCTTCACGCGGGGGCAATCCCCTTTCGCATACATACAGCGGGAGAAACGTGTATACAAAGGTCAACGGCGTTTTGGCGAGTGAATTTATGCTGTACAGTTATGCTGTCGCACTGGAAGGCGTTCCGAGCGTGTTTTTGTCGGGAGACAAAATGCTTTGCGAAGAATCTGCCAAACTTCATCCGCTGCTTGTTACAACAGCGGTAAAAGACGGATACGGCGCACTGACGGTTAACTATAACCCGAAGAAAACGCTTAGAGCTATCAGAGAAAACGCGGAAAAGTCTTTAAGGCAGGATTTGAGCAGGGCGAAAATCACGCTGCCTGACGAATTCGAGCTTGAAATATGCTTCAAAGACCACAAGCACGCAACGGAAATGTCGTATTTTCCGGGGGTATGTTTGAAAGAAATGAATACAATAGTCTATAAGACTAAGAGCTATTACGACTTGCTTAACACATTCAGATTTATTATCTAGGAGGTTTATTATGGAAAAATGGACATGCGGAATTTGCGGTTATACTTATGATCCGGTTGAGGGAGATCCCGACGGCGGCATCGCTCCCGGAACGCGCTTTGAAGATATACCCGAAGATTGGGTCTGCCCCGTTTGCGGTGTCTCAAAGGCCGAGTTTAACAGAGAGTAGAAAAAGAGCAAGTTATGCACAGCTTTAAACAGGTTGCATTCCGGCAAGAGCCGGTTTATAATCATATTGTTGCGTCTGAGAAGACGATTTACTTCATGGCAGGGTTTAATTCCCAACCGGCGGTACAGTCCGCGAGCGACCCTAGGGGAGCATGATTCGGTGAAACTCCGAAACCGACGGTAAAACGCATAGCGTTTATGAGTCCGGATGAGAGAAGTAATGAGACTGCCATGTCATTTTGGCAGTCTCTATTTATTTGGAGGATATTATGAATAAAAGCAAATCAACAATGGCAGTTGTAACTTTGACCGTAGTCTCTTTATTGGGAGCGGTGGCGTTTTTGCTGACTTTTTTGGGGTTTCCCATTCCGCCGTTTCCCGGTTTCCTAAAGCTGGAGATGAGCAGTATAGCCGCAATAGTTGCTTCGGCGGTATTTGGGCCTGTTGCCGGAGTTGCCGTGGAACTGATAAAAAATACTATTGACTTTTTCGCAAAACCCGTCGGTGCGGGTGTGGGGCAGCTCGCGAATTTTGTGGTATCCGCCGCCTATATTATACCCTTCGGTCTTATTTTTAGAAAGTACCGAAAAAACGCGGGCTTTATATGCGCTGCAGTAACAGGCGCAGTATGTATGACGGTTGTTGCCTGTCTGGCAAATTATTTCGTGCTTGTTCCGCTGTATGCCAAAATCATGGGTGTCGACATACAGGCGTTTGTAGACATGACTCAGAAAGGCATAGAAAGTGTAAAGGATTTCAAAACCCTTATAGTGTTTGCTTTTGCCCCGTTTAATATAATTAAGGCGATATTAATGTCAATTGTCGGTTTTATACTTGTTAAGGCGCTGGATAAACCGATGAAAAGAATGCTGCCTTCCAATGCCGGTTCCAACAAAATCGAGAGAAAAGAAAATTCGTTGTAGCGCTGCGGCGTATCTAAGCGCGTCTGCTCGGCACGAGTAACCGCGTAAGTACTTAATGCGGTATTTAACTTCCGCGGTAATATTACTTCGGCAACAAAATATAGGAAAACGCTATATTTTGTTGTTCCCTCGCTAAGACGCAGATACGCCGCATTTGAGCACTGCGGCGTATCTAGACGCGTCTGCTCGGCACGAGTAACCGCGTAAGTACTTAATGCGGTATTTAACTTCCGCGGTAATAGTATAAATAATCCGTGCGGTACGTTTGTGTTTTTGTCAGACCGGTGAGGAATGATTTCCCGCCGGTTTTTTGTTGCTTCAACTTTATTCACTATAATTACAGTCGTTTAAGACAATATCAGTCTTAAACGACTGTAGGACGTCGGGCGTTGAATTCAAAACCGCTCAAGCTTCGCTTTGACGGTTTTAAATTTAACTGACTATATATTCTTCATAAATTAGCTCTCAGCTTCATAATATAGACCATAGTGCTTGTCACTTGTATACTGTGAAGCAAACAAGTCAGTATAGTCTGAGACTGTACAGATGAAATCGGGTATTATTAAACAAGTTCCGGAAATCCGAAGTTTCGCGCTGCAAAGCCGGTAATTTTATGAAAGGATTTATTACGCGTTTACTTGTTTTTTAGTTCCCGGCTTTCGGAGGGCTGAGATATGGAAGAGCTTAATACAGAAGTTTTGCGAGGTTTCGGAATCCGACCGAGGAAAATATTCAAAGAGAAGAATTATTATATATGCCTAAGTGCCGAGGGCGCAAAGCAAATTTATATGAATCGCTGCTCAACTGAGCAAGTCGAGTTCCAACATTATGTCAAGGAACTCCTTGCTTCCTGCGGCTTTGAATATACAGACAGATATTATCTTTCACTGACCGGTGAGCCTTATGTCTGCTGTGGCGGAGATGTTTTTACGATGACGGATCCTTTTAACAGCCCCGACGGTGATTTTTCCGACGCCGAAAATTTTCTGGAAATCGTCAGCTCGGTTGCGGGTTTTCATTTCATACTAAAAGAAACGGACTTCGATTCTTCGGCCTGCGGTGTAAAAAGGCTTAACGACAGCTATCAAAACGACAGCAACAATTTGTTCAGACTAAAAAAAATGCTGACGGGCAAAAACAGGCTTTCGGATTTTGATGTGCTGCTGCGAAAGAATTTGGATTCGTTCAGCGAGCTGACAAACAAGAGCTATATACTGCTTGACAAGGCCGAGTACAATGTTTCGCTCAGGCGTGCGGCAGGACGCGGCGGTATATGCCATAATGCACTGAAAGAAGAAAACATAAAATATGTGAACGAGAACCACTGTATAATCAATTTTTCGGAATGCGGGTTCGGTTACTATTGCGATGATCTGGCCTACATAATCAAACGTTATTATGCGGCGGCAGACGGCCGGAAATTGCCTGTCACGGATATTACCGAGGCTTACCGCGCGGTTAACCCTTTGACAGAACAGGATATATCGGCGCTGTATGCCCTGCTCTTGTACCCCGATAAATTTCTGAAGATAGTATCGCAGTACAATTTGAAAAAGCGTTCGTGGGTTCCGGGAACATACATAGCGAGGCTTAACTCGGCTATCGAAGCGAGGGAGGGCTTTCTCAAGTACATAGAGCCTTTGGCAACTGCCGGGCAATGATTATTTTTTGCGGCCTGACAATTCGATCACCGTGATCTCAGGGGGATTAAATATTCTTGGCAGCTTGTAGTTAATCGAGACTCCCCTGCTTACAATGTGAGTAAGCGGGCCGTGGCGGTAAACTCCGCCCGCGTATTTTGGAAACAAGCCTTGGTTGGGAGCGAAAAGGCCGTTAACGATAAACGGGATGCGGATTTGTCCGCCGTGTGCATGTCCCGACACAACTAGATCAAAATCAAAAAGATTATATGCTTCAATATATTCCGGGCGATGCGCCAGCAATATCTTATATGCCGTGTTCCCCCTGATTTTGCTAAACGCGTTTTTCATGCTCGTAAGTTGGTCGTAATTATTATCCTCATAGTATGTCTTTGCGGGGTCGTCTATACCGGCGACAATTATTTTATTGCCGTTAAGTTCGATTTCTCGGTATTCGTCGGATAATACCATAATTCCGTTTTTTTCCACGATATCACGGCAGCCTTTAATGTTTCTTGACCAGAACTCATGGTTTCCCGTGACATAGTATGTCGGGCAGATTTTTACAACATTTTCGAGGAAAATCTTTGCTCCTTCAACAGGTTCTATATCATCGATGATATCTCCGACAAGCAGAATAATGTCGGGGCTTTGTTTTGTTATCCGGGTGATTATATCCCGTTGGTTTTTGCCGTAAACGTGGCTGTGGAGGTCAGTAATCACAACTATTTTGACGGGCGCTTCGATTTTTTCCGAACTCAGCCTGTATGTTTTCGTTATAAGCCCATTATAAAATGCGGCAAACAAAAAAACCGTAATACATGCGATAACCGTTATTCTGCGTTTAAACGAATATGGTTTTTTCATAAATAAGACCTTTCGGGTACTGCAACGGTTTTTATTAGGCAGACGCTGATTAAAGCACTTTGGAACGGATACTCGGCTGATTTAATCAGAACTTGCCAAGGCTTAGGCGTTTAACAAACAAAACGCCGCGAATGCGGCATTTTGTTTGTTGAAGTTAAACACAGCTTAAATACAGGCAGCTGCCAAAAACGGTATGAACAGTTTTTCAATGCGTTAATTGTAATTGCCCCTGTTATCTTCATCGGGTCTGTAAGGATTCTCTGAGTCCGGCCTTTCGACTCCGCAGGAGTACCCGTCCGGGAAAATAATGACGCATACGATGTATGCAAGTATACCGGAGCCGCCGAAAAGCGTGAATATAACCCAGGCGAAACGGACGAGAGAGGCATCGATGTTAAAGTATTCCGCTATTCCTCCGCAGACTCCGCTTAATTTCCTGTCTGTAACCGATCTGTAAAGTTTTTTTGCCATGTCATATATCTCCCTCACTGTTTATTTTGCATCGGCGCGGTTATGGAGGGGGTCTCCAAACATGCACCGGGAGCGCATCGCATAAAATTGTTTAAAAGTTCTTATTCAATAGTTCTTATGCACATATACGAGGAAAATATTCAAAGGTATTACTTAGCATACCTTGAGGTTAAAATAATTATTTGCTGATGCCTAAGTAAGTGCTGATTTAATCGGCAGAGTATCCGCATAAAGTCAATTAATCAGCGTTTGCTTAGTTTCTGCCTGCATACCTTCTAATATTCGGTGTTTTATGGAATTTCGGCAACCTGTGTTTCGTTGCCGGGCTGATGTCTGCTCAGTGACAACGGGAGCATCAACCCGCATTCGTTCAGTATATCGGCATTGCACAGCAGTTCTTTTGCGGGGGCATCGGCGAAAATTCTGCCGTTCTTAAGCAATATCACTCGTTTGCAAAGGTCAAGAGCCATATCAAGATCATGCGTTGCGATGAGCATGGTCTGAGAGAGGCCGCCGAGTACTTCTATAAGCCTGTGCCTTGCCATCGGGTCGAGAAAAGCGGAAGGCTCATCCATCAATAACAAGGAGGGTCTCATAGAGATTACTCCCGCCAGCGCCGCCAAGCGTTTTTCCCCGCCGGAAAGTTCATGGGACAAACGGTTCTTTAAATGGACTATGCCGAGACTTGCAAGCGCTGTTTCCGCTCGATCTTCAATTTCGCTCTCGGGCAGACCGTAGTTTCGCGGGCCGAATGTAACATCCTCGTATATTGTAGGCATAAAAAGCTGGTCATCGGGATTTTGAAATACCATGCCGATTTTTTGGCGCACAGCGCTGAGCGTTTTTTTTTCGAGAACTACATTATCGACAGAAATTCTTCCGGACAGGGGGCTAAGAATTCCGCAAAGCGTCAGCAACAGTGTTGACTTTCCTGCTCCGTTTGCGCCGATCAGTCCGATGCGCTCTCCCTCCCGAACCGAAAACCCGATATCACGCAGAGCAAAGCTATCTTTCGAAGTACTGTATTTTAACGATAAGTCAGAAACGTTTAACATTTGCGTTCTCCTATAAAGCAAGTTTGCCAAGCAATACGCTTATATTATAAAAGCGCAGAACGGCCATTGCAAGCGATAGAAAAACGATATAAAGCAGGTCGCGCGGTTTTAGTTTGTCGGGCTTTTCCCCGAAGTATACTCCGTCAAAACCCCGGCATTTCATCGCGAGGTAAACACGTTCGGCCCTGTCGAAGCTGCGAAGTATGAGACCGCCCAAGAAACTGCCGAAATCTTTTATTTTGATACCTTTTTGCATAGGCGAACGCAGAGAATATGCCGTAAACATGGATACGGCTTCGCCGAGCAGCACGGATATGTAACGGTAGGTCAAAATAAGCTGCAAGCACAAAACTTTCGGAACGTGCAGCGCTGCGAACATGCAGCTTAAATCAACAAATGATGTCGTTGCGATCAGGATAAGCACTGAAAAAACCGTCATAAGAGTTTTTAACATGATCGACGCGAACGACACTGCGCCTGAGCTCACGGCAAGGCTGCCGATATAAAAAGCGGTGCCGCGGTCAAAAAGCAAATTGCCGATTCCGACCGCGAGCGAAAACGGCAAAGCGAGCAAAAGTCGTTTTAAAAGCGGCCGGTACGGCGTGCCGGATAGAGGCATCAAGACCGCAGGGAAAATGCAAAAAGGAATAAGTCCGCTGACATTTTGCGATGTAAACGACAGCACCGCCGCGATATACAGAGCAGTGGTAATCAGTTTTGACATGGGGTTAAGTCTGTGAATCGGAGAATCTTGCCTTGCCAACTGTTCGAGACGGTTTATTCCGGCCGGAGCAAGTGAAATATCGGTCATTTGATTTCACTGCTTAACTTCGGAGCTTTTTTTCTCGCGAGATAAATTATGAAGCCGGCTCCTCCGGCGAGTAAAACCGTTATCCCGCTGCCGAGTATACCCGCTGTTGCCGTTCCGAAGAGAGAGCCGCTGTTTTCGCCGGCAAAATCGTAATCCGGCATGATAGCGACAGAATCGGCAATGCCGGCGGCAGCATCATGGACAGTGCCGCCGCGCTCAAGCTCCGGTGTTCCCGCGACACGTTCGATTGACCATTCCAGACCATCGGGAAGGCTTGAGGCGAAAAGAGACAGACCGCCTCCTATAAGCAGCGCCGAAACGGCGAAAAGTACCACTACTTTTTTAATAGACACATTCGGAGCAACCTTGCTGTTTGTTGCCGAACACTCTATTATTTCGGGTCTTATGTTATATATAAAGCAGAGTACAGCGGCTGTGGCCAATCCTTCACCGAGTCCGATCGCGAGATGAATGGGCTGCATGAGAGCGGCAAACGCTCCGAAGGGAAGAGCGGTCACACCGGAGGCCATCGTTTCGGACACGACGCAAAAAGCGCCGAGCTGTAGGCCCGCCACTACCGATATCACAGACGCAATCGTAATACTTTTCTTGTTTATTCCTCGCTTGACTATAGGCTTGAATATGAGCGGATAAACAAGAAGGCAGGCGCAAAACCCCATGTTAAAGACATTGCAGCCGTATGCCAACAGTCCGCCGTCGGCAAAGAACAGGCATTGTATTAACAGCACGGAGGCAAGAGTAATAAACGCAGGGAACGGCCCGAGAAGAGCGGCAAGCAAAATACCCCCGCCGATATGACCGCTCGAGCCGGTGCCGGGTATGGTGAAGTTAATCATCTGAGCGGCAAAAACAAATGCGCCCATAACTCCCATCATCGGTATTTTTTTTTCGTCCAAACCTTCTTTGGAAATTTTTTTGACGGAATACCCGATAGCAGCCGCAGCCGCGGCGGTCATTACGCCTCCGACGGCGGGCGATAGTAAGGCGTCGGCCATATGCATGAAACATCTCTCCCCGAGTAAAGTTATAATATTCAAAAGTCATGTCAAACTGAAACTGTAATGCGAGCAAACCGGTTTTGCCGGTTTTCAGCCTTATTTAACTTCCGCGGTAATACTATATCATAAAACGGCGTTCCGTGAAACCCCGAAACAAAAAAGAGCTGAATCTCCTCGATTTGTAGAAATCGTTTTGAAACTGCTCCTTAAGAAAAATTATTGCGCAGGGGCATGTTGAAAAATTGCCTTGCGGCTTTCCCTTGAAAATGGAAAAACACCATTTTCCAAGGGAGAGCGCCGCTCGCTCAGACCAATTCTTAGTCTTCGTACGCAATTTTCAACACTTCCACAGAGGTTATCCGTATCCGCTGCCACCAATCTATTCGACCTTTATGCGGAGCGGGATGCTTGAGGTTGTCCCTCACGGGCGCAACCGTTCGATTAAATAAGCGCTTACTTAGTTTGTGACCTTGATTGTTACGGAACTTGTAAGCCCGTTTGCGGTCTTGACGGAAATTATCACAGAGCCGGTTTTGAGCGCTGTTACCAATCCGGTTTCGTTTACGGAAGCTATCAGCTCGTTTGAACTCTTCCATGTCAAGGCGTTTACTGTAGCGTTTGAAGGCGCTAAAACCGCCTTAAGCCGGTATACCGAGTTTTTCTTGAGGTTTATGAGAGCCGGAGCGTCGATCGTTACAGAGACGGGCTCGATTACCGGCACAAATCTGACAGGCATGTTTTTAAGCGTGGGATAAGCGCCTTGGTTCCAGTTCCAAACATTGTTGAAATCCCACTTCATTTTAGCGCTGAAAGCAGCGAAATCAGAAAGCTCGTTTTCGGAAATCTTGGCGCGGTTTTTTGCTGTTCCGCTTTTTCTTGTGATTACTGTGTCGGCTAAACCGTAGCTGTTCGTTATTGTTGTCGAGCTTGAAGCCGATTCTTTGCCGTTTATGTATTCAACGTAGTTACTTCCTTTCAGCAAACTGTTAAGAGAAAGACAGTTTGTGATGTTTGTATAGCTGTCGCCTCGGCCGCATATCCCGCCGACGTAATCCCCGTCGCAGGAAACCGACATGGTTGAATAACAGTTAATCACGTCAATCCCGCCGTAGGCTTGCATCCTTCCCGTGATTCCGCCGGCGTTTTTGCTTTGGGCATAAATGCTTCCGGTTGAATAACAATCTCTTACCATTCTTGTGTTTTCTCCGGTTATTCCCCCGACATTATCACCGCCGGAATAGCCGCTTACCGATGAGCTTATCGTGACATCGGCAAAGCATCTTTCAATGATATTGGCGTTGTAGCCGGAAATTCCGCCGATTGTCGAACTTCCGTATAAGCTGCCGAACACTTCGCAGTTGTTGATTTTCCCGTTTGTATCGTTGTAGCCGGCTATCATGCCCGTCCATGTTTTTCCTGTTACCGTACCTTCAACGTGAACCGCTTTGATAGTGCCGTTGTTTGAGGCGGCTACCGCTCCGGTTCTGTCGGAGCCTCCCGATATATTGACTCCGTCGAGGAAAAGGTTCTCCACAATGCCTTCGGTATCAAGCTTATAAAACATTCCCGCTCCGCCTGTTGAAGCTATTTTGAGATTCTTAATGCTGTGCCCCGCTCCGTCAAAAATTCCGCTGAATTTTTTCATCACGTCGTCACCCATCGGCTTAAACACCGGGTACTCTGTCATATCGAGATCTTCTGACAAGGAGTAAATTGCGTTCTGCGGATAAGCCTCGGTTGCAAAGCCGTTAAACATCTCCGCGAGCTCGGTTTCCGTACCGATAGTGATTTTTTCGACATCTGCGCCGTTTCGCTTTGTCGCAGACGAAAGCGCGTCTACAGGGCCGGCGTATACATCCGGACGAAATGGCGGAGAGCCGGGGAATGCCAAAGTTACCGCAAGACCAAGCACAACCAGTATTTTTAACGGAAATTTCTTTTTATTCATTAGTATCCTCCCATTATATTATCTTTAACTAACTAAATTAGCCGAGATTAACTATATCTAAAACGGTTAATTATGTCAACTAATTTGTGAGATTAGGATAACAGATTCGGCGTTTATTACATAAACTGTTGACACGGAGCACAAAAAGCTATAATATAGGTAACGTGGATTTTTATGGTTTAGAGGTTTTATTTTTGCTAAATCCTAAACTTTTCAATACGCAGTGCCATTTTTTTAGGCAAAATGCCCAAAAGATGAAATGAACATACGCCGAAGTGCGTCTACTTTGCCGGTGTTTGCGGCACACGTATTTTGCACATTGAAAACTAAAGAGGAGGTGTTTTAGCTGGGTATCCTAGAGGTAGTAATTATTTGTATTGTAGTCTTAATCGCCGGCGCGGCGGCAGGTTTCTTTTTTGGCATACTTTATAGAAAACGTGTCGGAGAGGCTAAAATAGGTTCGGCGGAGAAAGAAGCGGCTGCTATAGTCGATACTGCGAAACATGACGCCGAAGCCAAGGCAAAAGAGATGCTTCTTGAGGCGAAAGAAGATTCAATCAGAATCAAGAATGAAATCGAAAAAGAAGTTAAGGAACGCCGTTCCGAGCTGCAGCGCCTGGAAAGAAGATTACAGCAAAAAGAAGAAACTCTCGATAAGAAAACGGAGTCTTACGAGAAAAAAGAGGAGCAGCTGCAAAAGAAAATGGAGTCGCTTGACGAAGCGAGAGATCAGGTACTCGTAATTCAGGAAAAACAGACTAAGGAGCTCGAAAGAATTTCCGGGCTGACGACTGAACAGGCGAAAGATTATTTGCTTGTACAAATTGAGGACGAAGTACGTATCGAGTCCGCGACGATTATTAAAGATTACGAAGCTAAGGCAAAGTCGGAATGCGACAAAAAGGCGAGAGAGATTTTGTCAAACGCGATACAGCGTTGTACGGTAGATCATTTTGCCGAGACAAGCGTTTCTGTTGTCCAACTGCCAAATGACGAAATGAAAGGCCGCATAATAGGTCGAGAAGGACGTAATATTCGTACGATCGAATCTCTTACCGGTATAGATTTAATTATCGACGACACGCCCGAGGCGGTTATCCTTTCCGGGTTCGACGCTGTGAGGCGCGAAGTGGCTAAGCTTGCGCTCGAAAAGTTGATTGTTGACGGACGAGTTCATCCAACCAGGATTGAAGAGATGGTCGAAAAGGCAAGAAAAGAAGTGGATTCAATCATTAAAGAAGAAGGCGAAGCGGCAACATTTGAGACGGGCGTGCACGGTTTGCACGGCGAGCTCGTGAAGCTGCTCGGCAAGATGAAGTACAGAACAAGTTACGGACAAAACGTTTTGAAACATTCGATAGAAGTAGCTCACTTAAGCGGTCTTATCGCCGGAGAGCTGGGAGCAGATATAACGCTTGCAAAGCGTGCGGGGCTCCTACATGACATCGGAAAATCGGTTGACCACGATCAAGAGGGTTCGCACGTTTCGCTGGGTGTTGCCCTTTGCAGAAAGTATCGTGAATCAGATATTATAATCAATGCTGTCGAAGCCCATCACGGCGATGTCGAACCGACGAACATCATATCGGTCATCGTGCAGGCTGCCGATGCTATATCGGGAGCGCGCCCCGGAGCAAGACGCGAGACTCTTGAGTCATATATCAAGAGATTGCAGAAGCTCGAGGCTATTGCGGATTCGTTTAAAGGCGTTGAAAAGAGTTTTGCAATACAGGCGGGAAGGGAACTTCGTATTATTATTGTTCCCGAGATTATCGACGACCCGACTCTTCCGCTCGTTGCTCACGACGTTGCGAAGAAAATTGAGTCCGAGCTTGAGTATCCCGGAGTTATAAAAGTGCATTTGATAAGAGAAACCAGAGCGATAGACTATGCGAAGTAGCCTTCGCTTAAGGCTGAACACGTTTGAAAACTTCATAGAGTCTTGTTTAAGGGGTCGCGGCTGCGACCCCTTAAAGTCGTACAGTTCGATTACTTCGGAGGATAAACATGAATATCGGAAACTACAAGAAGCATGCGAGGTTTTGGGATTGGGGCGGCTATGACCGCGCGGACGAGCATGGGTATTGGACGAAATATGCCGCGAAATACGGCAGAAATGTTTTGATTCCGATGTGCGCCTTGGGTGAGACCGGGGCATACATGGCCGAACGCGGGTTTAACGTAACGGCCTTTGATGTCACACCGGAAATGGTTGAAGAAGGGAAGAAGCGCTTCGGAAATACCGAGGGGTTAAAACTGCTCGCAGGAGATGTTACGGACTTTAGCTTCGACATTTTGCCCGTCGATTTTTGTTTCATTACGGATTTTGGACATTTAGCGACGATAGATGATATAAAAAAGGCTCTGAAATGCATAGCCGGCCATATGCGCGACGGAGGCTGTCTTGTAATCGAAACGACGCTTCCTTCCGGCGGATCGTGCAGCCACGGTGTCCGGACATTTATGCCGAAAGAGCAAGTCTATCCGGGCCTGAAGGTTTGGAAAACAGGCGAGAGCCGATATGATGCCGAGACAGGCAGGCATTATATTACTCAGATGTTTTATGCCGAAGACAAAAACGGTAATATCGAAAGCTTTGACCACTCTTTTTATCTTCAAAGCTATACTCGCGAAGAATGGCTGTCGGCGCTTGAGGACTGCGGTTTTTATATAACGGGTGAATACGGCAGCCGTGATTTTGAGTCATGGCAGAGCGGCGGAGACGGTTTTCGAGTTTTCGAGATTGTAAAAAGCGATAAAGGAGCCAACAAATAGCGAGTGAACCACATTTTCGGCTTACCCGTTATAGACCGGCCGAGTTATGAGTTGATGAAAAAGGAGCGGTAAAATGGACAAAACTTCTGAGAAAATTTTGCGAAGGCGTATGCACGGGCTGTACCTGTCCCGTAAATGCGAGGACATTACCGAGCTTTCTCGTGAGCTGCTCGGGCTGCACAGCTGGTTTTACAGAAACGTTGCCTTTTCCGCGCTGATTCGCGGCGCAAATATTGCGGGCTGGAAAACTGCCCTGACAAAAACCTGGTTATATCGCGGCACCTTGCACGGAGTGGCTTTTGACGATCTGCCGCTTTTGCTCGGGTTGCACTCGGGAGAGTCGTATCTGAGCCGCTATTTGGGCGAAGAGAAGATGAACTCTATAGCCGAAAGAGTAGTAAGCCTCATGGAGGACGGGGTGTATTCCAGAGCCGAGATGCGGCGTATTTTTGCCTTTGATTATGATGACCGGATAATCGAGAATGCTCTTTCGCCTTGGGGCGGTATTTTTGTTTATCTGGCCAGGCAAGGCAAGGTTGCGTTTCGTGACATGGCCAGCCGTGATTTTGACCTGATATCAGCCGAACCTGATCAAAAGCCCGAAGAGGTCTTGCCGGTACTGCTGCGCAGATTTTTTGCCGCCTACGGCCCGGCAACGCTTGCGGATGCCGCCTGGTTTTTCGGACTGTGGAAAGACGGCAAAAAAATGCTGTCGGCGCTGGATTTGGATGAGTTTTCGAGAATGGAACATAACGGTAAACAGTATTACTTCACAGGCGAAGAGCCCGGTATGGGCGATATCCCGGAGCTGACACTCTTGTCCGGCTTCGATCCGATTATCGTATCGTATACCGAGCGAAGCGCGATACTTCCTTCGGAATATAAAAGCAGGGTTATACTGAAATCGGGCATATGTAACCCGACAATACTCGTAAACGGTCAGGTCGCGGGGATTTGGAACATCAAGAAAAACGCGCCGGTTATCGAATTTTTCAAAGAGCATCCGGAACGGATACGAGACGCGGTATATGATTTGGTTGACGATATACGTCTGCGAACGTCCGGAATTTAACTGACTATAAATAAAACAGACGCACATAAATTACGCGTGAAAATCCCGACCGGGTAGCCGGCCGGGATTTTCGTATTTAGGGCATGTTGAAAAATCGCCTTGCGGCTTTCCATTGAAAATGGAAAAACACCATTTTTCAATGGAGAGCGCCGCTCGCTCAACCCGCTAAAGTGGGTTTCGTGCGCAATTTTCAACACTTCCGTTAAGGCTATGGCAAGTATTTAAGAAGCGAACGCCGTTCAGAACAGTAATGTGTTTGATTAAGACGTTACAGCGGCTTTTTCATTACCGTTATATTCTGATCCGGTTTGTTTTCCCGAGCAATTACGCTTTCCCTGATTTTTTCGAAGCCAAGGCTTGACCAAAAACGCAGAGCTTTAATGTTTTGAGTAACCACACCGAGCATTATCGAGTTGTAGCCCTTGGAAACAGCCGTTTTTTCGACGGCCGATGTCAGCTCGCGGCCTATTCCCTTGCCGTGCAAGTCCCGGTGTACCAGCAGCAGCCCTATCCAGCAGCATGTCTCGTCCGGGAAACCTTCGAGCAGATCAAGAATGGCAACAGGTTTGCCGTTTTTGCTAAACGCCGCAAATATTTTTTTGTCCGGCGAAAGCCCGGGCGGCACAAGCTCTGTATCATTCACGCTTTTTTCAAGCTGTGCGGGCTCGCCTTCCGTAATCATGAAAAAGTCAAGGTTGGAATCATAAATATCTTTTACGGTATAAAAATTTTGTCTTGTCAGTCCATAAATTTCATAGTCCTCAAGCAAGCCGCTAAGCAGGGTCAACATTTTTCAACAGTCCTCCGACGATTTTGTCTGATTTATTATGAGGCGACAATTAAACCAACCGCTAAACTTGTCGCCTCAAAACCCCTTTGGCCCGCAGTCTGGTGTAAGGGGATCATTAACGCAGCGGAAGCTGCTCGAAAACATCGCCCAGGAAGTCGAGCATGCTGTTTCCGATAAAGAATATTGTAATGGAGGAAGCAAGGGCGACTATGAAGTAAATAATACTCAAAATCATTATTGTATGCCCGAAAGCCTTATATTTCGAGTTTTTGCCTGCAATATAGAATATGAAGCCCAGCAGCAGTCCGAGCGGAAACGCAAAGGAAAGAAGAAGCACCAATATTTTTAAAATTGCGTTAACATCTTTTTCGGGCTTAACCGCCGGAACGGGTTCTTGCCTGTACGGAGGTATTGCCGTGCTGCCGGAATAGCCTGCCGAAGGAGAGAAGGCCGGAGCGGGTGCATACACCGAGCCGGGATTGTGCGGTTCAACCGGTCTTGGAACGGGTGCGGGGGCAACGGGTTTTGGAACCGTGGGCGGAGGGGAGGCGGGAAACGGTCTGAACTCGGGCGAGGGCTCCTGCTTCGGAACAGGCGCGGGTTCTTTTTTAATTTCGGCTTCGGCGAGTTTTTCCGCCGTATTGTTGACTTCATGCATGAAGTCAACGGCCGAGGGCACAGCGTCCGAAATATCGGTCTGTGTGCCGTTATGTACATCGGCGGCCGATATAGCAGCAACAGGCTGATCCTCGATTCTGCTTCCGCATTTCGAACAGAATTTTTGACCTTCGAGTGCCGGTTCGGAACAATTTTTACAATAATACATTTTATCACTCCGTTCTAATATTAAGTGCTGAACAAGCCGAACAGTCGCGCCGCGAAGCGGACGACTGCAAGCGCAGTATTTTGCGGAAGCCCACAAAGTGGGCGACGAAAAAAACGGAGCGAGGGCTTGCGAAGCCGGATAGCTTAAGTGCTGAACAAGCCGAACAGTCGCGCCGCGAAGCGGGTTAAACCGGTACTAGCCGTGACGGTAAATAATCTGCGCAACTTGCAAAACTTTTTAGCCGGTCAACGTTTATTAATATTATAATATATGTTATAATTTTTTCAAATAATATTTATGCCGTAACTCGAAGTAATTCGGAGTAATGCCGGCATAATTTGCAAGTCAATAAATGCATATACAATACGGAGGGTTTTATGGGCGAAGAAATCAAACTGGAATTCGGCATGGAAGAACCTGGCGAAAACATGGATTTGAATACGGCAGTCAGCGAGGAAACAAAGAAAAGCAATCTCACGCTGGAGTCTCTGCCCGAAAAGGACCGCGAGGCGGTGCTTTCATTTGTAAAAAAAATTGACATAACAGATTCGAACGCGATAAGCAATTACGGTGCCGAATCGCAGAACAAAATTGCCGCGTTTTCGGACAGCGTGTTGAAAAATGTTAAAACAAAGGATACCGGAGAAGCGGGGAAGCTGCTGACGAATCTTGTTGCGGAGATTAAGAGCTTTGATGCGGAAGCGAACGAAAAACCCGGATTGTTCGGCAGTATAAAAAAACAGCTCGCAAAGCTTGGCGCGAATTACTCGAAGGTCGAAACTAATGTTGACAAAATTGCGTCAGCACTTGAGAACCACAGGCGCGTACTCATGAAGGATGTCGCCATGTTCGATGAAATGTACGATAATAACTACAACTACTACAGAGAACTGAGCATGTATATAATCGCCGGCAAAAAGAAAATCGAAGAGATTAACCAAACTTTGATACCGGCACTCAGGCAGAAGGCCGAGGATACAAAGGACGAGATAGACGCTCAGAAGCTCAACGACGCGATGAACGCTATTAACAGATTCGAGAAAAAGCTGCACGATCTTAGCCTAAGCCGTATGGTTTCGATACAAATGGCTCCGCAAATCAGGCTGATTCAAGGCAATGATACACAGCTGGTCGATAAAATCCAGTCGTCGATTGTTAACGCCATCCCGCTTTGGAAGAATCAGATAGTAATCGCTCTGGGACTCGCAAACGCTAAGGCAGCTTTGGAAGCGCAAAAGAAAGTCAGCGATATGACGAACGAGCTTCTTAAAAAGAATTCCGAGATGCTCAAGCAGGGTTCTCTTGAGATTGCCGAAGAAAGCGAAAAGAGCATTATATCCATAGAGACGGTTCAGGCGACTAACAAGAATTTGATAGAGACAATAAACGGTGTAATCGAAATCCAGCGTGTGGGCAAAGAAAAACGCGCCGAAGCCGAACAGCAGCTTACGGTTCTCGAAAACGAGTTTAAGGCCGCATTACTCACAGCCGGCAAAAAGCAATGACGCTAAGAGTGCTGATAGCGGACGATGAACCCGAAATGAGGCTTGTTCTGCGTAAAGCGCTTTCAGGCATTAAGGATGTGGAGATAGCGGGAGAAGCGTGCGACGGAGCAGAGGCGGTGGCGCTTGCCGAAAAACTGAGGCCCGACTGCGTGTTTATGGATATAGAGATGCCGAACACGGACGGAGTTGCCGCAGCAAGCAAAATGATTGACACGGATCCGAAGCTTATAATCGTATTTATCACAGCTTATTCCGACTATATGCCGCAGGCTTATGAGTTGTATATTTTTGATTACATGATGAAGCCGTTTAAACTTGAAAGGCTTACGGAGACAGTCGAAAGAATACGACTGTTAAAGCAACGCGAAAAGGCAGTCAGGCCTGTGAAAAAAATACAGTTTAAGACGAAGGACGGCATTGTATTCCTTGCGCCGGGTGAGATTGTGATAATACAGCGCGAAAACCGTTCGACAGTCGTTATCGGAACAAACGGAAGATATACTATACTTGAGACGCTTTCCGAAGCCGAGCTGCTTTTGCCTCAGGGCATATTCCTTAGAAGCCATAAGTCTTATATCATAAACAAGACAAAAATTTCACATATAAGGCCGTACGGGCGTTGGACTTTTGTAGCCGAGTTTGACGGGGTAAAGGAAGACGCTCTGATTACGAGCGAGAAGGAGAAAGAAATCGGCAAGCGGTAGTATAAGCCAAACAAACCGCTAATCTAAGCCCCCGGCAAAACGAATAAGCCCGTTTTGCCCGGGCTTATTCAATTGGCGGCGTAATATAACCCTCCCTTTTGCGCGGGTTTGTCGAGGGCGTTATCGACGATTGTTCAGAACTTTGTTCTTGATTTTCAAAAATCTTTCTGCCGCCATCTTTTTTTCGCTTTCGGAGACATCAATCAAGTTCAAGAACAGGTCGGCTATTCGGGCAAAAGCGCGGAGGCGGTACACTGTAAACTTCGGTGATTCAAAATCGATATTTTCTGTGTGGAAAACGGTTTTATAGCCGCTCAAAAATTCCGCGGTCAGCATGTTACAGGACTCAAGCTGCGCCAGTTCGTAACAGCTGTCTCCCCATTCGCAGGATTCCGCGTCGATAAGGAACAATTCGCCGTTGTTTACTATCAGGTTGCAGGGTCTTACGTCCATGTGCATAAAGCTGCCGGTGTCAAAATCTCCGCGTATTGTTTCGGCATAGCTGCACAGCTCTTCAATCTCGATTATACTTATAAGTCCGTTTTTGACGAGAAAACCCAGACGTTCTTTCAGTCTTGACGAATTAAGCTCCCGCCAGGTTTTGCTGTCGATATAATACTCGCTTTTGCCGCCAAGTTTGACTTGGTGCATTTTTCCGACCAGTACGCCGATTTTATACATATACTCGGATTTTTCATTCGCATTAAGCGTTGCGATGATTTCGCTCAGAGGTTTTCCTTCGATATAGGGATAGATCTGATACGGCTGAGTGTGATACTGCAGTGAGCAGTCGATAACTTCGACTTGCGGGCATAAAATGCCCAAAGCCTCGTTTAACCCGTCATAGAACTGTTTCTCGCGTTTAAAAATTTTGGAGTTCGGAATATAAACGATGCTTTCGTCGTTCTCGTAATACCTCGGATCGTCTTCTCCCGTTCTGAAAACAAGTTTTTTGCCGTTTTCCAGCTCTAAAAGCCATGTTTTAAACGAAACGCCGCCCTCAAGCGCGGTTTTTTGTATAATTTCGCTGCCGTAGTAGTGCCTTATTGCTTTGTCCATGCAATGCCTTCTTTCTACCCTCTGATATTTTTGGTTTAAACGACTGAAAACGACTGCAAATCGGACGGTTCGAAGCTTTGATCATCTTTTGTCTCGAATCGCGCAGGAGTATGCGAGCTGATTGCAAAGCCTATGTCGGCGGACATGCCCAAATCTGGGAGAACATCTGACGGACCTTTCAACTTTATTCACTATATTTATAAATAATCGAATTGAATCTTTGATGAATCCAAAATGTAATTTTGTTTTGTTATAATCGTTTTACAAGAAAAATAAGTTGGTCGAGAACTATTATTAGGTACCTCATTATACTTTTTATTTTCTAAGCTCGTAATACAGAGCTGTGTTCTTCATACCCCAATACTCCTATTTCTTTTTTCCGCTCGCGAGCGGAATTTTTTTGTGCAAAAATTGTCATGCGCAGCACCGATAAAAGCTTAAAGTGATAAATGTTAATATTGATGTAACTGTTATGTTATTACCGTGTTCCGCACGTATTAAACTCGCGTTCGACTTGTGGCAATATCGTTACAATATGATATCATTTCAATCACAACCCTGATTAACCGTTTTGTAATAAGAAGGAAATTAAACTGTAACTACTGTGTGCTACACTGGTTTTACAACAACATTGTGGAACACGGAATTATTATCAGGTACTTCATCATCCTTTTTTATTCTTAAACTACTGCGTAAACAGCTGTTCCCGGTTTACCGTGACGGCGTACTTCAAGGCTCATATTCTTCATTGTTATTACTCCTATTTCTCGCTTCCGCTCTCGCAGCGGATTTTTTTTGGCTCAAGCGACTTTACTCGGCGTTTAGCACAGGCATTACAATAAAATAACAGCGCTTGGTGATGTTATGCGTATTTGTATTGTAATTTTTGAGAATTATTGGAGACAAGCCGGTTTATTTATACGCGTTAGCTGAGTGACGGGTATTTATAGTCAATTAAATTTAAAGCCGTCCAAGCGAAGCATGAGAGATTTTGAATTTGACGCCCGACGTCCTGCAGTCGTTTAAGACTGATTTAGTCTTAAACGGCTTAAAATTCCGTCGTAACAGAAAGAGTTATTGATTGTCCCCGGTGCGCACACTGCGGAACAATCAATAACTCTTTCTGCCATATAGCGTGGAAGCATACGGGCGAAATGTTATTGCGCGTTTTTGCGAGCATAGACCGATATTTTTTCGATGACGCTCTCCAGCTCTATGGGTTTTTTTAGATGGTCGTTCATGCCGCAGGCTTTGCACTTCTCGATATCCTCCGCAAACGCATCTGCCGACATGGCCACGATAGGTATGCTGCGAGCCTTGTCCGAATCGACGGAGCGAATTAGCCTTGTGGCCTCATATCCGTTGGTAACAGGCATTTGTATGTCCATAATTATCATGTTGTAACGTTCCCGGTTTGCCTTGAATTTCCTGACGGCTTCTTCTCCGTTCTCGGCAATATCAACGGTGATTTTTGTGTCTTCAAGCAGCGTAATAAAGATTTCCCGGTTTATTTCCACATCTTCGGCAAGAAGCAAAACGATATCCGAAAAATCCGGTAATTTTGCTTTGCCGGGATACTCATATTCTTGAGAGGCCTCGTTTTTTTCCGGTATCATGTTTATTGATTTCAGAATATTTGAAGGGAAAAGCGGTTTCGGAACGAACTTTGTTATCCCTGCCGCGCGGGCTTCATTTTCGATTTTGCTCCACGTCAAAAACGGGGTCACAAGAACGATCTTGTCTCTGGATAAAGCGGCATCAAGCCTGTTGAATGCCTCGACCGGATCGCCTTCTTTTCTGCTGCTGCCTATATAAACGAGGTCATAGTGCTTGCCGGTTTCTTCCGAAAGGCGGATGAGTTCGGACAACTCTTCTGTATTTTTGGCTTCATCGGTTTCTATTCCGTACTTTTGCATTATACTCTTAAAATAGCTTCTCTCTTCGCTGTCGGCGTCGGCAATGATGATGTTCATATCCGGCCGAAGCGTTTCGCGGGCAATGTTCGTCCGGTCGCGGTCTTGGTCAAGTTCAAGCTTTATTTCCAAGGAGAAGGTCGAGCCGTTGCCCGGCGCTGACTCAACGAGGATGTTTCCGCCCATTTTTTCGACTATGTTTTTTGAAATCGCGAGGCCCAGTCCGGTTCCTCCGAATTTTCTGGATATGCTGCCGTCAGCCTGCTCAAACGAGTTAAACAGCTTAGAAATTTGCGTTTCGGTCATGCCGATACCGGTATCCTTAACGGTAAAACGAATAACGCGGAAGTCGTCTCCTCTTTGCGTCTCATCTGCCGTGATTTTGATTTCGCCGCCGACAGGCGTAAATTTTACGGCGTTTGACATAAGATTTGTTATTACCTGTGAAAGCCGTAACTCATCGCCTATAAGCCCGGCCTGAGTACCTGCGCCGATAAATACCTTTAGCCGGATATTTTTTTGCTCGGTTTGCTCGATAAGCAGGTCGCAAATTTTTATAAGCATCTTTTCAATATCGAGCGGAAGGCTTTCAAGTTCAAGCTTTCCGGCTTCGATTTTGGACATATCCAGTATGTCGTTAATTATTCCGAGCAGGTGAGTGGACGAGACTTTTATGGTCGAGAGGCAGTACCTGAGCCTGGAGATATCGTCCGTGCCCTCCGCGATTTTTGTCATTCCGATGATCGCGTTCATGGGAGTTCGCATTTCGTGGCTCATTCGAGACAAAAACTCGCTTTTCGCATGGTTTGAGCGTTCGGTAACCTCCAGCAGACGCAGTTTCGACTCCGCCTCTTTCAGCTCCGAGATGTCTGTAAAGCTCTCAAGATAAGCACTGCGGTTCTTGTACCAAATTTTAGCGACTGATTTAATTACTGTTACGGTTTTTCCGTCGGGCGTTTTGATTTCCTGCTCAAACCTGCCGCTTATATCGCAGGAATCATCGGACAAACACTGATCTTTAACGTCCGAATATATCGGCGCATAGTGATTATTGCCGATATAACCGGATTGTTCTTTGTTGTAAAGTTTAGCAGCCGCGGGGTTTATGTCAAGTATTTCCCGTGTTTCGGCATCTGTTATGATCATTCCGCACCGGATATTATCAAGGATTGTTTCTATACGCTCAAGCTCATCGTCTCTTTGGTCTTTGATATACTTATAAAGCACAAGTTCAAAAGAAACCGAAAAAAAGATTACGCAGCTGCTTATCGTATTAAATAAATTCGTGTTATTCATATGTACAATAGGCTCGTTATAATAGCCTATAAGAGTTGCCGAAAAGAACGAAAGCAATACAAGAGCCGTGAGAAATACTTTTTCGGGCAGCTTAAGACTGGAGAAGAAGTACATCGGGCAAAGAGCAAGCAGTGCGTACCATTTCAGCGCGCTTCCCACATTTAACGAATACGCCCAGATGTTGATCGAAAAGCTGACGAGAACGATCATTATTATCGTTGCGCGTCTGGGACTGAGGCTTATTCTGTTCAGAGTGAACGCCAGTATGCAAACCAGTATGCTGTACAGCTGAGAGTAAAAAAGCAAATTACTGTACGCGTACAGAGTAAACACAACAGCATAAGCGCTGTAAAGTATTATCGCCAAAGCGGTAATTAAGTACATATTAATATACTCGACATAGTCGTTTTCGTTACGGAAAAGTTCTTTGTGAAAAAATCGATCCATATGATTCTCCTTGGCGTTTAGTTCACGGCGCGGGGCAAAAGGCTTTTATCCCGGCGCGTAAGCGGTCGGATTAAAGTTCGCCGCTTTTGCTTCTTTCGCCGCCGGTCAAATAAAATGCAAGCGCTGAAGTTATCTCGGCTCCTTTTACGGTCGTTTCTTCGTCGGAAACGGGTCTGACGGAGCTTTCCGTCATCGTAAAATTTGCGTGAGCCATCATTAGGCGAACAACGGGCTCGATATTTGATGCAAAAATCCTGTTCTCGTATTTTAGCCTGTTTAATATATATCGTATGTATTCTGCCGGTTCGTCAAGGTATTGTGAACAGAATATTTTTCCTGCTTCTTCATTTTCTGTTTTCATGTCGGAAACGATACGGGAAATTTTTATCATAACGGCGCGTTCCGCTGTATCTCCGAAAGTATGGAACATCATCATAAGTATATCGTCAAGCGGCTTTGTTTGTGCCGCTTTTATTATTTCATCGGCAGGAACGCGGTATTTGCTGAAGTTCTGAACAAAATAAGCAAAAATATCGTTTAGAATGTCCTCTTTACCGTCATAGTGCTTGTACAGGCTGGCAGCACGTATCCCGACGGATTGAGCGAGGTCGCGCATACTGCAGTTTTTATAGCCGTACGCCGAAAACAAATTTATTGCAGTATAGAAAATTAGCTGTTTAGTATTACGTCCTGTTGTTTTTGCCATTATGCTACCTCACATTAAAATGCATAAATTATGCTAACATACGTTAGCTGATAATTCAATATGTTTTTTTACCCAGTCACCGGTATAAAAGCATTTATTACCCAGTCGCGGGAATTCGAACCACGCAGCGTTTTTTATACAACAGCCGCTGCGGACGCGACGGCAGCGGATCAGTCCTGACGTGCAGAAAAGTGCACACAACGTTTTGAGGTAATTGACTGAGCGTGACAATTTGTAGCCAAAAGAATCATATCAGACATTATTAATAATGATTCGTATAGTTATTACTTCGGCAATAAAATGTATTACCGCGGGAGTTAAATGCGCATAAAATACTACGAAGGGTTCAAGTTGGGATACATTGCCAAAACAGTTGTTGATTTAGTCGGCGACGTAACAATTGTTTATTTGGCTTGTTTGTGATATAATACGCTTGTTTTATAAGACGGATAGTATACGTTAATTTAAGGAGGCATTGCTAATGGAATGGACTGACTTTGTTGTACCCGCAATAGGCGCGGCGCTCTTCTTGCTTATATTTTTTATGGGCTATATAAAGGCTCCTCCCGATACCGCACTGATTATTTCGGGACTAAGAAAGAGAATAGTTATCGGCAGGGCAAGCGTGCGGGTTCCTTTTCTTGAAAGGATAGATAAACTCAGCCTAAAACTGATACCTATAGATGTAAAAACATCGACGGCTGTCCCGACTGCCGACTATATCAACATACAGGTTGACGCTGCAGTCAATGTCAAAATAAGCAGTGACCGCGTCAGACTGGCTCAGGCCGCCGAAAATTTCCTGAACCAAAATATAGAGTATATCGCAAAAATAGCCAGAGAAGTGCTCGAGGGCAATATGCGCGAGATAGTCGGCCGAATGAAGCTTGAGGAAATGGTAAGCGACAGGCAGAAGTTTGCCGAGCTTGTCAAAGAGAATGCGCTTCCGGATCTCGCGGCAATGGGCCTGGACGTTGTCAGCTTTAATGTACAAAATTTTTCCGATAACAACGGTGTAATTGACGATCTGGGAATCGACAACATTTCGCAGATAAAGAAAAAAGCGGCTATCGCCAAGGCGGAAGCGGACAAAGAAATCGCAGTTGCTAAGGCCGAAGCCGACAGACAGGCGAATTACGCGAAAATTAACTCTGACAGAGAAATCGCAATAAAAAACAACGAGTTGGACATTCAAAAGTCCGATTTGCAGAGGATGGCGGACACAAAACGCGCTGAAGCCGATGCGGCCTATGATATACAAAAGCAGGAACAGAGAAAAACCATAGAGATTACCTCGGCAGAAGCGGACATTGCAAAGGAAGAAAAGGCAATCGTTTTAAAGCAAAAAGAGGTTGAAGTAATGGAGAAATCTCTTGATGCGGAAGTACGAAAAAAGGCAGAGGCGGATCGTTTCGCGCGTCAGCAAAAAGCCGATGCCGAGCTGTATGAGAGGCAGAAAAACGCGGAAGCTAAAAAGTTCGAAATACAGCAGGAGGCTGAAGCGCAAAAGGCAAAAGCCGAGGCCGAGCGCTTTACGAAAGAACAGGAGGCTCTCGGTATACAAAGGCTGGGAGAGGCCGAAGCAGAGGCGACAAAAGCAAAGGGTATAGCCGAAGCCGAAGCCATGGAAAAAAAGGCAGTGGCTTACCAGAAGTACACCGGTGCGGCTATTGCCGAAATGATGATAAAAGTATTGCCGGATATCGCGGAGAATATCGCCAAGCCGTTGTCGCAAATTGATAAAATTACGATAATAGGCGGGAACAGCGCCGGAGTTGACGAAGTTTCAGGCAATGTAACGGCTGTGATGGCAAGGCTGTTTGAATCTATGAAGGAGACAACGGGCATCGATTTAGGCGAAATCGTCAGAGCGGGTACATACGACGCTAAGGTTACAAGAAACATAAACATAACCGGAATAGCGCAGGGTTCGGACGAGGCGAAGGAAGCTGTAAGGCTGATTGCGGCAAACGAGGCGGCCGCGACTCTCACTGATCTGCCGGAGGTTTCAAAGCAAGAAAAAAACTAAAGTAAGCGCTGGTTTAATCGAAGTTGCGCACGAGGATGCGCGGATTATTACCGCGGGAGTATGATAAAGCGAAACCCCGACAGGCATTGCTGTCGGGGTTTTGTATGCGGATTTTGATGCGGATTATCACGGTAAGCACCGGTTTAATTGGATTTCAAGCGCTCGATTACCGCTGCCGGGTTGACTATCTTACCAAACTTATATGTTTTTCCGTTGTGAGTTATCGTAGTAGTGGTTGCGGTTTCGTAAACAAGCTTGATAAACTCTTTTGAAGTGATGTCGGGCTTAACCTGACAGCAAAGGGCATAAAACCCGGCACACCACGGAACTGCCCAGCTAAGTCCTCCTTGATATGACAATTCGTATTTATCATCGCCTGTCGGAGAGGGATAGGTTCTCGAACCCATCGGGAACTGCGCGAGTCCGCTGTAAAAAGGATTGTTCGGGTCGCTGTAAAAGTTGTCGGCTACCCATCCGGCCGGTGTGTAGGAATTTGGGTCGTCCGGGTCTTTGCCGTAATCGCGGCACATGCCGAAAAGATTTAGAGTGCTGTACACCTCGGTTGAAGTTGTAACGACAAATATGTTTTCTTTTGAAGCCTTTAAGATAGCTTCGTTAAGGGCGTTGTATCCCTGATCGTATTGACCGTAGCCGCGCGAAATTGATATGACTCTGATTTTTTCGCTCTGATGAAGCTCTTTGTTGATCTCCAGCACCCTTAAAATGCAGTCGGCCATAACGGACGCATCGAATTCGTATCCGGTATCGGTAAAATGCCCGAAGGTCGAGGCGATGTAGTAAAGCTTTGCGCCGGGGGCCGTTCCTATATCTTTTCCGACTGCGATTCCCGAAACGGCGGCGCCGTGCATAGTTGCTCCCTCGTCTACACAATGGATTCTTTCGTAGTACATAAGATTGTCTTTATACTGCTCATGCGAAAGCAGAAGTGCTTGATCGATTATCGCAATACCGACTCCATCCCCGGTTATGCCTTGCTCATGCAGCTCGCGTATGCCGAGACCGGGATTTTTGTTAAACTCCAAGAGCTGCTGCGGGTCAAAACCGGCCGGCAGTGTATCGGGCCAAACGGTATCGCTGTTAAAACTCAGATCGTTTATGTTTTCGACTGCGCTTAAATCAAAGCCGGAAATATCGCGGCTTCTAACATCGTAACCCCAGATATTGTTTTTCTCCGCAAAGCCTTCAAAAGTCATAAAACTCCAGTCAGCCACCTGCTCCGTCCGGACGAAAACCGGAGCGCCTTCTTTAAGCTTCGTCGGGTCGGCGAGCATGGTCGTGTACATGGACTCTTGCAAGTTCTTATGATTGCTGTAGTCGGGAGGAGTATAGTGTTCCTGTGCCGAGGAGGTCAGGGCAGGGGAAGAAGACGGAGCTGAGCTTATCGGTGCGCCGGACGTCGTTTCGGACGATGCAGAGGGGACGACGGTTTCCGAAGCCGAAACGGTCGGGCTCCCGGACGGCGGGTTTTGCGCGTTGCAGCTCGATAAAACCATACAGCTTGCCAATATCGGGACTATTATTTTACGCGTTGTTTTCACGTTTGCCTCCTTTTAAGAATAAACATTTCGGTTACTGTACTTGACATACTAACATCCCGGTAAGTAAATGTAAATAATTAGTTTAAATGTAAAATGTTTCGGTGGATGTCAGTGTAGTTTACGACTGTTTTTCGATTGAGCGCGCGCTCGACCAACTCTCCGAGCCGGTTTCGTGTGCGACATGCACCGGTTAGGTAAGTGCGGATTAAATCAGCCGTGTCTCCGCCAAAGTGATTTAACGTCCGACGCCCTACAGTCGTTTAAGACTGATATTGCCTTAAACAACTGTAGTCGGCGGTTGCTTAAACAAACGATTTTTTGCAAAAAAAAGTGGAGAAGCATCGCTTCTCCGGAGAGGAATTAGGAAAATGAATATCAACAGATTTGAAAGGGAGTTCAAATCGTCAAAGCTTGTTAAAAAACAAGAAAAGAGTTAGGCAATTTTGGGTGAAACTAGTATTCCTTCACTACGGTAAGCTTGGAGGCATCCTTGGCATAAGAGTAACTGATTTTATACTCCCGCGCTCCGGCATCGTAAGTTGTGTCAACTGACACCCATTTGCCGTCGATAAGGGCCTGATTCCATGCGTGATAACCGTTAATGTCGGGGCTGTAGCCCATTGTGAGCTTACAGGGGATGTTGTTGCTTCTCAAAATTGAAGCGAGCAGAGAAGCATAGTCAAAGCAAATTCCTTTGCTTGTCTTATATGTGTCATCAATTACGGGAAGGTAACCCGTTAATTGCTTGGCAGCCTTTTCATTGTCGTACTTGATGTTCGCGACTACGTACTCGTAAGCAATCATAAACTTGTCGGTGTCGGTCTTTGCTTTTGCGGTAAGTTTTGACATATCGGTTATGCTTGCCATGCCGCTGTTAAAGTTAACCAACTGTATTGATTGAGTGTAAAGAGCTTTTTCATCAACCTTATCAAGTTTGAAGCTTTCCTGAGCGACGACTCTGTACTTCGTGTCGGAGACGTTTTCGAGCACCATAACCGTATATTCGCCTGTTCCGCTTTGCAGAGGAAAAACTGTGGGTTTGTTGTCTTTTATGTCGTAGTTATACTTGACTTCGCCTTTGGAAATCTGTACTTTCACGGCCTTTTTGAGTTCTCTTTTGTAAGTTACGCTCACAGTACCGGATGTGATTGCGGATTTATCAATCACAATGTCATCGTTCGCATAAGCAGAGTCGGTGCAAAAAACTGTCAACATTGTAAAAATAATTGCCAAAAATAATAATTTTTTCATACCTACCACCATCCAAAACGTTGATTGTTTCCAACCAACAATGGTGTCGGTTGGCAATTTCGGCAGACCGGCTGTCATAGTTTCCCTTAGACCCGAATCTTTGCGCCACTGTCTTTCGAACAGCTTCGCCATTATCGCTTGCCTTGTTACACAATGAAAATCCCGTAGTATCGGCTACGGGAATGAAATCGACTCAATCAGGTAGCCCAGCCGTCATGTTCCGCAGAAGGAATTTAGACCTGTAGTTTTGCGCCCCCTTCTTTCGAAAGGTTTGCCGTTTACTGATACTATGTTCATGTAAACAATGATATCACATCTTATATAGGAATGCAATAGTATTCATATAAAAATTTACATATTTTTTGACGTGCAAACTTTTAACACTATAAATCTGCATAACTTTGTTTACATATACATTTTCGGCAGCTACCAAAAAAACTTTAGGGGTTTTTTGAAAAATTTTCAAGTTTTTTTGTGCGGGCGAAAATTTGCCGTCTCGCGGTGTGGGTATTACTTCGGCAACAAAATATAGGAAAACGCTATATTTTGTTGTTCCCCAGCTTAGACGCAGATGCGCCGCATTGTAGCGCTGCGGCGTATCTAAGCGCGTCTGCTCGGCCAAGTAACCGCGTAAGTATTTTATACGGTAGTTAACTTCCGCGGTAATAATATTGAAAGTTATGAAGTCATTCAACACATAAGGGGTAGGGGCGGCATCTGCGGGAGAACGCGCAAAACAGTCTCGGGAAGCCGCATTGTCAAGAGTCGGCATTATTACGAAAAATAGTACCTGCCTATTGTAAACAATATTTGTTTTTGTTATGATAATCTCCGGCGATGATACATATTACCGCGGAAGTTATTTTGGTTGGATTTTGCGCTGCGCTTCGAAAAGTTCGGATTTTGCACCACTTCGTTACTCGGGCGCAAAACCCCCTGCTGCCGAATCCGCAACACCCGCTTTGCGGTCTTTGTGCGGATATAGCCGCAAGCTTTTCTATGCTGCGCTTCGAAAAGTTCGGATTTTGCACCACTTCGTTCAAAAATTCTTTGGTGACACGGAGGATAGAGAGTTGTATAGAGCTGGCAAAAGTCTTGTAGTCTTGATATTGTTTATACTTGCGGGAATAGTGCTGGGCGGGTTTTTGGGCAGTCTTGCCGCCGACTCCGGCGTTAAGTGGTTGAGCTGGCTGAATTACGGCCTGACTTTCGGCATAAAAGAGCCGGTGCTGCTCGATCTGAGCGTGATAACTCTCACGTTCGGCATTATGATAAGGTTTACCGTTTCCGGTATTATCGGTATGGCTCTGGCAATATTTATTTACAGGAAGATGTAGCATGAAGAATCCGAGAATTATACTCGCTTCGGCCTCTGCGAGAAGGCGTCAGCTTTTGGAGCAGGCGGGCTTTAAAATCGAGGTTGCAAGCGGTGATTTTGACGAAACGAAACTGATGAAGGCCGGCATGACGCCTAAATGCCTTGTCGAGACCATTGCGCTTCGAAAGGCCGAAAACTCTTTAAGAGATTATGAGAACTGCGTTATAATAGCTGCCGACACAATAGTCTGTCTTGGCGGCAGGGTTTACGGAAAACCGGCTGACACAAGCGATGCGGCCGGTATGCTCAAGGCTTTAAGCGGCAATACTCACACCGTATACACGGGAGTATGTATTGTTTACAGAACGTCTGACGGCGAAAGAATCGCGATTTTTTCGGACACGACAACCGTAACAATGAAAGAACTGGACGAAAGTGAAATTTCGGCGTATATAAGTACGGGAGAACCGCTTGACCGGGCGGGGTCGTATACTTTGGCAGAGACCGGCTCGATGTTTGTTACAAGTATAGAAGGTAATTTTTCAACGGTTTTGGGTCTGCCAATGCATAAACTGTATGACGAGCTGAAAAAAATCGGGCTGGATCCGTTTATGCTCAGGAGTCAGACGTAACACTTTTTAATAGCGTGCCGTTACATAAGGCATACAGGGAGGAATATTTTTTGTTTACACGCGACATGGGAATAGATCTCGGAACGGCCAACACGATAGTAATCGTGAAGAATAAGGGCATAGTCGTAAACGAACCGAGCGTTGTGGCTGTCAGCACAACGTCAAGACAGGTGCTTGCTGTCGGCGACGAGGCGAAGCAGATGATAGGAAGAACACCCGGCAATATTGTTGCCATACGCCCGATGAAGGACGGAGTTATCGCCGACTTTTCTACTACCCAGGCCATGCTTAAATATTTTATTAATAAAGCGTCTGAAGGCTCATTCTTTGCGTCAAGCCCAAGAGTCGTTGTATGTGTTCCTTCAGGAGTGACCGAGGTCGAAAAGCGCGCGGTTATCGAAGCGACTATAGCCGGAGGAGCCAAGGAACGCAATGCCTATCTTATCGAGGAGCCTATGGCTGCAGCTATAGGAGCGGGGCTGCCCGTAAACGAGCCGACGGGGAACATGGTTGTCGATATAGGCGGCGGTACATCGGAAGTTGCGGTAATATCTTTGAGCGGAATAGTAACGAGCAAGTCTTTGCGAGTTGCCGGAGACGAAATCGACGAATATATCATCAATTATATTAAGAAGGAATATTCTCTTGCGATAGGAGAACGGACTGCCGAGAACATAAAAATTAAGATCGGTTGCGTATACGGAGCCGACAAGCGAATAAAAATGGAAGTAAGGGGAAGAGACTTAATAACCGGTCTTCCCAAGACGATTGAAATCAATCAGGCCGAAGTGCTTGTGGCAATTTCCGAGCCCGTAAACTCAATAATCGACGCCGTTAAATACACGCTTGATAAAACCCCGCCGGAGTTAGCTTCAGATGTTATGGAGGCGGGAATAATGCTTACAGGCGGCGGCGCAATGTTAGGAAGCCTTGATGAGCTTATATCCGCGGAGACAGGCATAGACGTTCACATTGCCGATGAACCGCTTAACTGCGTTGCTCTCGGAACAAGCGTTGTGCTTGAAAACTATTCGACGCTCAGCAACGTGCTTATAACGACGAGCAAGCTGAGAATGTAAGCTAATTATTCCGGTTTTGGAAACGGTGGTTATATTGAAATTTCTTGAGAGGCACAAGAAGGCATTTTTTGTGTCTTTAGTTGCGGTATGTATTGTAACGATTGCAATAACTGTGAGTTATCAGGTGAATCCGGGGGCGGTAAACAGCGCCGCCGGCTTTCTGCTGTCTCCGATACAGCGCGCTTTTACGGGAGCCGTAAACTGGATAGGCGATAAGACTCATGCCGTTTTTAATCTCGGCTCGATAGTTTTGGAAAACGAACGGCTCAGAGAAGAGGCCGAGGCGCTTCGCATCGAGAACTCGAGGCTTAAGCAGGTTGACAAGGAAAACGAACGTTTGTCGGAACTTTTGGAGGTAGACAGGAAATATATAGTATATCCGAAGGTCGGGGCGACGGTTATCGCGAAGGATCCCGGAAACTGGTATAATACTTTCCTTGTTGACAAGGGAACAAAGGACGGCATTGAGAAAAACATGGCCGTGCTCGGAGCCGGCGGTTTGATAGGGCGCATATCGGAAGCGAACTACAATTATTCCAAAGTGCTGTCGGTTATCGACGATATGTCCGGAGTAGCGGCAAAAAGCGCGAGAACGGACGACACGGGCTATCTCAAGGGTGACACGTATCTGATGTCCGAAGGGCTGTGCAGGATGGAGTTTATAGATGCCGAGTCGGAAATGGCGGTCGGAGACGAGATTGTCACGTCACATTTATCGGATACTTATCCCGCGGGCATAACAATCGGTTATATTACCGAGATCAGGCTTGACGCTATCGGCACGAAAGTTGCCATAGTGAAGCCGAACATAGATTTCAAGCATTTGGAAACTGTTCTCATTATTAAGCAGGTATTCGACAAAAGCACGGACAGTGAATAAGTTCTTGCTTGAAGTGATTTAAGGAGCGGCCTTGCGAGTTATTACGGTTATACTTGTGTTTATACTTAACTTTATTTTGCAGAGCACTGTGTTTTTGCACGCATCGGTGTTCGAGGTGCGCCCGAATACCGCGATTGTGCTTATTGTGTGTTTCGCGTTCATAAGAACCGATATCGAAGGCGCAATAATCGGATTTTTTGCGGGACTGCTCTACGACATGATTTTTTGCAATTTCATAGGGTTTAACGCGCTGGCGTATGCGACGATAGGTTTTTTGTGCGGGAAGCCGTTTAAAGATTATTTCAGGGAAAATTTTTTGTTTCCCGTATTGCTTACGGCGGTATCCGCATTTTGTTACGAGACGATACTTTATTTCACGCACTTTATGCTGTTTGGAAAAACGGATACATCGTATTATATGACGAGGACAATACTTCCGTCTTCGTTGTATACGACTATTTGCGCTTTTCCTTGTTATTGGCTTGTGCTCAAGCTGAACGCGGCTCTTGAGAAACACGAGAAAAAGAGACGGGTGTGAGTATGGAAGAACGGACGATAAGAGATTATTTGCTGAGCGTATGGAGGTTTCTTACGAACAGGGTGTCAATTGTTATAGTTTTGACTGTCCTCTGCTTTTATTTGCTTACGCTCAGACTCTTCGAGCTTCAAATAGTAAACGGAGACATGTACCAAAAACAGGCAAAGGAAAACATCACAAAAGACATACCCATCAGCGCTCAGAGAGGGCAAATCTACGATAAATTCGGCAGGCCTCTGGCCGTAAACGAGGTAATATACAGTATTAAAGTCGATACAAGCGTTAAACCGAAGAATGCCGTACAGATTTATACCCGTTTTGTTGAACTGACCGAGAAAAACGGCGAAAAAATCGACGTAGACTTTCCGATTACCGATACAAAGCCGTATGAATTCACATACGCGACCGAGCAGCGCCGCGAATGGTGGAAGCGCAACATGGATATGTCGGAGAAGCTCACGGCGCAGGAATGTATCGACTATCTTCGCGAGTTTTATGAGTTGCCCGAGGATATGCCGGAAGAGCGCGCATGGAAAATTATTGCTCTTATGTCGGCGGTTTATATGGAGCGGTACAACATGAATCACCTCACGGTCTGTCTTAACGTAAGCCGCTCAACCGTTACAGCCATAGAGGAGCACAGCCCCGACTACCCCGGACTTTACGTAAGTCCCGACTATCTGAGGCACTATCCGGAGGGGAAACTGTTATCGCACGTAATCGGCTATACGGGAAGAATAAGCGCCGACGAACTCGAACGATACAAAGATCTCGGTTATACGGCCGATGACAAGGTCGGGAAAACGGGAATCGAAAAAGCTTTTGAGCTGCAGCTTGGCGGAACCGACGGCGAGATTACGGCAGAAATCGGACCGGACGGGCGAAGAGTAGGAACATTGGGCGAGCAGCCGACCGTGCCCGGAGACAACGTTGTGTTGACGATTGACAGGGATTTGCAGGAGAAGTCCGCACAAATCCTTGAGAAATATATAAAACAGATACTTATCAATAAGCTGGAGGGCAAGTCCGCGAAAGAAGCGGCATATACAGAAAGAGATTTGCTTATTTCTATGACGAAGGCTCAGAATATATCCGTAAAGAAAATCATGGAATCGGGAGAAGAAAGCCTGAGTTTTACAATACGTGAATATGTCGAGAAAAACAGCGGCATTGATTTGGCCGATGAGAAGTATATGGAAAAGGCGACATTGTTTATAGCCGACAGTATTGAAAAGAATAATATCAGTGCCTCGCGGATGATACTCGCTATGTACGAGCAGGGCGTTATAACGCTGACTGACGATGAAATATCGAGATTACAGTCGGGCAGGGAAGCAACAAAGCAGCTTTTGATACGTAAGGTTTACGAAGACGAGATAACGCCGCAAAAAGCGAATCTAATGCCGGCGACAGGCTCGGCAGTCGTGGTCGACACGGCGACAGGCTCGGTTCTTGCCGCAGCTTCATATCCGAGCTATGACAATAACGAGCTTGCAAACGTGTTTAACAACGAATACTATGCCGCTTTGATGAACGACCCGACAACGCCGATGGTCAACCGCCCGTTTACGGAGCCGAGGCCGCCGGGCTCGACGTTTAAAATGCTGACAGGTATCGCCGGGCTCGAAAACGGAGTTATTTCTCCTCAGACGACAATTTACGATAAGGGTATATTTACGGATGCGGGACAGCCGTACGCGAAGTGCCGTCCTTCATCGGGAGCGGGGGGTTATCACGGTGCGGTTAACGTAGTCGACGCACTCAAGGTGTCGTGTAACTACTTCTTTTATGATGTAGGCTATAGACTCGGCAATACGAAACTGGGCAGCAAGTTCGAAGGAATCGCGAAACTCAATAAGGTTATGACGGATTTTGGGCTGGGGGACAGAACCGGGGTCGAAATCGGCGAGCTGTACGACAGCTATCCGGACGATTTGTTGAAGGTTTCGAGTCCGGAGTATAAGGAGTTTCAGGAGACTTCGTATGACCCGAATGCGACGACATCACAGACGGGTTGGGTTGACGGCGATACGATACGAACGGCAATCGGTCAGGGGTATAATAACTACACCTGCGCAAGCATGGTAAAATATATAGCGACGCTTGCAAACAAAGGCGCAAGATTTCAACTTCACCTAACGCAAAAACTCGAATCGTCCGACGGTAATACTATAAGCACGTTTGAACCCAATCTGGAAAAAGTCGTCGACGTTAAGCCCGAGAATATGAACGCAATACTTGAGGGAATGAAAGCTGTTACTACAAAGCAGGGAGGCACCGCCTACGGAATTTTTTCAAATTTCCCCATAACCGTCGGAGGTAAAACAGGAACGGCGGAGCAGGGTAAGGCTTTCGCGCATACTACGTTTGGCGGGTTTGCTCCTTTTGAAGACCCGCAGGTCGCTGTATTTGTAATCATACCGTTCGGTGACACTCTGACAATGTCAGGCCCTGCGACACAGGTGGCCAGAGACATTTTGGCGGAGTATTTCGGGCTCAATACGGTACCGGAGCCTTCAAAACTGACGAATGAGCTCGCAAGATAAGCGCTTCCCCGCCCGTCAGCGTTCAGCCGGGCTTAAACGGACAAAGAGCTCAGTGAAGGCGGCCGCAAAAGCAAGCGCCGAACAGGCGGCATAAAAAAGCAGAAACGATAATTTTGTTAGGAGAAGTATTGATGAAAGACGAAAACTATGTAATATTCAAAGCCAGAAAAGACGGAATACTGGTGATTTTATCCGAAGAATGCAGTTTTATCGTACTTTGTACCGCACTGAAAAAAAAGGCGGCGGAGGCGGCAAGCTTCTTTTCGGACGCCAAGACAGCCATAACGTTTTCGGGTAGAAAGCTCAGCGAGCGCGAGGAAATCGAACTTGTCAATATTTTTCATGAAGTGACCGATTTGAATATTACATTCGTAAGCTCTCAGGGAAATGCCGTAGAGAAAAAATCATCAAAGCCGTCCGAGGGGGCAAAAACGGCGGTTATCGACCGCACAAACCTTTCGGCCGACGAGAATGTGACGTATTTTCACAGGGGCTCTCTGCGTTCCGGCCAGTCGATAAGCTATACGGGCTCTGTTGTCCTGTACGGTGATCTTAACCCGGGAGCCGAGATTATCGCGGAAGGAAACATTGTGATACTGGGTTACGCAAAAGGGCTTGTTCATGCCGGGTGCAGCGGCAACAAAGATTGCTATGTTTTCGCGCTTAATTTGCAGCCGACTCAGCTGAGAATCGCCGATCAGATATCTCTTGTTTCGTCCGATGCGGTTTCAAAGCTGAAGGTCAGAACGGAGCCGAGACCGACAGTGGCGTTTATATTGGGCGAAGAAATTGTTATAGATATTAAAGAAAAATTCTGATATTAATGTTGTGTTTTATCTGTATTTAATGTAAACTTTTTAGGATAAAGCCGCAGGAATTGTTTTGACCGTTATTTTGCGGATTGTACGAAAGAAACCCCGGGGGGAAAACTAATGAGTGAAGTAATAGTAATTACATCCGGTAAGGGCGGAGTCGGGAAAACGACTACTACCGCGAATATCGGTACCGGTCTGGCAATAAGAGACAAGCGCGTTGTTTTGATAGACGCGGATATCGGCCTCAGAAATCTTGATGTTGTAATGGGTTTGGAGAACAGGATAGTTTACGACCTTGTTGATGTTATCGAAGGCAACTGCAGGTTAAAGCAGGCGCTTATTAAGGATAAACGTTACCAGAGTCTTTTTCTTCTTCCCGCGGCTCAGACGAGGGACAAAAACGCGGTGAGCCCCGAGCAGATGCAGAAATTGTGCGACGCGCTCAGAGAAGAGTTTGACTTTATTATCATAGACTGCCCGGCAGGTATAGAACAGGGTTTTAAAAACGCGATTGCAGGCGCCGACAGGGCAATAATCGTTACAACTCCCGAAGTATCCGCGGTCAGAGATGCCGACAGAATAATCGGCTTGTCGGAAGCGGAGGGAATAACCGATTTAAGGCTTGTCCTTAACAGGATAAGACCCGATATGGTTAAGCGCGGAGATATGATGGCGCTTGAAGACGTTAAGGAAATTCTCGCCATAGAAGTACTCGGAATCGTGCCGGACGACGAGAGCATTGTCGTTTCGACCAATAGAGGCGAACCTGCGGTTTCCGACCCGAATTCAAGGGCGGGCGCGGCTTACAGAAATATAACCGGCCGCATTATGGGGGAAGAAATTCCTTTGATGGATTTAACCGAGAATAAAGGCTTTTTCTCGAAATTGGCAGGACTATTCAAAAAATAGGGGGGAGCGAGTTTAATGGACCTGTTCCGTTGGTTTAACAAGAAGACTGAATCAAAAGATCTTGCTAAGTCAAGGCTTAAGCTCATGCTTGTTCAAGACAGGCTTAACTGTTCAACTCAGCTTCTGGAGATGCTTAAGTCGGATATACTGAAGGTAATATCGAATTATATGGAGATCGACGAAGAAGGACTTGACATACAAATAACACAAAACAACGAGGACGGCGGAAACGGCTTGCCGATGCTATATGCAAATATTCCGATAAAGAGTATGAAAAAAGGCAAATAACGTTGCGTAAAACGCGGCAGTTACGGGCAATTTGTTCATGTTTACAGAGGTTCACGAATGCATACAAAACGGATTTATAAAAATTTTGACAAAATGCTTGCGGCGCTGGTTATCCTGGTTGCCGTATTCGGCGTTGTAGTTGTCGGCAGCTCGACTGGGCTCGGGAAGGGTGTTGTTTCGACCGAGTTTAAAATGCAGATCGTGTGGCTGGTTACGGGCATAGGAATAATGGCGGCAGCGTCTTTTGTAAACTATGAGTTTATTTGTAAGTTTTTTATTCCTATATATATAACGAATACAGTTTTGCTTATCGGCGCGCTTATACAGGGGCGCTTAATGCACTATAAGGTTTACAGGACGCTTGGAATCGGAGCTGTCAGCATCGTCCCGTCCGAATTTTCGAAAATATTTATGATAATAGTGCTTGCGGTGCTGTTAGATATGCTCAGAGACAAGATAAGCAAGTTTCCGTATTTCTGTATGATAATCGGTCTGACTCTTTTGCCGGCGGGATTGATACTGATCGAACCTTCTCTATCTGCAAGTATGGTTACCGTTTTTATCTGCATAGTAATGCTTTATGTGGCAAAGCTGAAATATAGGTACTTCATTATCGGGCTTCTCATACTCATACCGCTTGTAACCGTCGTCGTATATGATGTAAACTCAGATAACCCGCTGCTGCTGGATAAGCTTAAAGATTATCAACGAACCAGAATCGACACGTTTTTCAATCCGGAGCCGGATTCCGCGGAATACTACCAGTCACATCAGTCAATAAAGGCTATAGGCTCCGGTCAGCTGACAGGCAAAGGCCTATTTAAAAATGAGGTCAGTGTGCCTTGGGCCGAGACGGATTTTGTGTTTTCAACCGTTGGTTCGGAGTTCGGCTTTGTCGGTTCGACGGCTGTTTTGGCCGCGATGCTCTTAATCGTGATAAAATGCCTTTTAACCGCGTGGAGAAGCGATACGTTTATCGGGCGGTTGATTGCTTCCGGCTGCGCTTCGATGATTGCCTTTCAGACATTTGTGCATGTCGGGGTTACGACGGGGCTCTTGCCCGTAACCGGTATCACGTTTCCGTTCCTTTCTTCGGGCGGAAGCTCTGTTTGGGTAAGCTTCGCCTGTATCGGGCTTGTGATAAACGTCGGAATGACAAAAACAAAGAGTATGTTTGAGTAGCCATATACAAAACGCATACATTTTCATGGCATGCATAAGCTTCGGATACAAATCATCTCTTACTGTGAATTGAGGTGTTTTATGAATATCGCACTTGTTGCGCACGATAATAAAAAAATACTTATGGAAAACCTGTGTATCGCTTACCGTCACATATTGAGCAAGCATACACTTTTTGCAACGGGGTCTACGGGCAAGATTGTCGAGGACGCGACTAACCTTCAGGTTAACAAATATCTTGCGGGGCATCTCGGCGGGGAACAGCAGCTTGGAGTACAAATTGCCCATAACGACATCGACCTTGTGATATTTCTTGTTGATCCGATTTCGAAAAAGTTTTATGAGCCAACGCTTGACGGAGCGCTGCATTTGTGCGAAATACACAATATTCCTCTGGCCACGAATCTTGCGACGGCGGAAGCGCTGCTGCTCGGTCTCGACAGAGGAGATCTGAACTGGAGAGAGGTAGCGAAAGGTTAGCCGGTAAAACAAAAGTGAAGAGTCAAAAGGATAAGTAGCGTAAGACAGAAATGAAAGGACAGAAATGAAAGATTATATACTGAGAACAACTGCTTTCAACAACTCGGCAAGGGCGTTTTTTGCCGTAACAACCGGGCTTGCCGAAGAAGCGAGAAAAACACACGGTTTAAGACCGACTGCGGCAGCTGCGCTTTCAAGGGTATTGACCGCTTCGGCCATTCTTTCTTGTACACTTAAGAACGAAAACGACAAAATGACGATAGCGATAAAGGGCGAAGGCCCGCTCGGCTCGATTGTGGTCAGTTCGAACTCGTCAAGAAACGTTAAGGGTTATGTACACAATCCCTATTGTGAACTTCCTCTTAAAGAAAACGGGAAGCTTAACGTCAGAGAAGCCGTCGGATCAGGCACACTGAGCATAATACGCGATATGGGGCTGAAAGAGCCGTATGTCGGCAAAATAAACCTTGTTTCCGGCGAGATAGCGGACGATTTGACATATTATTTCGCTAAATCCGAGCAGATACCGACATCGGTTGCCCTCGGAGAGATAATCGACACGGATTGCAGTGTTAAAGCGGCGGGAGGCTTCGTAATTCAACTTTTGCCGGGGACAGATGCCTATGTCGGAGATATGATACACGAGAAGCTTACGACGCTGCCGGCACTGTCCGCAATGTATGCGGACGGAGCTCGTCCCGAGGATATCGCGGAACTTGTTTTGGGTGATTTCGGTTATGAAATAACGGAAAAATACGAAACGAAGTATTTGTGCGATTGCAGCAGGGAAAAAACAGAGCGCAGCCTTTTAAGCATAGGCGCGGAGGATTTGCGCAACATATATGCGGAAGACAAAAAAGCCGAACTGGTTTGCCATTTTTGCAACAAGAAATACCGGTTTGACGAAGAGGATTTAAAAAGACTTTGCAAAGCGGCCGGAATAGAATTATAACAAACACAAATCAATAAAACCATAATACAGAGACGGCATCAAACACAAACGGGAGGATAACTATGGTTGTAACAGAAGGCATTAGAATTAACGAGAACGGATTTTTAAGCTTTGGAGACTATACTTCAAAGACAAAGATAAAGGTTGATAATTTTGAGTACAAAGGCGATATTTATAAGATAAAAACATCGTTTGAGCTTACAAGACTCGAAAAGAACGGTACCCTGTTTGTCGAAACGGTTCCCGGCGTTACTTTTCATGATTTTACCGATACCCCCGACGCGGTTCGTTTTGATGCCGAGGCGGCAGGCGATGTCGCGTTCACGTTTGAACTTGTGCCCGATACCGAGTACAGGATAATGGTAGAAAACGTTACAATCGGAAACGTAAGTTCAACTTCTATGGGCAAGCTGTCGTTCAGCGCTGTTCTCGACGGCAAGGGTTCCCGCATAGAAATAGTCAAGGAATAGCGAGCTTAATCGGCGTTTCGGGAAGGGCTTTTGCGGACGAACCGGTTGCGCGAAATAATCGTTGTGCAGGAATGCAAATATTGTTTGGGGGATGTCAAAACGCAGTTTTGATATCCCTTTTTGATAAACTCGGACTAAAGGTATGGTGATTCATAGTCGTTGAATCCTTGTTTTCTGAAAGGAGCAAATTGTGAAAAAATATATTATTGCGCTTGACCAAGGCACTACAGGCTCGCGGGCGTTAATATTCGACAACGAACAAAACATTATTGCCTCGGCGTATAAACCGTTGACTCAGTATTATCCCAAAGAGGGCTATGTCGAGCACGACGCATCGGAAATTTTTTTGTCGCAGTCGGAAGTTATGGCCGAGGCTATAGCGAAAAGCGGTCTTAGCCCTTGTGACATAACTTCTGCAGGGATAACAAACCAGCGCGAAACGACAATATTGTGGAACAAAAAAACGGGTGAGCCCGTCTCGAATGCTATCGTTTGGCAATGCAGGAGAACGGCCGGCATTTGCGAGCAGATGAAAAAATCCGGTCTGGGCGACTATGTCAAGAATACGACCGGCCTTGTAATCGATGCGTATTTTAGCGCCACAAAAATTAAATGGTTGCTGGATAGCATTTCCGGGCTAAAGGAAACGGCAGAATCCGGCGATATATTATTCGGTACTGTGGATTCATGGCTGATATGGAAGCTGACAAAAGGCAAGGTTCATGCGACGGATTACACGAATGCTTCGCGGACGATGATTTTCGACATAAACAAGCTTTGCTGGGACAAAAGACTGCTAAAAGAGCTTGGCATACCGGAGTGTATTTTGCCGGAAGTTAGGGATTCAAGCGGTTTTTTCGGGAATATTGACACGGCCGGAGCAAGCATACCGATATGCGCCGCAGCGGGAGACCAGCAGGCGGCTTTGTTCGGTCAATGCTGCTTTGAAAAGTGCGAATCGAAAAACACCTACGGAACAGGCTGTTTTCTGCTTATGAACACGGGTAAGGAGCACTATACTTCTTCGAACGGGCTGATAACGACCATAGCGGCAAGTATGAACGGCGAGATTAATTATGCTCTCGAAGGCAGCGTATTTGTCGGCGGAGCTGTTGTACAGTGGCTCAGAGATGAGTTGAGGCTTTTCGGCGAATCGGCTGACTCGGACTATTTTGCGAACAAGGTAGAGGATAATGGCGGCGTATATGTTGTTCCGTCGTTCACCGGCCTGGGAGCGCCCCATTGGGATATGTATGCCAGGGGAGCGATGTTCGGGCTGACGAGGGGCACAAAACGCGAGCATATTATACGCGCGTCGCTGGAATCGGTCGCGTTTCAGTCCAAGGACGTTATAGACGCGATGGAAAGCGACACGGGTTTAAGACTGAAAAAACTCAGTGTTGACGGAGGTGCCTCTGCAAACGAGTTTCTTATGCGTTTCCAAGCCGACATACTCGGCAAAGAGGTTGAAAGACCGAAAATTATCGAATCGACCGCTTTGGGCGCTGCGATGCTTGCCGGGCTTTCGTCCGGGGTATGGAAAAGCAAAGAAGAGCTCAGGCAAATCAAGAAAATCGATAAAACATACAGCCCGGCCATGGACGGCGCAGAAAGAGACAAACTTTTGAGAGGCTGGTCAAAGGCTGTCGAAAGGGCAAAGGGTTGGGCGGAATGATTTGCGCAAAGCAATGCCGTGGGTCGCAGAGAGTGGGGCCACAGCGAAGATATTCAATATACGAGTTGGAAAAGGGAGTTTTTCGACAAAAACTCTTAAAATCTTGGTATATTCACAATGTTTCAACATATAACTATTGCGTTTTCCCCTACCATACAGTATTATTGTTAGGGTAATCGCGGGATGCTTGTAACCGAGATATTCGGGGGGGCAAAATACGTTTGATGTGACTTAGATCGGTTAAGTGCCGGGCTTGGATACATAATATATAGCGTAGGGGTGCACAATGATTACTATTACGAAATTAAACGATAAAGAAATTATCATCAACAGTGAGCTGATAGAGCTTATCGAAGCAAATCCGGATACGACTATCACCATGTCTACGGGAAGGATTATCATCGCAAAAGAATCGGTTGACGAAGTTATCGAAAGGGCTGTCGCATATAAACGCAAGATTTTCGGAAAATTAATATAACAGATGTCGGCATCTTTGAGACTTTAACTCGGGTATATATTTTCCCTGCAGGAGGATTTTTGTGGATATATCAACAGTTCTCGGCTTTGTAGCCGGAATCATATTCATATTGCTGTCGATGCTGATAGGCACATCTTTTGACATCGGCATGGTTGCGAAAGCGTTTATTGACTATCCTTCGGTCATGATTACTATCGGCGGAACTATTGCGGCTGTTCTGATAGGCAATCCGCTTCCCAGAATTATTACCGCGCTTAAATCCGTCGGAAAATTATTTTTCCCTATCAAAGCGGATCCTCTCGAGGGCATTTCGAAGGTTATCGAGCTTGCGAATTTGGCGAGAAAAGAAAGTCTTTTGGCACTTGAGGACGCAACCGTTAATCTTGAAGATAAATTTCTCAGAAAAGGAATTATGCTTATAGTTGACGGAACGGATCCCGACCTTGTCAGAAACATACTGGAGACGGAAATGGCTTTTATAGAATCCAGGCACGGCAACGTCAGAGGATTTTGGGAATATGTGGCCGCTCAGGCTCCCGCCTGGGGCATGATAGGAACGCTTATCGGTCTTGCGCTCATGCTGCAAAACCTTTCGGACGTTTCGAATCTCGGCCCCCAAATGGCTGTTGCGCTTATAACAACATTTTACGGCTCGGTTATCGCGAACTTTATCGCAAACCCTGTCGCTAACAAGCTAAAGATTTACAGCGATGCCGAAATGCTTCACAAAGAAGTGTTGATCGAGGGCATACTTTCCATACAAGCCGGCGAAAATCCGCGAATAATCGAAGAAAAATTGAAAGCCTTTCTTTCGCCTTCTCTTAGAAAGGATGACGAGCCCGAGGCTGAGAAAGAGACCGGTGAAGCATAATGGCAAAACGCAAACCTGAAGAGCCGAAAGGCGGTTTGCCGGACTGGCTCGGCACCTACGGCGATTTGGTTACATTGGTTTTGTGTTTTTTCGTCCTGCTGTATGCGTCGTCTTCTATCGATGCCGAGAAGTTCAGGCAGATTGCCGCTTCATTTTCAGGCAAAGACACGCTGGTATCCGGAGGCGGCGGCGAGGGTCTGTCCGAGCTCATGGGCATGGGTATTTCCGAGCTTCCCGATGTTGACACTAGTATAAATAACTCCAGGGACAGGACAGACGCGAGAACAGACAAAGAACAGCAGGCTTACGAAGAGGTGCAAAAGATGGCCTCGGAATTTAAGACATATTTTGCCGATACGGATTTTGCGCATAGCATAACGATAGAAGTCGCGGAGCAATATATAAGTTTGAGGTTGCCCGAGAGCATACTGTTTGACACGGGAAGCGCCGAAATAAAGCAGAATGCTCTAAGTATACTCGGAACCGTCGGCGGAGCGCTCAATCAGTTTTCGGACAGTGATATTCTTATTGAAGGGCATACCGACACCAGCCCGATCTCAACGGCAAAATATAAGAATAACTGGTATCTTGCAAGCGCGAGGGCAAACGAAGTCGCAATGTTTTTTATAGACACGGTTAAGCTAGACCCCTCAAGGATTCAGGCCATAAGCTGCGGCGAATACAGGCCGATTGACACGAACACAACGGCTGAGGGCAGAGCAAAAAACAGACGTGTCGAAATCAAGATAATGAGCAGCATCCTAACGAACAGCAACGGATCGTAGTATTAGCCGTTTTACAATACACCGTTATACAACATTTTCAGACAGTTCCGGGAGTGAGTTTATGGAAAAAAGCAAGCCTATGATGATAATAATAATCGTTCTACTGGTTGTGCTTGTCGGAATTATTGTGGGAGCTTCATTTTATATTGTCAGCAATTTAAATAAGGGCAGTGTCAATACGGAGCAAACCGCTCCTCCGACAGACGCTTCTTTGGGGGAACCCAAGAATCTGACTCCGGACAAAATTGACACGGTTAACCTTTCGCAGCCGATCAACACGAATCTTCTTCCCGAGAAGGAAGGAGAGAGCAGGGCGGTAAGAATTTCCCTGAGCATAGGCATTGACAACACCGACAGCAAAAACTCGAAAAAATTTATAGAGCTTTTGCAAAGCAGAGAAGCGGTCATCAGAGACACGGCTTTGAGCGTTTTGAGAAACAAAACCGCTTCCGAACTGAACGCGGGAGATTCAAAAGATATTTTGGCGGACGAAATACTTGTCGAGCTGCAAGAGGTATTCCAGTCCGAGCTGATTGTAAAGGTTTATATAAGCGATATTTATATTCCTTAAAAACGGCGGTTCGGAGCAAATTCGGCGTGGCTGACTGTTGCCGCAATAAGCATTTTCGTTATAGAAACCGGTGATTTTATGAGTGATAAGTTATCCCAAAAAGAGATAGACGCGTTGCTGAGCAGCATATCGAGCGGAGAAGCAAAGACAATCGAGGAGCAAAAATCCGAAGTAAAGCCGTATAACTTTGCGCGGCCTTCGAAGATAAACAAAGAGCAGCTCAGAGCGTTTGAGATTGTTTTTGACAACTTTTCAAGAGTTGCGTCCTCATTTTTGACGGGCTACCTCAGGACAAACGTGTCTATTGAGGTTTCTGTTGCCGAGCCTGTTATTTACAGCGAATTCAGCAGCATATTGATAAATCCGGTAATTCTTGTTATTATGGAGCTTGCTCCGCTGAAAGGCTCGATTATTATGGAAATGTCGGCGAACCTGGGTTACGCCATAATCGAGAGGATACTCGGCGGAACGGGGAACGGCTTGAAGAAGATCAGGGAGTTCTCCGACCTGGAAAAAGTGCTGCTCGAAAAGGTTATTGCCCAGGCTTTGACGTTTTTGCCGGAGGCATGGTCAAATGTTGCGGACATCACTCCGAGGATAGAAAAGCTCGAGACAAACTCACAGTTTGCTCAGATTATATCGCCGAACGAGATCAACGCCCTTATAACGCTTAATATGAAAATCGGCCCTATTGAAGGTTTTATGAACTTCTGTATACCGCACTTGGTTATAGAGCCGGTCATGGACAGACTGAATACGAGGGCATGGTATGCAGCGAAGAAAGCTTTGGAAGATGAAGTTAACCCGAAAGTGATGGAGGACAAGCTTCAAAAGGCAAACGTTTCAGTTCGCGCGATAATCGGAAAATCGACAGTAACCGTTTCCGACTTTGTAAACCTTCAGGTCGGGGATATTTTAACTCTTGATACATTCACAACTTCAGACTTAGACGTTATAGTCGGCGGCAAAAGCAGGTTTAGGGCTAAGCCCGGTATAAGCCGCGGGAAAAATGCCGTACAGATTACATCTTTGATAGAGAGCGAGGGATAAAACTTGGGTGACATGCTTTCTCAGGCGGAGATAGACGCTTTGTTGGGCGGAGGTTCATCCGCTCCAGCGGAACAAACAAAGGAAGAAGCCGGTGACTCGCCCAAAGACCTCGGCTTGCTCACAGACGAACAAAAGGATATACTCGGCGAAATCGGAAACATCAGCATGGGAACTTCGGCGACTACTTTGTTTGCCCTTCTGGGTCAAAAAGTGTTGATAACAACTCCGAAAGTAAACGTTATGGAATGGGGCGACCTCTCAAAAGGCTATGACCGCCCGTGCGTCGGAATAAGGGTTGATTATATAGAAGGCATTGAAGGCTCTAATGTCATGATACTAAAAGAGCTTGACGTTAAGACCATAACAAGCCTTATGATGGGCGGAGACGGTTTATCCGACGTTGACGGCCCAATAAACGATCTTGACCTTTCCGCCATAGGCGAGGCCATGAATCAGATGGTTGGTTCGGCGTCCACGAGTCTTTCGTCCTTGATAAAAATGCGCATAGACATTGATACGCCAAAGGCGTTTGTCCTTGACTTTTCAAACGAAAGCGAGTTTATGGCGAACACCGATTTTGTCAAAGAACCGATATGCTGCATAAAATTCAGGATGCAGATAGGCAAACTTGTTGACAGTGAGATAATGCAGATGATACCTTTGAAATTCGCGACAACTATGGTCGAAACGATGGAACAGCAACTCAAAGTGAGCACAAAGCCCGTATCCGGCGCGGAGGATGTTATTCCGCCGCCGACAGCGTCTGTCATGCGCGGCACGCCGGCGCAAGCGGCACCCGTACCTGCCGCGGCTCAGCAGTATGCCTCCGCACCTGCTCCGGCATACGACAGAGGCGCATATATTCAACCGGAACCTCAGGCTGTCAGACAGCAGCCTGTCAACGTGCGGCCCGTTGAGTTTCAGACTTTTGATACCCAATCGCTTATACAGCAGAAGGAGAACATCGATATTATTATGGATGTTCCGCTGGAAATCACGGTTGAGCTTGGCAGAACCAGCATGAAAATAAAAGAAATATTGGAGTTTACTCCCGGAAAAATAATAGAGCTGGACAAGATTGCCGGAGAGCCGATAGATGTGCTTGTAAACGGAAAATTTGTTGCAAAAGGCGAAGTTGTCGTTATAGAAGAAAACTTTTGTGTCAGGATTACGGACATAGTAAGTGCTGAAAACAGAATCTAGCGAGGAGTGTAAGAAATGTCTGATAAGTCAATACTTTTGGTCGATGATGCGGCAGTCATGAGAATGATGCTTAAGAAAGTTCTCGTAGAAAATGGGTACAATGTAGTGGGCGAAGCCGATAACGGTGTGAAAGCGGTCGAAAAGTATAAAGAACTCAAGCCCAGTCTTGTTATACTCGATATAACAATGCCCGAAATGAACGGAATCGAAGCCGCAAAAGCGATAAAAAGCTTTGACAGCTCCGCACTTATAATCATGTGTTCCGCCATGGGTCAGCAGTCGATGGTTATAGAGTCGATTCAGGCCGGAGCGAGGGATTTCATCGTTAAACCGTTCCAAAGTGACAGAGTGCTTGAGGCTGTCAAAAAAGTTATAGGTTGACATCCTGATTCTTGATAATTCTGTTAACGGGACGATTTGAATGACTATGTTTGATAGATTTTCGGGAGCGATAGCGCTCGCGTTTTCGGGCGATAACTCGGCAGCAGGTTCGCTTGACACCATAGGCCAACTTTTCGCGGCAGTTCTGGTGTTTATATTCGTTCTTGCCTTGGCGTATTATGCAACAAGGATGCTTGCTAAGTCGAGGCTTCCGAAAAAAGGCTCAAACTTTGAGCTTCTGGACTCGATGCCTATAGGGCAATCAAGCGCCCTGCAAATAGTCAGAGTCGGACAAAAGGTTATATTGATAGGCGTTACCAAGGACAGAATCACGAAGCTGGACGATCTCAACGACATCGAAATCAGCCGAGACAGCTTGAAAAGTCCCGCTTTTATGCCGTTTGACAAATATCTGAGCGGTGTTTTGAAAAAAGGCGGAGGGTTTGTTAAAAAGAGATTCGATAAAGATAAAGACGAATCCTATCAAACGGAAGACGAATAGAAGCAGAAAGCCCGGAGGGATTAGCCCGAAACGGTTTCGCGGCCGGCAAAAATAGATCTGGGTGAAGCGTGTGAAAAGAGCAACAGTCATTTCGATATTCTTAGCGATATTCTGTACATTGATATATTTTACGCCTGTTCATGTAAATGCGGGCGATTTTTCCATTCCAAACATAAGCATAAACATAGGAGATTCCGATACTCCGGGGCAGGCTGCGTCAGGGATACAGATGATGCTTGTTTTGACTGTTATATCGCTTGCTCCGTATATTCTTGTAATGCTAACGTCGTTTACGAGAATAATAATAGTGCTGCATTTTACGCGCTCAGCATTGGGAACCCAGCAAATGCCCCCTAACCAGGTGCTTGTCGGGCTTGCCTTGTTTATGACGCTTTTTTTAATGGCCCCTACCTTCGGCAAAATAAACGATAACGCGATCAAACCGCTTTCAAGAGGCGAGATCACGCAGGAACAGGCGATAGAGCGAGGGCTTGAGCCTTTGCGCGAGTTCATGGTTAAGCAGGTCGAGACAAAGGACGTTGAGCTATTTGCAAAACTGTCCGGGCAGACAGGCTTGACAAAAGAGAGTATGCCGTATTCGGTGCTTATACCCGCTTTTTTGCTCGGTGAAATATCAAAGGGTTTCAGATTCGGATTTATAATATATATGCCGTTCATTGTTGTTGACATGGTCGTCGCCTCAACGCTTATGGCTATGGGTATGATGATGCTGCCTCCTGCGATGATTTCTCTGCCGTTTAAGATACTGCTGTTCGTGCTTCTTGACGGCTGGAACCTGACGCTCGAGATGCTGACGAAAACTTTCAGGTAAACTCTCGCAGAGCAGATGAACCTATGACGAATCACACTTACCGGACAACACGAAAGGGAGGCCGCTTTGAACGAATCTACTGTTGTTGCGATAGTACAAAAGGGTTTAATGACGATAGTGCTTGTTTCGGCTCCGCCGCTCCTGCTCGGGCTTGCCGTCGGCATTATTGTTTCCGTGTTTCAGGCCGTAACGTCGATACAGGAGCCGACGCTTGCGTTTGTCCCGAAAATCATTGCAGTTTTCCTGGCCATATATATTTTCGGCCCTTGGATGATGGATCAAATGATGGGGTATTTTAATATGTTGATGCAGAATATGCAAAGTTATATTGCATACTGAGTCTTATAGCGAGCGGTGATTTCATGCAAGCGAGTACCGCGGTGTCTTTGTTGAACCTATTCAACAATCTCGATTTATTCTTTCTGATAACCGTGAGATTTTTGGCGTTCTTTCTTTTGATTCCGGTTTTATCCGGTCAATATGTTTCAACGCGCATAAAAATCTCGTTTGCGATATTCCTTGCGCTGATAATTATTTCATCGGGCAATATAAGGCAGACGGTCAGCGCGGACAGTATATTCGGATATGTCGCACTGCTTTTGGGCGAATTCGCCGTGGGTCTGATTATCGGTTTTATTGTGTATATGGCTTTTTCGGTATTACTGCTTGCCGGTCAGATTGTTGACTTTAACGTCGGCTTTTCGATGGTCAGCGTGTTTGACCCTGTTTCGCAGATTCAGGTACCGATAACGGGCAATTTGTTCTATCTGGCCGTTACAATGATATTTGTGCAGACCGGAGGGCTGAATTCGTTTATACACACCGTGTTTTTCAGTTACGATGTGCTGCCGATAGGCAAAGCGTTCGTAATCGGGAACAGCGGCATATTCTATCAAGTTTTGCAGATGATGGCCGATTTTTTTGTTATCGGAATAAAAATAGCGCTGCCTGTCATGGGTACGATAGTACTTGTTGACTTGGCCCTCGGTATACTGACAAAGGCCGTTCCGCAGATGAATGTTTTTGTTGTCGGAATGCCGATTAAGCTGTTTATCGGTCTGATTGTGCTCTATGCTACAGCGCCGCTTTTGTCGGAATTTTACAGGGTTGTATATGATGTCGCGGTTAAGTACACCATGACGGTTATTAAGGGTATGATTGGTTGAAAAGCTTAGGAAGGACGAACTCTTCAGAATATGCACTGCGCTTGGGCGGAAACGGCATAAGGTTTCCTCTTAGGCTTAACCTGCGTTTCTTTGAGGAGTCATCCGGAGAAAAAACCGAAAAACCCACGCAGAAGAAGAAAACAAAGGCCAGAGAAGAAGGCCAGGTCGCCAAAAGCGGCGAAATCGGGACGGCGTTTTTGTTTATTTCAGTTTTTGTCGCGCTCAGGGCCTTTGCAGGCGGAATGCTGACAGGATTAAGAAGACTGTTTTTGTATGCGATAGAGCTTTCGGCTCAATCGAATGAATTGTTTACGGTCGAAGGCTTGAGGCAGGCAGGACTGTCTATGTTTGCAGAGGGAGTGCTCGTCGTGCTCCCGATATTTGCGGTTTCGATTGTTGTCGGGCTTATTACAAACATTGCGCAAGTCGGCTGGCATCCGACGACAAAACCGCTTAAACCAAAATTTAGCAAGCTCAACCCGATGAAGGGCTTCAAGCGGATGTTTTCGTTTCACATAGTGCTTGATTTGGTTAAATCGGTGCTAAAATTCTCGATAATCGCACTGACTATATACAATTTGTTTATGGCCGAAAAGAGCGTATTGTTCCTGATTTTTCGGATGGATTTGATGGGCGCTGTATCAAAGATCGGGAACATAGCCGTTGACATGGCGATTAATGTTGGTTTCCTTTATCTGTTTATTGCTGCTCTGGACTTTGCTTATCAAAAGTATAAGCATGGTAAGGACCTGAAAATGACGAAGCAGGAAATCAAAGAGGAGTACAAGCAGACGGAAGGCGATCCGTTTATCAAAGGAAAAATCAAGCAGAAGATGCGCGAGTCGTCCATGCGCAGGATGATGCAGCAAGTTCCGACTGCAGATGTCATTATCACGAACCCGACGCACTTTGCAATAGCTTTGAAATATGAAAACGGCATGAACGCGCCGGTTGTTATAGCAAAAGGTCAGGATTATCTGGCTCTGAAAATAAAAGAGGTCGCTAAAGAAAACAACATAGTTACGGTCGAAAACAAACCGCTTGCCAGAACGCTGTATTCGACAGTCGAAATCGGTCAGGAAATACCTCCTGAGTTGTATCAGGCTGTCGCAGAGATACTCGGATATGTGTATAAGCTGAAAAACAACAGTGTAGCCTAAAAAAACGCCGGGTTAGTCCCTCGGCTGCCCCCGGGTCGCCGAAAGCTTTTGCTCCGACCCTTCGGAGCCGTTAAACGTTTTTTCCCACTTACGACAAAACGGTGATTCAATGAAAATTAAAGAAGCCCTGATGGGCATCGGTATTATTTTTATCATAGTTGTAATCATCATTCCTATGCCGACCATAGTATTGGACTTTCTTTTGATGGTCAATATCGGAATAGCGCTTTTGATACTTTTAAGCGCTCTTTATTCCAGAGAGCCGCTTGACATGTCGCTCTTCCCGACGACGCTGCTTATAACGACGCTGTTTAGGCTCGCGCTGAATCTGTCGTCAACGAGGCTTATACTTGCGAACGGGTTTGCGGGAGAGGTCATAGAAACATTCGGGGGCTTCGTTTCGGGCGGGGATATCATCGTCGGCATTATAGTCTTTATTATTATAGTTATCGTAAATTTCATGGTTATAACAAAGGGCTCGGAGAGAGTTGCCGAAGTTACGGCGCGCTTCACGCTTGACGCTATGCCCGGTAAACAGATGGCCATAGACGCCGATTTAAATTCCGGACTTATCAACGAGTCGGAAGCAAAGGCAAGGCGCAAAAAAATACAGGATGAGTCAAACTTTTACGGGGCAATGGACGGTGCGAGTAAATTCGTAAAAGGCGACGCGATTGCCGGCATAATAATAACGTTTATCAACATTATCGGCGGAATTGTGCTCGGCGTGACCGTTAAAGGCATGGAGTTGAGCGACGCGCTAAACGCTTATACGATCATGACCATTGGCGACGGTCTCGTTTCCCAGGTTCCTGCCATACTCATATCCGTGGCGACGGGACTGCTTGTTACAAAAGCAACGTCCGACTCCGAAATCAGCTCTGCATTTGCCAAGCAGATTTTCAGCCAGCCGACAGTTGTATATATAGCGGGGGGAGTGCTGACGTTTTTAGGCATTTTTACTCCGCTTCCGTGGTATTTATTTGTACCGTTCGGCTTGCTGATAGTGTTTGCCGCGCACAGGATGAACAGAACTGCTGCTCTTGAGTCGATAATGACCGAGATAACTGCCGAGGATGAGTCGGTCGAAGAAATACGCAAGCCCGAGAGCGCGATTAACTTGCTTGGCGTTGACCCGATAGTGCTCACGTTTGGGTACGGTTTGTTGCCGCTTGTCGAATCTTCGCAGGGCGGAGACCTTATAGACAGGCTTGTTATGATAAGAAGGCAAATAGCCCTGGATTACGGCGCAATGGTTCCGGTAATCCGTGTACGCGACGATATAAGGGTCAGCCCGAGCGAATATCGAATACAGATCAAAGAAGTGGAGATAGGCGGCGGGGAAATCATGTTCGACCATTATATGGCGATTAACCCCGGCTATATCGAAGAGGAAATCGACGGGATAGAAACGTTTGAGCCGTATATGAAGCACCCGGCTCTTTGGATATCCGAATCTCAGAGAGAGAGGGCGGAAGCGCTCGGCTATACGGTTGTCGATGCGCCGTCGATTATCGCGACGCATTTAACCGAGGTTTTGAAGGCGCATCTGTTCGAGCTTCTCACAAGGCAGGATGTCCAGACCATTATAAACCATGTTAAGGAACAAAACAGCGTCCTTGTCGAAGAGCTGATACCAAAGCTCTTGACGATAGGCGAAGTTCAGAAAGTGCTTGCGAACCTTTTGAAAGAAGGAATATCCATACGAGATATAGTGACCATACTGGAGACTTTGGCGGATTACGCGCCGGTTACGAGGGATCCGGATATGCTTACGCTTTATGTTCGCCAAGCGCTTAAACGCTCTATTTCAAAGAAATATCTCGACAGTGACATAAATTCCGTAGTAACGCTCGACCCGGAACTGGAGCAGGTCATTATGGACAGTGTCCAGCAGACGGAGCACGGTTCCTATCTTGCGCTCGACCCGAATACGACCCAAAGGATATTCGACAAGCTCAGAGCCGAGCTTAACAAGCTGAAATCAATGGGCTTGCAGCCGATTATACTTACTTCTCCGCTTGTCAGGGTTTATTTTAAACGTTTGGTAGAACAGATTGAGCCCGATTTAATCGTTTTGTCGTACTATGAGATAGAACCGGCCGCGGATGTGCAGTCTGTCGGCATGGTATCCATAGCGTAGCTTAGAGGGCGAAACAGAATTCTTTCCAAAAACACCAAAATCGAATTGCCTAAAAACACTTGCAGTCAAGCAAACATATTTCAACGTACTATGCAGGGGCAGAACATGAAAATTAAAAAGTATGAAGGCACGAACGAACAGGAAGTAATGGAGAGGGTTAAGGACGAGCTCGGTCCCGACGCTCTTATTCTTAACGTTAAAAGAGTTCAGCCAAAGGGTATATTCGCTCTGTTTCGAAAAACAAAGATAGAAATATCCGCGGCATACGAAAACAACGCCGAGCAGGCAGATAAAGCTGCGGGGGGCAACGCTTCTGAAGCGGCCGTAAGAAACCGCGAGCTTGATCTGCTTGAAGTACTTGCCAAAAAAAGCAGGCAGTTGGGCGAAGCAAGCGCAAATCCTGATACTGTGCCCGCAGGCAGACAGCTGACAGGATCTGACAGGCAAACCGCCGAAAACAACGAGGCCGCAAAAACGCCCGAACTGCAGAAAAAAAGCTTTGAGCCGCACGAAAATGAAGGCGGCGGCTTAATTATAAAGAATCAGCTCATAAAGCAAATCTACGATACCCTGATAGAACAGGATGTTTTGCCCGAGCTTGCGGACAAGATGTTTTCGGAGTTCGCTTTTATCGGAGAGCATGATGAGGCGGATATCAGCGCTGTTGTCAGAATCATATACAACACAATAGTAAAGCTTCTGGGAGAGCCGGATATTATAGATTTGAACGGACGCAAGCAGGGAGAGCCGCAGATTGCCGTGCTTGTCGGTTCGACGGGTGTGGGCAAGACTACGACCATCGCCAAGCTTACTGCCGATTTTATACTAAAAAAGAACGCTAAAGTAGCTCTTATAACAGCGGATACATACAGAGTCGCCGCTGTCGAACAGCTCAAAACTTATGCCGATATCATGGGTTTGGAGGTCGGGGTCGTATACAGCCCCGAAGATATGGAGCTTTACAGAAACTCCATGAAGGAGAATTGCGAACTGCTGATTATCGACACGGCGGGACGTTCGCACAAAAACGCCGCGAATATGAGCGAGCTTAACGAATTGCTTAGGTTTGTTCCCGAGGCAAAAAAATATCTGACCATCAGTCTGACAACTAAACTCGAAGATATGCTGAGTATAATCGACACCTATGACGATATAGGTGATTTTAGTATAATTTACACCAAGTTGGACGAGACGATGAGGTATGGTTCAATTTTGAATGTCGGATATAAAACGGGTAAAAAAATATCATATATCGCATCAGGGCAAAACGTTCCGGACGACATACACGTTCTGACACCGGAAGTCGTTGCCAAAGCCTTGTTGGGTCTGGGGGAGAGTAAGTGACGGATCAGGCAGCATCACTCAGGGAGGCACTTTCTGCAAGAGGATTTCAAGCGGCGGTAAAACCAAACCATTCTTCGAGGGTAATCGCTGTTTCCAGCGGGAAAGGCGGAGTCGGAAAGTCAAATTTTTCCGCAAACCTTTCAATTGCGCTTCGTCAGCTGGGCAAAAGAGTTCTTGTGCTTGACGCCGACTTTGGTTTGGCGAACATAGAACTAATACTTGGTATCATACCTAAGTACAGCATAGCCGATATATTAAACGGACAAAAAGCCATAGACGAAATTATAACTGATGGCCAAGCGGGGATAAAATTTATCTCGGGCGGCTCGGGGCTAAAGGAGCTCGCAAACATTTCCGAGCGGCAAATGAACTACCTGTTGCATAATTTCACATATCTTGATAAAATCACTGATATGATAATTATCGACACCGGCGCGGGAATATCAAAATCTGTCGTGAATTTTATAAAGGCCTCCGACGAGGCAATAGTTGTTACAACACCGGAGCCGACGGCGATGACGGACGCATATGCGCTGATAAAGACGCTTAAGGATGAAATTCCTGCGGCTGTTCCTGAGATCAGTATAATGGTCAACAGAGTCGAGGATCCGCTCGAAGGCGAGGAGGTATTTATCAAGCTGCAAAAAGTTTCATCAAGATTTCTCGATATGGACTTGAAATACCTCGGAAGTATACCGAATGACGCGAATCTTGTTAGGGCTGTCAAAGAACAGCGCCCCGCCGTATTATCGTATCCAAATACCGGGTTTAGCAAGGCGGTGCGCGCGATAGCCGAAGATCTGGCGGATATCAGAGAAACCAAGAAGCAGGACAAGGGAGTACTTGCGTTTATAAAAAAGCTGATAAAGCTTTCATAGAAAAACTAAACAGCGGCGGAAGCAACGGGGCAGCGCGTTTGTTCGCGCAAAAAGGCATGCCGTAAGCTTAAACAAAGCGGAGTGCTAAACGGTTGTTTTCAAAAATCGTCTGCATTAATCTTGCTGCGGCTTTCACAACTCATGAGTTAAACAGAGACAGTTATATATTATTGCCGGGTAATACATTGATATCGACGCACAAATGGCTTTTGGAATAAGGTATATAGCAGCATGGGGCGTCTGAAAACTAACGGAGACTATTGTAGAGGTGCGGCATGTATCTAAAGAGTATAAAAATCGGAAACAGAGTCGAGATATATCAGAATCCCGGAAAGCCCGAGGGGAAATCGCACTTAAGCCAAGTTGAGGACATTTTGTCCGAGAACGAGTTCTTGATTCATGTACCGATAGCATACGGGCAGCTTGTAAGGCTTCCCATAGGCAAAAAGCTCGGGTTTATATTTTTCACGGAAAAAGCCATGGTTATTTTCTCAGGAGAGATATTACAGTTCCGCAAGGAAGGCGAACTGAACTTTATGGTCATTAAACTTCTGTCCGAGGGCGAAAAGATTCAGCGCAGGGCTTTTTTCAGATTCAACTGCCTCTTGCCGCTTAAATACTATTACAACCCGTCCGGTAACATTGACTTTGAACAGGCGGACATTTGCCGGGACGGAATTATCAAAGACATCGGCGGTGGCGGAATCAGGTTTGTTTCTAACGAAGATATTGACGAGTTTGAGGAAATCAAGTGCAACATAATGCTAGACGACGAATATTTGTCGCTCAGAGGAACGATACTCAGCAAAGCGTATTTTCCGAAATCGAATTATAAATACCAGTACAGGCTGGAGTTTAGAAGCGCTACGGCGGACGAACAGGAATCAATAGTGAAATTCATTTTTAACGAAGAGCGCAAGCTGATGAAAAAAAACCGCAATTAGCAAGGTTTTCAGCCGAACTGCCGACAAAAGTCGAAACGGCGGGATTCAAACAAAAACCGCAAGCCGAATGTACGCTCTGACACTAAATGCGGCTGTTCAACGTTTACTGAGAGCCTTTATAGTTTGCGCCGGGTTTCTTTCGAAATTGATGATTTATAGAGCTTACATACTTACATTGGAATGACGTATGACAATCGCCGGAGGTTTTAACCGTGTCCGATTTTTTATCCGAACTTGGTAGCGAGGACTTTGATTTACTGAGAGAGCTGGGAAACATCGGCGCCGGAAACGCCGTAACTTCCCTTGCCAAGATGATGGGTCGCAAAGTCGATATGAAGGTACCCGTCGCAAATCTTAAAGAGTTTAAAGATATGGCTAAGATTATCGGCAGTGAGGAAACGCTCGTTTTCGGCGTGCTTGTTCCGATAAGCGGAGAAATATCAGGCATGATGCTGCTGCTTGTCAAGGTCGATTCGGCTAGAACACTTATCAACTGCCTTATAGGCGAAAACAAAGAATATGAAGAAAACGAAGAATTTTCAGATATGGATCGCTCAGCGATTCAAGAAATAGGTAATATACTCTCGAGCGCTTATATAAACGCTCTCTCAACGCTGACGAACAAAACGATTATACCGTCGATTCCCCTGTTGGCCATGGATATGGCCGGGGCAATATTGAGCGTACCTGCTATCGAGTTTGGCAAGGTCGCCGATAAAGTATTGTTTGTTGAAACGATTTTTGAAGACGACAGAGAAAAAGAGGTATCAGGCTACTTTATCCTTGTACCCGAGCCGGAATCCTTTAACACGATGATTAATTCCTTGGGAGTGTAAAATGAATCTTAACGACATGCTTGTTGTCGGTATGGCTGATTTGAATTGCCTCAGGCATCCGGGCGTTATAACGACGCTGGGGTTGGGTTCATGCGTGGGTATAGCTCTTTTCGATCAATCAACGAAAGTAATCGGAATGGCGCACTGTATGCTTCCTGATTCGACTCAAATAACTAACAACGCAAATAAAGCCAAATTTGTAGATACGGCTACTGTAAAACTCATAGGAGATATGTTAAAATTAGGAGCAAGGCGTGAACTGATAAGAGCAAAGATTGCGGGCGGGGCCCAGATGTTTGCTTTTACCGCGGTAAACGAGAGCATGCGTATCGGCGACAGAAATGTCGAAGCTGCGCGTCTAGCGCTTTCAAGGCTGAAAATCCCTATTGTTGCCAGTGAAACCGGTGAAAATTACGGGCGGACCATCGAACTGTATTCGGATGACTTTAAGCTGGTGGTGAAGACCATTGGACACGGAACGAGGGTATTATAATGCTTAGAGAAAAAATTCATATCGTTATTCCTATATTTGCTGCGCTGGTGGTATCAATAATCAGCTTTTTCAACGGAAACGATTTGTACTTTAACGCGATTATGACGATTATCGCCATAGTTGTTTTCTATTTTGTCGGGCTCTTGGTTAAGTACTATCTTGATAATTATGTTTTTGCTAAGCCAAAACCCGACGATACCGAAAAGAAAGAAACCGGAAATGAAAAGTAACCGTTTGCCGATCAGAGAAGCGTATACCCGAATACTTTGCGCTTATACTTTACCTGACTCTATACTCGGGAAGTTTGGGGGAATTTCTTGTGTCTGAAGACGAAAAGCTATGGAAGGAATATAAGGCGACTAAAAACCGCGCCATTAGGGAGAAAATTATTCTCGATTATTCGCATCTTGTCAAGTTTGTTGCGGGAAGATTGCGGATGCATCTCGGCGATTACGTCGAGTACGAGGATATGCTCAGCTACGGCATTTTCGGCCTTATTGACGCTATAGACAAGTTTGATTATGAAAAAGGCGTCAAGTTCGAAACCTATGCGTCTCTGAGGATAAAGGGCTCGATAATCGACTATATACGCAAGCTGGACTGGATTCCTCGCTCACTCAGGCAAAAAAACAAGCTGCTGGAAAACGCGTTTTCCGAGCTTGAAAGCATGCTGGGGCGCCCCCCTACGGAGGATGAGATTGCAGAAAAGCTGAATGTCAGTCATGAGGAGCTTGACGAGATGTATAGGAAATCGTCTATAGTCTCGCTTATATCTTTGGATGACTACTTTGAGCAAAATCATGAGCCTAACGTCAGGGATCTTTCCGGCAGCGGGAACGAGTCGTCCCCTGAAACTCACTACGATATAAAAGAGACAAAAAGGATGCTTGCGGAAGAAATTAACAAGCTGTCCGAAAGAGAACGCGAGGTAATAAGTCTATATTATTTCGAAGAATTGACGATAAAAGAAATAAGCAACATAATAGGTGTTTCAGAATCACGCATCTCGCAAATACACTCAAAAGCTGTTTTTAAGCTTAAAAATAAACTTGGGAAGCATCGTTCCCAGCTGTTTATTAAGTAAAACGGTATTGCTTTAAAATTGGCACAGCATACTCACACTTAGCGTCTACCCAATCGTTGCCTACATAAATAATTTTACGGAGGCGGTACTGTCATGGATGATTACACGGCAGATAAAAGTATAAAGCTAAGTTTAAGAGAAGACGGAGTATATTTAACCGTTGATAATACTATCGGAGCCACGGTAAGCCGCAATGAGGTAATAACGCTTATCGAAAAACTCGGCTTTCGTGACCTTGAGTTCCGGAATATAAACGAGTTGTTTTCAAAGTCATTCTCAACAAAAGAGATTCTTTTAACCAAGAATCTCTCTTTTAAACCCAAAAACGAAAAAGCGGTCTTGACCGTGTCAGAAGACAGGTTGAACGCGTATTTGTCGTTTGAGCCGTGCGGCATACTCGGCAAACGGCTGAGCGAAGAAGAGATTGTCTCCGAGATTGAAAGCCGGCAAATCTGCTTCGGTCTTGATACCGCGGCGATTAAAGAGTTATCAAGACAGCGGGAATACGGCGAGAAATATTTGATTGCCTCGGGCACCCCTGCTAAAAACGGGCAAAACGGGTATATTAAATATTACTTTGACACATCAAGCAGGAAGGCTACGCCTAAGGAACTGGGCAACGGCGGTGTAGATTTTTTTAACCTGCAATTGTTCATAGGAGCAAATAAGGATCAGCTTCTTGCCGAGGCCATAGAGCCTGTGCCTGCGGAAAACGGCTGCGACGTATACGGCAGAGCAATTAACGGCACTCAGGCACGGCCTGCGGCTAGGCTGCATGCCGGAAAGAACACGGAGCTGTCCGAAGACGGCAAAAAGCTGTTTTCGAGTATAGACGGGCAGATTATTTATGCCGACGGCAAGATTTCGGTGTCTCCCGTAATAGAAATAAACGGAGATGTTGGCCCTGAAACGGGCGATATAGACTTTGTCGGAGCGATATCGGTTAGAGGCTCGGTGCTGTCGGGCTTTTCCATCAGGGCGGGCAGCTCTGTCAGCATCGGCGGAGTTGTCGAGGGAGCGACCGTTACCTCGGGTGAGGACATATTGATTACCGGGGGAGTTCAAGGAAACGGAAAGGCTATGATATCAGCAAACGGAAATGTGACCGCAAAGTTTGCCGAGAGCGCACAGATTTTTTCGGGCGGAAGCGTATATTTGGAGTCCGCTTTGCATTGCGATATCGGCTGCGACGGCAGGCTGGAGCTTCTCGGGAAAAAAGGTCTGATTATGGGCGGGAACACAGTCTGCGCAGGAGGAGTTATCGCGAAGACTATAGGATCTGCCGTAGCAACGCCGACAAAACTCACCATCGGCATATCTCCGGCAAGGCTTGCACTCTATAAAGCTGCTTTGAACGAAGCAAAAAACATCGAAACGGAACTAAACAAACTGGATTACGTTGTTCAGGCATTGGGTGCAGAGGAAAAGGAAAAGGGGCTTTCTGCCGAGAGAAAAGCTGACATGCTAAAGGCTATGAGATTCAGGAATATTTTAAGGCAGAAGCTGCGAGTGGCCGTCGAAGCCACGGAGAGGGACGCGGCGGATATCAAAAACTCAGAGATGGCATCTGTTACAGCCTATGACAAGATTCTAAGCGGTGTCATCATTACGATTTCGGATTTAAACTATAAGGTTGACAGCACAATATATTCTTGCATCATAAAATGCAGAGACAAGAAAATACTTATACTGCCGGCTGTCTAAGGAGAGTTCGGCAAAAGCATAGTTCAGGAGCTGTATATGGTTGTTTACAGATTCGGCCCACAGCCGGATTAGCTGAACGGCCGTACATAACGGAGGTGATTTTATGTCGATCAGGCCGATAGATTTACAGGCCATGCTGACTAGGTCAGCCGAAATTTCAAGAATAAACAGTCCGGACGCTTCAAAGCCGGAGATCATGCATCAGCAGTTTGCCGCTCAGATGCAAAAAGAAAACGAGCAGGAGCGGCAACAGGTCAACATGTCGGCTAAAACCGAGCAGGGAAACGTAAATGAGGACGGTTCAAACAAGAACGATTCCGAAACAAAAAGAGGAAGAAGAGAACGAGAGAAGAAAGAGGCCGCAAAGGCGGTCAGAGACTATAAATCCGGCATACTTGATATAAAAGTATAAGGGGGCGGTTAAACCGCATGGTTTAGTCGGGGGATCAATAATAAACCGGAGTATGGTTTACGGGGGAGAACATGGATATCTTCCAAATTTTTCTGTTTATAACGTTTATAATCGGGGTAGCTGTTGCATTATTTGCGGCGGCTCCTTTTTCTGCCCGAAAAGAGGATACGGGGGAGCTGAGCGTAAAAAAACGGGAGTACGATGCTGTTGTTGCCGATGCGGATGCGACCTATGAAGCTCTGAGTGAACTTTCTTCCGACATGATAAAACAAATTGACGATAAATACAAAGAATTGCTGTTTGTGTATAATCTGATCGATGAGAAGAAGTCGGACACGGCAAAATCAATGTCAAGCGCTAAAAATCCGGCTGCTTTACAGAACAGGGGCGGCGGCTCGGGCAGCGGTTTTGACAAGATTATTACCGACGATAATATACCGGCATTTAAAAGCCCTAAGTATAAAGAAATCAAAGATTTGCAAGCCAAAGGTCTTTCTGTCGCGGAAATCGCCAGGGCGCTCAAAATAGGCAAGGGTGAAGTTCAGCTCATACTTGACTTGGGAAGGGTGAGGTGAGGGTTTGGACAAAAGAAGCTTCTTTTTCGGATTCGGCTCGGCTCTCGTCATTTTTGCGGTGCTGGCATATTTTTTCTACAGTATACAGTATAAAAAGTTGGAAGATAAATTCGGGAACGATTACAGCACTTCTGCTGACGCGGACAGCCTTCCTTCCGAGACTGCCGGCAGTTTTTATTTCTATAACACCATGAGCCCGGAAGTCAGCTCAACCGGTGACGCTTCTCCAAACACAGTTTCTCTACAGACCGATACGCCGAAAGAAACAACTTCTCCCGAAACGAAAAGCGCGGTCGAGGCGACTGATAATGACAGTTATGCGGTTATTGAGATTAAAACAGGCATGATTTCCTCGGACGCGGTTACTGAGTTGCTTAAGGCAGGAATAATCAGTGACGGGCCGGGCTTTACGGATTTTCTCGTGAACAACGGATACAGTAAGAAGTTGGTTTCGGGCCGTTATACGATTAAAGTCGGCGGGGATTTCAAAGAGATAGCCGAAATAATTTCGGGCAGGAAATAGGTGTTACGTTCAAGCCAAAACTATGCGTATTAAACTTCTGCGGTAATATTTGGCGACTTAGCCCCTTTAAATCAGGAAAAGGGATTAGCAATAACCGTACTTGACAATCCGGCCTAAACGTGCTAAACTTTCATAGCCTTCAAAATATGAAAATAGGGGTATGATGTAATGGTAACATGCCGGTCTCCAAAACCGTTCTTGAGGGTTCGAGTCCTTCTACCCCTGTAAAGAAAGTCCCGTCAGCGACTAACTGCTGCCGGGACTTTTAGCTTATTGCGTTTTTTAATCGGCGGCGGGTATCCAACCGAAACAATGATTTATAGGCCCGCAGCCTTTTCCTAAAGCAAGCTTAGCGCGAAGTGCGCATGTTACAAACTCCTTTGCTTTAGCCGCGCTTTTTTCCATGCTCAAACCGTTTGCCAGATTGCATGAAATCGCAGACGCCAGGGTACAGCCGGTACCGTGATTATTGGGGTTGCTGATTCTTTGCCCTGTCAGCCACACGGCGGAACCGTTTGTAAAAAGCAGGTCATCTGCCGAGTTTTCCGAATGGCCGCCTTTGATAAGTACTGCTCCTGACAGCCCGGCCGATATGATACGCGCCGACTTTAGCATATCGTCTTTATTCTTTATGCTCATGCCGCTCAGTATCTCTGCTTCGGGAATGTTCGGCGTAAGGCAGTCGGCAAGGGGAAAGAGCTTTTTTATGAGTGCGTCCTTGGCACTGCCGTTCAACAGACTGCTCCCCGTTGTTGATAACATAACCGGGTCAACTACTATATTTCTTGGCTTGTATTTATCCAGTTTTTCAGCGACAGCCTCTATAATTTCGGCGCTGAATACCATGCCGATTTTGACGGCATCCGGGAAAATATCGGTGAACACGCATTCAAGCTGGCTTGCCACAAATTCCGGGGAAACGCCCTGCACCCCGTAAACTCCGGTTGTATTTTGCGCGGTCAAAGCTGTTATAACGCTCATGGCGTACATATTGTGTGCGCTTATCGTTTTGATGTCCGCCTGTATTCCGGCACCCCCGCTAGGGTCGGAGCCGGCTATGGTTAACAATTTTTTCAATTACATCAGTCCTCAGCAATTTAGTTTCCAGCTCGCTGTCCTGCGCGTCCAAAATAGCCGCAATGACTGCAATCCCCGCAATCGGACTTCCCGAAATCTCCGAAAGATTAGCTCTGTTTATTCCGCTTATCGCAACGGTTGGAATTTGTACGCTCCTCGCGATTTCGCCCAGCTTTTCTATGCTCGTTCTGTGGGTTTTAACTTTGACGGTCGGCGGGAAAATTGCCCCTGTTCCCAGATAATCCGCGCCTTCGCGCTCCGCCTGCAATGCGCGCTCGACAGTTTTTGCGGTTGCGCCGACTATTTTGTCACTTCCCAAAATCCTTCTCGCATCCGCCACGCTTATGTCTTCCAGCCCGACATGCACGCCGTCCGCATCCGCGGCAAGCGCAACGTCAACCCGGTCATCCACAATGAGCGGAACGTTGAACTTGCGGGTAATTTCGAGCATTTTTTTCGCCATGTTTATGTATTCGAGCGTCGAGCATTCTTTTTCTCTCAGCTGCACAAGCCCGACACCGCCCCTGCAAGCCTGCTCTGTTTTGCGGAGTAATTGCTCAAAAGACAGGTTCGTGCTTGGGCGGTCGGTGACAAGGTAAAGAGTTAAATCCGGCTTAGGTTTCAAGTGTTTTCCTCCTTTGGTGTTTTAAAAAATAGAATTCCAAATTTCCGATAGAAAATGAGTGTTTACCGGTTCTTATTGCCGGAGAAAATTTTGCATTTTTGCGACCATTCCCGAGGCAGAAAGATATTTGAGCAGTGCATACGCAACGGATCCGCCCATTAAGCTAGCACCGAGAAACATCGGTGTGTAAAAAAACAGAGACAGTCCGGGACGGCCGAACAGAAATTTCATCACGGGATTCGATACAAGAGAGCCTATAATCCCGGTTCCTATAACTTCACCCAAAACCGCGCAAATAAGTCTTTCCTTGCTTAATTTATAAAGCATTCCGGAACAAAAAGCTCCGAACACAGCACCGGTCAATGCCAAAGGCGGTATGCCCATAAACACCATTCGTATTATTCCCGTGGTGGCTGCACAGGCAAGAGCGTAATACGGGCCGAGAAATACTCCGCATACGATATTGACGAGGTGAGCGGTCGGGCACATCCCTTCGATACGCAGTAATGGTGATATTACGACGCCTGTTGCGACAAACATAGAGAGCATGATAGCTTTTATCAGTCCGACGTTCATACGGTCACTCCCGAAGTAATTGTTGATCCCCTCGATTAAACCATTCGGTTTAATCATCCCCTTATACCGGCCCTGCGGGCCAAAGGTGGATTGAGGCGACAAGTTTAGCGAATGGTTTAATTGTCGTCTCCATAAAATAACAGCGGTTTTTTCTCAAGTATAAGATTTGTCGTTCGCATCGCGCACATTTTTCCGCACATGGAGCAGCTGTGCTTCTCGGCTGCGGGAACGCTTTCGTGATATTCACGGGCTTTTTTTGGATCGAGAGCATATGAATACATTTCTTCCCAATCAATGCGCCGTCTCGCGTCACTCATTTTGTCGTCTATATCCCGAGCGCCGAGAACACCTTTTGCGATATCCGCCGCATGGGCCGCGATTTTTGACGCAATTATTCCGTCCTTGACATCTTCTATATTCGGCAGCCGCAAATGTTCCGCCGGGGTCACATAGCATAGGAAGTCGGCACCGTGCGAAGCTGCAATCGCTCCGCCGATTGCGGAAGTGATGTGATCGTAACCGGGGGCTATGTCCGTTACAATCGGCCCCAAGACATAGAACGGAGCGCCGTGGCACAGACGTTTTTGAAGCGTCATGTTTGCCTCGATCTCGTTTAGAGCCATATGACCGGGTCCTTCTACCAAAACGGATACATTTTTGTCCCAAGCGCGTTTTGTCAGTGTGCCGAGTTCGATTAATTCCATGATTTGCAAAGCGTCCGTGCTATCGTTTATGCTGCCGGGTCTAAGCGCATCGCCCAAGCTTATCGTTACGTCATAACGGTACAAAATGTCCAGAACATCATCATAGTATTGGTAAAACGGGTTTTCCTCGCCCGTCATTTCCATCCAGGCAAACAGCAGCGAACCGCCGCGCGAGACAATGTTTGTGAGCCTTCCGGCTTCTTTTAGTTTTTTTATGCATTGTTTTGTAAGGCCGGCATGTATGGTCATAAAGTCAACGCCTTGCGTGGCATGAAACTCCACAACTTTAAGAAAATCTCCTGCGGTTATCTGCGCCAACTCTTTCTCTAGATAACCGATTGCGTCGTACATGGGCACCGTGCCGATCATTGCGGGTGAAAAATCAATAAGCTGTTTTCGAAACGTGCTTGTTTTGCCGAAATTGCTAAGATCCATAATCGCATGTGCGCCAAGCTCGACGGACAGCTTAACCTTTTCGAACTCCTTTGAGTAATCCGCGCAATCGCCGGAAACGCCGAGGTTGACATTGATTTTTGTTCTGAGTCCGTGCCCGATGCCTTCCGGGCTAAGCGAACCGTGCTTAACATTTGCGGGAATCGCGACCTTTCCCGAAGCGACGAGCTTTATAAGCTCTTCTTCTCTTATGTTTTCCTTTGCGGCAACAACTTTTAGCTGATCGGTTACAATTCCTTTTTTTGCCGCTTCCATTTGCGTTTTGTATACCATCCCAAACCTCCGAATAATAAAGGGACATTCCCCGAACGAGGAATGTCCCATAATATCATTGACTGTTCTCCCTACGTTGGCATTATCCAAATCAGGTTAAAGGGTCGAAATTAACTAATTTCCTCTCAGCCTGTAACACAAGCTCCCCTAAACATATTAAATTTGTGCTAATGTTAACATGGTTTTGCGAGGAAGTCAATACGAAGTCTGAAAGATACGCATGAATAAAGTCGCAGGAATAAAGAACGAGCCGGCGCCACCGATGTGCCTCAATAATAAAGTCATGTTGTAACAAATAATTAATTATTTCGAATGTAAAATCTTAATATATATATGCGAAAATATAAAGGCGGTATTTGTCGATATCTGTAGAAGAAGCATAGTTTGACCGAATGCGGCTTGGGGGAATGTAAGAGTGGAAAAGAAATATGTCGTGTTGTTCGTTGCGTTGTTTATTGCGTTCTCTGTAGTCGTATCACTTGTAATATTAAACAGTACGGGGGCTTCTGTCTTTACGGTTTCGCTCACGACACCCCAGGAGAGTTATACGTATACATATGAGCCGAGTGAAGGCGTGAGCGATTTTCCCGAGGGAACGGTAGAACCAACACCGCCCCCCACACCGACCCCCACACCCACTCCCGAACCGACACCCGAGTCTGTTTTAGTCGATTATCACGGTCCGATCTATCATATATTTTTCCACCCGCTGGTCTGGAATCCAAAGCTGGCGTTTGACGGCGACCGCGATTCTAAAGGCATGGACGAGTATATGGCAACAACCGACGAGTTTAAGCGGATTTTGCAGTCAACGTATGACAGAGGCTATGTACTCGCGGATTTGGATTTGTTTTACGGTGTTGAAGAGGGGAGCGGCGGTCGGGAATTTGTTCGCCATACAGTAAAGCTTCCCGAAAACAAAAAGCCACTTGTTATTTCGGTTGATGATATTTGCTATTACCAATATATGCAGGATAACGGATGTATTTCAAAGCTTGTTTTAAGCGAAAACGGGGAGATTGCCGACGCGGTTATAGATAAAGACGGTAAAATAACCGTTACCCAAGGCCTGGACATAGTAACCGTGCTCGACTCGTTTGTAAAAGAGCACCCAGACTATTCATTCAACGGCTATAAGGCCCTTCTGGCTCCGACGGGCTTCGACGGGATACTGGGATACAGGACTCAGGCCGACTCTCCGAACAGAGAGGCCGAAATCGAGGCGGTTAAGCCGGTTGTTCAAAAGCTCAAGGAAACGGGCTATACATTTGCGTCGCACAGCTATTCACATGGGCATATGTCGAAGTTTAGTGTTAGCGGGATAACGGCAGACGCTTCCAAATGGAACGACGAAGTCGCTTCTATTGTCGGCCCGACAGACATATTCATTTATCCTTACGGAGACCGTGTCGAGTTCGGCACAGAGCAGCACAGGGTACTCGAAAGCTTCGGATTTAGTATATTTTGCGGTGTCGGGCCAAGACCCTATGAAAAAATAAGCGGGAATTCCGTGCTGACGGACAGAATGAATGTGGACGGAATAAGCCTAAGAAGGGCAGATGACTCATACTACAAGGATTTGTGGATTAATTCCGAAGTTATAGATCTGGATGCAAGAAGCGGTGTTAATTAGATGCCGTTAAATAACTTTGCAGCTACTCGGCGCGGTTACCGTTTATCCGCGACGAGTAGCTTTTTTCTGGTCTCCTCAAAATTTGCCGCTTTTTTATCGCGTTCTCCGTGACCGAAAACGGGAAGATAGTATCTTTTAAGTACAAACGCGTTTATCAGAGCGGTTATGAGTGTTCCGAGCGCAAGTATCGGAAAGAAAAAATAGCTGAAACCGAGGCTTATATAAGGAATATTTCTCAGGGCCTCGATTATTATTATGCCAATGAGCATACAAGCCGTTGAGTTGACTTTCATCTCTGCCGGGCGTTTTGCGGCAAAATAGCTCCTTATAGTTCGACTGAACGGGGGATGAAAAGGAAGGTCGCGCTTGCCGTAAATATATGAGTTTAGCGTCTCGGTTACTGTATGTCCCAAAATGAGGGAAAGCGAAGCCTCTCCCGCGATGAGAGCGGCGAAAAAAACAGCCGCGAGTAAAATCGAAAACGGGAAAAACAGCAGAGAAATCGTGAACACCAAAAAAGCCAAAGCCAGAGAAACATAGGTTACGATTCCGTTTTTTATAAGCCTGAGCGGTTCATGATACAAAAGCATGCCGCCCTGCTCGATAAAGCTTCTTTTTATCATAAGCACGAGGTAAGCAAGTGTGATTCTGAGTGCGGACATCCAAAGCCAAACGTGGGTAAAGCTGTCGTCTGTCACGGTGTAATTGTTGTACTCGGATGTTTTCAGGAAAATGCCGAACTCCGCAAACATCTGCGATATTTTCGCGCTCTCGCTGCCGGAAACAACGCGGGACGAAAGTGTTTTGATTTCACCGTCAATATTAGAGTCCGCCGAGACTGAAACATCGGAAAAGAGACTGTATACGTTGCCTTTGATATTCGACCTAAGCTCAACATTCGAAAAAAACAGATACAGATCTCCTTCTTGCTCCGCTTCGATTCTGCCGGACGCAAACAAAAAAAGAAGCCTGCTGTTGTTTCGAGAGGACTGCACATAACCCTTCGAAGCAACGACGGTCACGTCCGTTTTGCCGCTTTCGGCGGCAAATACGGCGCGTGCAGGCAGTATCAAAAGTACAAACCCGATCAAAACCGTCAATAAGACTTGGCTTCTCTTTGTTTTCATTAAGCGTTAACTCCGGACTTCTTCTTTCTGCCGATATACAGCCTTATTCCGACAAGAACCGCTGCGGCAGCTAAGAAAATGAACTTATAAGTGTCCAAGAACACGAAAGAACCATGCACGACCGAATCGACCGCTGTTCCCAGATTAGCTATATATTCTTGTACCAGCGCATCAAGCGGCCGGAGAAACGAAGCTATCCCCGCAAGCGAAGGCGTTTGAGACATATAGTCCAATATAGCGGCCTTATTCGAAATAAGCATGAACACGACCGCAACAATGACGGAAGCGACGCCGAGCACAACACACATAAAACTGTCTACGCGGGCAGCGATTTTTTTCGTATATATATCAATATTTTGCAGTTTTTCCAAAACGCAGAGCTCGAAACCGTGCGGTGCGTCAAAAATCTCGACATCATCGAAGCAAGACAGTATTTCGTCATACATCTCAAGATCGGCCTTGCATGAAGGGCAGGCAGCGGCATGGCGCTTAAGCTTATCCGCTTCTTTGTTTGTGATTGTTTTATCCATAAATTTCATCATAAGATTGGCGGAATTTTTACACTCCATAGCTCTCACCCTCTCTCAACCCGACAAGCATTTCTTTAAGAAGTTTTCTTCCCCTGAATATCCTGTTTTTGACTTTTGACAGCGGCTCCTCCGTAATATCGGATATTTCCTGATAAGAAAGCCCTTGCTGATGGTAGAGCACTATCGGCAGTTTGTACATATCGGGAAGCTCTTTTACAGCGTTGTTTACGGCCGCCATTCTTTCTTTTGCGACAAGCTGACGTTCGGGTGTTTCATACGTTGCAGCGTCATATTCTATGTCTTCGAACGAAACGGACTCCGCTCTGTTTTTTCTTCTGTAATCTATAACGTGATTTGTTGTTATTCTGATTATCCAGGTTGAAAGCTTGAAATCGGGATAGTATTTGTCGAGATTTTTATAAAGCTTAACAAATACTTCCTGTGCAAGGTCGTTGGCCTCTTCGCGGTTGTTGACCATTCGCAATATCACGGAATAGACCAGATTTTTGTATCTGGCGACTATTTCCGAAAATATTTGCTTGTCTCCGTTAAGACAAGCCGTAATAAGCTCGTAGTCAGTCATTTTATCTGCAGCTTGCACCGTGACACCCTCCCGGAAAACCAATACTTACGGCAATTTCCGAAAGTATTGTAAAAATCCGGAAACGACGTAGTAAATTCTTTTGTTAAACGCTGATTATTGAGGCGACAATTAAACCATTAGCTAAACTTGTCGCCTTAATCCCCTTTTAGGCCATCAGGGCCGGTATAAGGGGTTCAATACCATAATCTAAACGAAAGTCGCAAGTAAAATCATCGCAGGTATGTTAAAGAATTGTCTTGTATATTATCCATAACACATACGCAAAAAAATCTGCCGGGTCTGAAAGATTTGCTGTGCCTACAAAATTTTTACGCGGGAATTGTTATGTTTTGTTGCCGAAGTAATATTACCGCGGAAGTTAAATACCATATAAAATACTTACGCGGTTACTCGTGCCGAAGTAACAGTGAATTCGATTTACAGTGCGGCAGTGTTTCGCACAGAAAATCTGACTTTGGCTTGTGTAACTCTCGAATCTTAAATCCGCTTCTTGCGCTATTCTCTCTCGATACCGCAGATTTTCCAGTCCCCGGATTTATCCGGTTCAAACGTTGTATACAAATGTACTATGCTTTTCGACTCGCCGGAAAACAATATCGAACTTGTTCTGATATTGTTCGGAAGCTTGACAAACCGTACAGCTGAAAGCCGGGTATAACTGTCCGCAATCGAAAAAATGTTTTTGAGCTTGCCGTAGTCCAGAGTGCAGCTGAGCCTAATAACCTTTGAAAGATATCTTTCCGCGACATCGTATGCGCCGTCGGCAACGGCATTAATAAAACTATCGACTACGCTCGTATCTTCTCCGAAAAGCGTAAAAAACGGCAGTTTGTTTGTAGCTGAATGATTTTGCAGAATCGACAAATGAATCCCTCCGTATAGGGTTAACCCTATATGTAACTGACTTGCATAATTTAATCTATGGGGTTTTAAATTTTTTGCGCTTGTGTTTGCCAGGTTTATTGCGCGGGAATTAAATCCTGCGCCGTACCGTCTCAGGTTGCAGCGCGAATGAGATATCACAGGCTCAAGATTTTGACCCGTATTCCATGCAGACAAGAAGAACCGATATATCGGCCGGAGATATTCCCGTTATTCTGGATGCCTGTCCAACGTTTTCGGGTCTGAAACTGTTCAACTTTTGCCTTGCCTCAAGACTTATACCTTTGAGCGAGGAATAATCGAAATCCTTCGGCAACAGCCTTTTTTCAAGCTTTTTAAACTGTTCGACCTGTATACTCTGGCGCTTTAGATAGCCCTCGTATTTTACGGCGATATTCACCTGTTCTCTTACAGACGGAGGTAACGGTTTTCTTTCCGGGTCTAACGGCGCGAGCATGTCATAGCTGAGTTCGGCACGCTTTATAAGATCTGCGAGCTTGATGCCCGTGGAAAGTCCTGCGCTTCCGTGCTCTGCCAGCAAGGAGTTTACGGTTTCTGACGGCGGGATATTCACGCTGCCGACTCGGTTTATCTCGTCCCGGATTAAGTCTCTTTTAGCCGCGAACATCAAAAAGCGCTCTTGATCTATAAGCCCCGCGCCGTATCCGATTTCCGTCAGGCGAAGGTCGGCATTGTCCTGGCGCAGAAGCAGCCTGTATTCGGCTCTGGACGTCATCATCCTGTAAGGCTCGTTTGTGCCTTTTGTAACAAGGTCGTCTATCAAAACTCCTATATAAGCTTCGTCTCTGCCGAGAACGATCGGAGCTTTGCCGTTTACAAGCATAGCCGCGTTTATTCCCGCGATTAGACCTTGACAGGCCGCTTCTTCGTACCCGCTCGAACCGTTTAACTGACCGGCCGAGAAAAGGCCGGGAAAATTCTTAAATTCCAGCGAGAGCTTCAACTGGGTCGAATCGACGCAGTCGTACTCGATTGCATAGCCGTTTCTGGTAATAACCGCGTTTTCCAGCCCTTCGACCGAGCAGTACATCTCGGTTTGAACATCCTCGGGCAGCGAAGTGGACATGCCTGATATATACATCTCGTTAGTATCAAGTCCTTCAGGCTCTATAAAAATCTGGTGCCGCTCTTTGTCCGCGAAACGAACGACTTTGTCTTCAATGGATGGGCAGTATCTCGTCCCTGTACCCTCTATAACGCCCGTATACATCGGCGAGCGGTGTATATTCCCGCGTATAATCGAGTGTGTTTTCTCGTTTGTGTATCCGAGCCAGCATGAGACCTGCGGCTTAGATATATTTTTATCGACATTTTCGAACGAAAACGGAACGATGATTTCGTCTCCGTACTGCTCGGAAAACTTCGAGTAATCGACGGTTTTGCCGTCAATTCTCGCCGGAGTGCCCGTTTTAAAGCGGTAAAAGTTTATGCCCAGAGCTTTGAGCTTGTCTGTTAGCCTTATCGAGTTTTTATAGCCGTTCGGGCCGCATTCCGAAACGACGTTTCCGTAAAGGCAACGCGAATTCAAATACGTTCCCGCGCAAAGCACAACGGTTTTTGTCTCGATAAGCGCTCCGGACTCGGAGGTCACGGAGTTAACCTTTCCTGTTTCGTCAACGTTTACGGCAATGATTTCCTGTTGTTTTATTGTCAAACCGCCGGTATTTTCAAGCGTTCTTTTCATTTCGGAGGAATACGCCCGCTTGTCTGCCTGTGCCCTGAGTGATTGAACGGCCGGGCCTTTGCTTGTGTTAAGCATGCGCGACTGTATAAATGTTTTGTCGATATTTTTGCCCATTTCTCCGCCAAGAGCGTCGATTTCGCGTACAAGGTGACCCTTGGACGTTCCGCCGATGTTCGGATTGCAGGGCATCATCGCCACCGAGTCGAGATTAATGCAGAACATGATTGTTTTCAGTCCGAGGCGCGCGCAGGCAAGAGCCGCCTCGCAGCCGGCATGTCCTCCGCCGATAATAACCGCATCGTAGCGGTCGGGTTTTGCTAATCCTTTCAAATTATCACCTTGCGCTTGTAAAGAATATAATTAAATGGTATTATGATTAGTACCGCAAAACAGTATACACGCAAAAAATGTGCCGTTATACGGCTTCGCGGCGCGACTGTTCGGCTTGTTCGGCACTTAATTATCCGGCCTCTCAAGCCCTCGCTCCGTTTTTGCCTTGCCCGCTTTGCGGGCTTTCGCAAAAGACTGCGCTTGCAGTCGTCCGCTTCGCGGCGCGACTGTTCGGCTTGTTCGGCACTTAATATTAGGGAGGCGTTACTCATGGACATAAAGCATCCGGTGCAGGAGACAAGAACACAGCAAGACGCCGCCTTAAAGAAAGATGATATACCAAAGTCCGCGCAAATGGAAGAGCCTGAAAGCAAAAACAACGAAAGTTTTTGCGACGATGCCGCGGATGACAAGGAAAGTTGCGTCGGGCTGGTTGTCATAGACGATTATGACGAGGTTATGCACTCAGCGGGGGAAGAACTTCGCGGTATGCTTGCAGCCATAATAAACCGTAAATTAGCAGCGCTTGCGCAAAGCCATAACGGAATAATAAAGTCGTTTGAAAAAGATAAATTTTTGTTCGTATTGTCAAAGCAAGAGCTGAAGCGCCTTATGGCGAGCAGATTCCCGGTACTGAAAGAAGTGCGGGATATAGATTTTGGAAACAAACTTCCCGTAACGCTGACGATGGGCTTTGGAACAGGAGGCGGAAGCCTCGCGAAGAACATGGAACTGGCTCGTTCGGCATTAGACCTCGGTCAGGGCAGAGGCGGGGATCAGGCCCTCGTAAAGGATTCGGGCAAGTACAGCTTTTTTGGAGGCGTCGCAAAGGAAAAAGCGTCCGGAGCGCGCGTAAGAGCGAGAATAAAAGCGTTTGCTATATCCGAGCTCATAAAGGAATGCAGTGAGGTAATTGTTCTCGGACATAAACGAAGCGACTGTGATTGCTTCGGAGCGGGCATCGGGGTTTTCAAGATGGCGCAGATGTATGACAGAGAATGCTTCATCGTTATGGACGGCATACCTCAAAGCATAGAAATGATTTATCGGCGCATTTCCGCCGAACCGGAATACAGAAGCGCATTCATCAGTCCGCAAAAAGCTTCGGCCATGCTTAACCACAGGTCGCTGATTGTCGTTACGGATGTTCACCGCCCGTCAATGATTGAGGCTCAATGTGTGCTTGAGGCAGGAGTCGCGAAGAATATAGTAGTAATCGACCACCACAGGCGGGCGGCCGAATATGTTGAAAACACGGTGTTGACGTACCATGAGCCTTATGCGTCGTCTACCTGCGAGCTTATAACGGAAATGCTCCAATGTCTGAAAAACGATGATTTTCTTAAGCAAGTTGAGGCCGATGCCCTTCTTGCGGGTATAACAGTCGATACGAAGAATTTTATAGCGAAGACGGGAACAAAAACGTTTGAGGCAGCCGCGTGGCTGAAAAGAAACGGCGCGGATTCGCAGAGGATACGCCTTCTTATGCAGACGGGCATGGAAAACTACAGGCTTAGGGCGAATGCCGTGAGTTCAGCGGAAATAATAAACGAAAACATAGCGGTATCGTTCTGTGAGGGCGATAACGTAATTACCGCACAGGCGGCGGATAATTTGCTCGATATAAAAGGAGTTATAGCCTCGGCGGTATTCTGCGAGGAACCCGACGGCAGCTTGAGCATGAGCGCAAGAAGCTTCGGAGACATTAACGTCCAGCTCATAGCGGAGCGACTGGGCGGCGGCGGGCACCAGACCGTCGCGGGAGCGCAGTTTGCCGGGCTGAGTTATGAGCAGGCTAAACAAAAGCTGATTTCGGTAATCAATAAATACATGGAGGAGAGCGGCAATGAAGGTAATTTTGATTGAGAACATTAAAGGAACGGGTAAAAAGGGGCAAGTGTTGGATGTTGCCGAAGGACATGCCCGCAACTTTCTTTTGCCAAGAAAATTAGCGATTGAGGCGACAAAGGAAAACCTATCCGGTCTGGAATACGCAAAGAAAAACGAGGAAAAAAGGCGTATCGAGGATCTTGAGGATGCACTGGAAATGAAAAAGGAACTTGAAAGCAAAATTATTAAGATAAAAGTTAAGACGGGCGGAAAAGGGAAACTGTTCGGCTCGGTAACAAATACCGAAATTGCAGAAGAGCTGGAGAAACAGGCCAGACTTGTTATCGACCGCAAGAAAATCGTTATTGCGGAACCCATACGAACGACGGGTGAAAAAAAGGTCGATGTAAAGCTGCATTCCGAAGTTATGGCAAAGCTTACGATTGACATAGAAGAGGCGGAATAATATTATTGATCCCACGATTAAACCATGAGGTTTAATCAAACCCTTATACCGCCATGCGGGCCAAAGGGGTTGAGGCGACAAGTTCAGCGATTGGTTTAATTGTCGCCTCAATATCCGGTCATATTAACATTTTTTGGAGTATTTATGGAGCAGGAAATTCTTAAAACCGGGCAAAACATGCAAGAAGCTGCTATGCGGACGCCTCCGAATGATCAGGAAGCCGAGTTGGCGGTGTTATCATCCTGCCTTCTCGACAGGGAAGCTTTGAACCATGCCTGCGAAAATCTGAGTGCCGACGACTTTTACCGACCCGACTACAAGGCGGTTTTTCAGGCCATGGGAGATCTGTTTTTGCGAAATCTCCCCCTTGATATAATAACGTTGAGAAGCAAGCTCGAAGAGATGAACGTTTTTGAGCAGATCGGAGGCAGAGACGCGATACTCGCTGTTGCCGGTTATACGTCTACATCGGCGAATATCCGCCAGTACTGCCGGATAGTTTCGGAAAAAGCCGTAATGCGCCGCCTGATAGATGCTTCACGCGTGATAACGCTCGCGAGCTTCGACCCTTCGAAGGGCTCCGACGAGGTTATCGAGCTTGCGGAAAAAACAATATTTAACATAGCGCAAAACAGGAATACGCAGGCATTTACCGGAATGCGCGAGCTGATGCACGGCACGCTCGAAAGAATCGAGGAACTTTCAAACAGCGGAGGCAAACTGACGGGTATCGAGACCGGGTTTACGGATTTTGACTCTATGACGTCCGGGCTGCAGCCGTCTGACCTGATACTGGTTGCTGCAAGACCTTCTATGGGCAAAACTGCTCTCGCAATAAATATGGCGCAATACGCCGCAGTAACAAACAAGGTTACAACTGCGATATTTTCGCTGGAGATGTCGGCAGAGCAGCTTGCGCTTCGTATGTTGGCGACAGAGGCGAGAATCGAGTCTCAAAAGCTCCGCGTCGGCGCGCTTGAGCCGGACGACTGGGAAAAGCTTGCCGATGCAATCGGTCCGCTTTCCGAAGCTCCGATTTATATAGACGACACCCCGGGCATCAGCGTTACGGAGCTTAGGGCGAAATGCAGAAAACTAAAGCTCGAGAAGGGTCTAGGGCTTGTGGTGATAGACTACTTGCAACTTATGACAGGCGCGACGCGCACAGAAAATCGTCAGCAGGAGATATCGGAGATATCACGTATGCTAAAATCGATCGCGAGGGAGATTCAAGCGCCTGTAATTGCGCTGTCTCAGCTTTCGCGTAAAAACGAGTCTCGTTCCGACCACAGACCGATGCTCTCCGATTTGAGGGACTCGGGAGCTATCGAGCAGGATGCCGATATAGTTATGTTTATTCACAGGGAAGAATACTATAAGCCCGATACGGAAAAGAAAAACGTTGCTGAGCTTATAGTCGCAAAGCACAGAAACGGCGCGACAGATACGATTGAACTCGCTTGGCTTAAAGAATATACATTGTTCAGAAACGCGGAAAAGCAATATTAAAGGCCGGTTAAGCCTGTAGGCTTAACCGGCCGAATGGCTGACTATATAAATTACTGCTTTATTCCGGAATTTTTTCTGTCTCTCAAGAATGCGTTTAGCTCCGCTCCGATGAGGAGTGTGAGACCGATAATGTTTATCCAGTACAATAGCACTATGACGCCTGCAAGACTGCCGTATATTCTCTGTATACCGGAGAACATGCCGATAAACACCCCGAACAGTCTTGTGAAAACAATCCAGGTAAAAGAAACGAAAACAGCCCCCGGCATCAGCGATTTTAGCCGGGGTCTTTCTTTTAGCGAAAGCTTGTAAATAAGCGCGACTATAACCGTTATAACCGTGAACGAAACTACATAGCCCGCCGTATCCGATAAAAACATCAGCAGGGACGATTTTCCCGCCGTTTCCGTTATAAGTCCGTCTATATAAGCCGCTCCCGCTACGGCGGCAAAGGCTGCGGCAAGCGACAAAAGCAAAACAATGCTGAGAGCGGTAGCCTTAAAAAAACCTATCTTCGTACTGTTGCCGTAGCAGGCGTTTATGCCGCGCATTGCGGCTTTTATGCCCGAGGCTGCCGCGTTTATTGCGAACAGCAGCGATACGGTCAAAACGCCCGTGCTTTTTAACGAGGCAACCTCATCGGCATAGTTTAGGAGTACTTCCGGCAGATTTAGTGCACTTACGACTCCGCGCAGTTCTGTGTTCAAATTCAGCATAGAAAACACCGACAGTACGAAAATAATAAGAGGAAAGATTGCCAGCAGCAGGTTATAACACAAATATGCCGCAATGAAAGCCAGTCTGTCACGTATGATTTCATCAATAAACTCCTTGAACCAAGCTACGGATTTTATGTTCATTAGTTTTTCCAGACGCTTATATATGCCGCATTCCTTATAGTTTATCATAAAATATTCTCGATTCTTTTAAAAGTCTTGCTGTGTTTTGTTACCGAAGCAACCGTCACTATAGTTTGCCTTGATATTTGTGTTTTATGAACGCTTAGTAATAAGTTGTTAATTGATTTAGCGCATGGTATAATATTTAAGCAAAAAGCTAAAAACCGAATAAAAACTTATGCGGCTCCTTATGCCGGGAGCAGATGACAGAGCGTTTTTTACAATGACTTTAGCTGTCCGCGCATCGGTATTCGCGTCGGACCGTACCGAAAATACCGCCCGGATTGTTTTTAAACGGGGAATACTTTTTTGGAGGCTTATATGACTGTTTTAGTGTGCGGCGGTGCCGGATATATCGGCAGCCATACCGTAAGAGAATTATTAGATTGGGGTTACGAAGTTGTCGTGCTCGATAATCTGGAAAAAGGTCACAGAAAGGCGGTTCCTTCCAAGGTGTCTCTTTTTGTCGGGGATTTGAGGGACAAGCATGACTTGGAAGAAGTGTTTTCGCGCTGCAAAATTGATGCCGTCATTGATTTTGCGGCCTATTCAGTTGTGCCGGAAAGCATGAGCGATCCGCTTAAATATTACGAGAACAACGTCTACGGTACGATTAACCTGCTAAAGGTAATGAAAAAGCACGGCTGCCGCAATATTGTGTTTTCATCGACTGCGGCGGCGTACGGCGAACCCGAGAAAGTTCCGATAGAAGAAACAGACGCGACCGTGCCGACAAATGCTTACGGCGAGACGAAGCTGAGTATCGAGAAAATGTTGAAGTGGGTATCAAGAGCCGAAGGGATAAATTACGGCATACTGCGTTATTTCAACGCGGCAGGGGCGCACGAAAGCGGCGAAATAGGGGAAGACCATATGCCGGAAACTCACCTTATTCCGCTTGTGCTTAGGGCGGCTGCGGGTCTCTCGGACGGGATAAAAATATTCGGCGACGATTATCCTACATTTGACGGGACGTGCATCAGGGATTATATTCATGTTATGGATCTTGCTAACGCGCATGTTTTGACGCTTAAACACATTTCCGATAATAACGTGAACGTAACGTACAATCTCGGAAACGGGAAGGGCTTCAGCGTCAGGCAGATAATCGAAACGGCGGAGAAAGTAACGGGAAGAAAAATAAAGACCGATACAGCGGCGCGCAGACCGGGTGACCCGGCGACGCTTGTTGCTTCGTCTGAGAGAATAATCAGGGAACTTGGCTGGAAACCGAAATACTTTGAGCCGGAAAGCATAATATCAAGCGCGTGGAAATGGCATTCCGAAAATCCAAACGGGTTTGAAGAACAGTAGCGGTATTCAAAAATTTGCGTATGCGCGGATTAAATCAGCCGTGTATCTGTCCGAAGTCAATTATTCAGCGTTTACCTGGGGCAGTTCGGGCCTCAAATCATTAAAATGCGAGTTTATGTAGTCAGTTAAATTCAAAGCCGTCCAAGCGAAGCTTGAGCGGTTTTGAATTTAACGCCCGACGCCCTACAGTCGTTTAAGACTGGTTTTGTCTTAAACGACTGTAAAAACAGAAGGAACTGCCGAAAAACGCCGGGTTAAACGGGTGTTTGGCAGTTCCTTTTATTTGCGCTGAATTCTTATATGGAAGTGTTGAAAATTGCGCACGAAACCCACGTCGTGGGTTGAGCGAGCGGCGCTCCCCATTGAAAAATGGTGTTTTTCCATTTTCAATGGAGAGCCGCAAGGCGATTTTTCAACATGCCCTATATATAACCGCCGTCAATTGTCGATATTTGCCCTGTTATATATCTCGCGCCGTCTGATGCCAAGAATACCGCAAGCTCGGCAATTTCGGCGGGCTTTGCGAACCTTCCGACAGGGATTTGCTCGGCAATGGCCAGTTTTTCATCCTCGCTCAGGTTATCGTTCATGCATGTGTCCGTTACGCCGCAGGCAATCGCGTTAACGCGGATTCCGCTCGGTGCCAGCTCCTTTGCAATCGCTTTGGTAAAAGCGTTGACCGCACCCTTGGATGCCGAGTACACAGCTTCACAGGACGCGCCTTTTATACCCCAAACCGAAGAAATGTTTATTATCACTCCGCTTTTTTTTCTGACCATTGACGGAACCGCAAGGCCGGTACAGTTAAAGACCGATCCTGCGTTTGTGTTCATTATCTTTGCAATTTCTTCCGGGTTCATGTCGGTAAAAAGCCCATAATGCGCAACACCGGCATTGTTGATAAGTATGTCCGGCATGCCGAATTCTTTTCCGGCGGTTTCGAAAAGCATTTTTGCCTCGGTGTAGTCGGATACGTCGGCGGGTACGGCAATAACGCTGCGATTAATCTCTCGCAGCCGCATTGCCTGAGCATTCATCTCGTCAATGTCTTTTCTGCAATTCATAATTATGTTGTCGCCCGAACGGCAAAAAGCCTCAGCAATCGCAAGCCCGATACCCCTAGATGAGCCTGTAATAAGAACGGTACGCATGTCATCCCCCGTCGACAAATGTATAATTATACGTTATCAATAAACAAAAAAAGACTCCTCCAAGCCGTTGATTAACAAAGTTTAAAACCTAAAAGACAGGTGGTTGTAGCTCATACAGCCGCTCAATCCGCAACATGTTGCGGCGCGCAATTGTACTGTATGAAAACTATTATCCCGTAGATTAAGTGTTGGTTATAAACAAACGACTAATTCGCACTTGGAAGAGTTTCTTTTTTGTTATTATACACTTAAATCGTTTAAATTACAAGTATTATTTTTTTCCAAAGATTTGGAGTTCTTTTATTGAATTTTACGGGTAGAGCCGGGTGAGGGCCTTTTCAAAAACAACAAAACTCAATCAAGGACAAGTCTGTTATTTAGTTATACTGCTATTTTTTTGCTTTTCTCGTAAATAAGGCATATCGGGAGCTCACCGGCGTAACGTTTTTAATTCTATTTAGGCGACAATTAAATCATTCGCTAAACTTGTCCCTCAATCCCCATTAGGCCTGCAGGGCAAGTATAAGGGGGTGATTAAACAGCATGGTTTAATCGGGGTATCGATATTGGTTTAAAAACTTGGCTGCTTTGTCCAGCAGCGCTCCGACAAATTCGCCTTTGCAGACTCTTCCGGGAACAGCGTTTGTCCGCCAATATTCGGGCGAGGAGATTATGCCGTTTGCTTCCAGTATACTTATACTATCGGTTTGCGCGTATAAAACACTTAGTTTAAATTTTTCCCATTCTTCGGGATTTTCAACGTAGTAAGCCGGACAGTTTTTGCCTGTAACGTCATAGTGTCTGAAAACATCTGCCCGGATGTCAAAACCATGCTTGGCGCATATTAAACTCACAAGTTCTTTCAGGGACTTAAGTGTTAAAGAGTTGAATTTCCCGGTTTTATCCGGGTGGCAGCATTCAATTCCTATCAGTGTCGAATTGTTTTTTTTCGACTGCTCATCCCACTGTCTACCATAGGATTTTCCGGCATGCTGTGCCTCTTCGTTGTCGGGAACAAGTTGCAGCACCTCTCCTTTTATCCCGACTATATAGTGGCAGGAAACGCCTGTGCCGCTCGAGCCGTTTTCGAACCAGGATCTGTTTGCGGCTGCAGATGTTCCGGGGTTGCCGACATAGTGTACGACTATGCCTTTAGGAACAATAATTTTTCCTGTTCTTCCGTGTTCCTTGCCTTTTGTTAAAAATGCCTGAGTGATGACCATAAAGCCTCCTGTCTGCTTACTTCCGCGGTATAGTCGTTTGAGCCAAAAACGGTCTTAAACGACGCCGACAGCCACTGCAAGTTTTAAATGAAAACATGCAGCGCTGCGGCGCATCTGCGTCTAAGCCGGGGAACAACAAAATATAGCGTTTTCATATATTTTGTTGCCGAAGTAAAAATATCATTTTCCTGTACCCAGATGCTCAAGAACAGCCTTGAGCTTATCGGGGTAAGGGACTCCGCAGCTTGCGGAGTTCTCTAAAATACTTATGCCCTCGTTAGCGATGAGAAAACCGATTACCGCTGAGCGCAGTACGCCGTTTAAACTCATGAGCGTGTCAGCCATGTGGCTGACTGCCGCTACCGAAAAGAACATGGTTTTGCGAAGTATACCTTCAAAACCGATTTTGCAGGACAGCCGTTTGTTGATAACTGCGGCAGTGATGCCTGAAATATAGTCTATGACGACAAAGGCTGTAAGTGCATAAAGCATTGCATCGCATTTACCCCATAAAAAAGCGGCAAGCCCGGACAGGGCGGCCGTTGCACCTTTTACAAACTGTGATATATTTTCCGTATCAATCGCCTCCGAATGTTCGTTAAGACTAGTAAGTGCTGATTTAACCGCGTTTAACTTACTTGTATCCGCGATTTTGGTGTATTCCCTTTTGAATGGTGCAAGCGCCCATTCTATTTTTTTGTGTACTCGATAATAATCCTGCCCATGTAAAACATAAGCTGATTCCAGAATTCACCGGTGGTCGAAATTTTGATAGATGCAGCCGTGCCGGTGCATTTAACCTGAATATCTGCGCCCTCCCATGAAAGTGAATCGAAAAATGGAAGCCTGCGCTCGGTTTTTCCGCCCGATATTGGGTCGATACGAAACATCATTCCCTGCAAGCTTATGCATTCGTTGTAATCGGAAATAGGAAGCGGAAAATACTCCTCGGAGTTATTCGGCATAGCGGATATTTCCGCAACGACACAGTAAATCGGCCTTCCGTCAATCCAGATCTTACCTGTATCGAAAGGATAGTGTGAGTATGTCAATGATTCGCCTTTATCACCTTTGTCGCCCTTTGCTCCAACATCGCCTTTGTCGCCTTTCGCCCCCGCCGGGCCTGCCGGGCCTGCCGCTCCTGTGTCACCTTTGTCCCCTTTTGGGCCTATCGCTACTGTGTCGCCTTTGTCCCCTTTTGGGCCTATCGCTCCTGTGTCGCCTTTTTCGCCCTTTTCGCCGGGAATCCCTTGCTCACCGTTTGTTCCTGCCTCTCCCTTTTCTCCGTCATTACCTTGCGCGCGAACTCCCGTATCAACAAATTCTCCGCCCTCGGGAGACCATTCGTGCCAGTTGCCGTTAACGCCGATATATGGGCTGAAACTTTCGGTGCCGGCAGCCAAATCTCCCATACGTTCGTCAATGTCTACAATTCTCTGTTCAAGCTCGGAAAAACGCATATCAACGCCGGCTGTCCAAGGAGCCATTGATTTCGGCGGCTCGGCACTGGGATCGGCTATACAAGGTATAACATCAAATGTAAAGCCGGGCCAAGTCAGACGTTTTGCTGCGGTAATAACCTCGACAGTCGCGATCACAGTGCCGGGGTAATACACTTCCTCTCCGTTTATCAGATAGCTTACAACCCCGTTTTCTTCATCTGCTATAAGTGCTTGTCCGCGCAGCTTGAGCAAGGAGCCGTCCGGCTTAGTGCAAAGAAAATTTAAAGCGGCTAAAGCTCCTTCGGCAAGCTTGAATCTGCCGCCGTCTTTGCCGAGCAGGGTGATATAAAGCGGGTAAACGTTTATATCACCCTGAACATAGCGTATGTTTGTTGCCGTACATCTGCCGTACAGCTCCAGCTTCAGTTCATAAGGCTTATTCATCAGACCACCGGCTCCCATTGCCAAACTCCCGGAGTTCCCGGGGCCCAAACGCACGGTAACATGTCGGCTTTGCACAAGTATTTGATGCCGTTACTGATGTAATACTTGCCGCTGTAACAATCCATGCCGTTAATCCAGAGTATTGGGTTTCCTATGCTTCCCGCGCCAGGTGTTTCCTCAGCGATCGGTCTGTAAATTGCCAGCATTCCGGGGCTATCGGGAGGTTGGTGAGCCTGCGAAGTGTGGTCAACCATTATTTTGTACAAAACCTCACCGTGATTGACGACCCCTCCGGCTTTGTATATTGTGTCCGGCTTCCAAACATCAAACAAAGCTCCGACCTTTAGTACGTCACTGTCCTCAAGCGATTTTGAGAAAAGCTGGACGGCTTTTCTGATTGCCGCTCCTACATCTTGTTTATTCATTCAAGCTGCCTCCAAGCATTATTTTTATGGCTTCGATTTCGTCATTTGTGAGGCATAGAGCCTCATTGTGTTGCTTTTCATGCTCAACCCACTCCGCATAGGGTATAAATCGGTCATTGTCGGGGTCGTACCTGTCCCATACGTTCGGGGCGGGGCTGTAATCATCGAGCCTCAGGCATTTGAAGCCCGGGTTGCCGTCCAAAAACTCTTGAGGCAACGGCAG
>JAVBOO010000011.1:0-84595 GCA_031550435.1 Eubacteriales bacterium
AACAAGAACGCTGAAAACAGACCGCCCCGCAATACTGTGGAGAACTTCCGGCGCTCTTATCGCAAGCATCGACGAAGGCATTTTGAGCGCACACAAAGCGGGAACCGTCACAATCGAAGCGACAGACGCTTCGGGCGAAAAAGCAATGATAACCGTTAAAATATCAAACTAAAGGGAGGAATTTCAATGAACAGCGAGAGACTGAACGAGAACGGCCCGATTGATGTTGTTGCAGGCCACGGCGCGGGTAAGTTCATACCCGGACCGATAAACCCCGGCGCGGAGCCGATTACGGTGTCGGATTCCATCGAGGCGGCAGCGTCGCCGTTACAGGCGTGGTTGAGGGAAAGAGGCTATAACGAAGGCTATGTCGTTGAGGTAACGACCTCGGGCGTAACGCTGAGAGTCCCCGAGATGGGTATATATCCGCAGCCGAAACCGGAGGTTAGATAAAATGGAGCATATAACTGTATTTTTCAGAGTGGCGGCGGCCGGTCTTTGCGGACTGGCCGCATTTCTTTGGGGCGCTCCCGAAGCTTGGATACTTGCGCTTTTGGCTTTTGTCGTGCTGGATTACATATCGGGGCTTGCCTCCGCGATGGTCAATGAACGGCTGTCCAGCAAAATCGGTTTCAAGGGCATAGTTAGAAAGACTATGTTTTTCGCGACAGTTGCAGTCGGGCATATAATGGACAAGCTGATCGGGCTCAACGGCGTTTTGCGTAATGCCGTAATAGGCTTTTTGATAGCGAATGAGGGCTTAAGCATATTAGAGAACGCGGCGGCCTGCGGGATAGCCCTGCCGTCGAAATTGATTGATGCGTTAAAGCAGCTGCAGGATAAGAGTAAGTAGGGAAGAAGATTGCCGTTGCCGGCAAGCTCATGAATAAAACACTTGATTTGTTGGCATAAACGGGCTATAATAACGGTATATTAAAAGGAGGGTGCGCAAACACCCTCCCGCACAGCCGCTTAAAAGGCGGTAGGTTCACGGATTAGTAATAAATAGCCGCTTACCTTGGCATGGGGCGGCTATTTTCTTTTCCAAAATTTCAGAATAAGAATTACCAGCGTTGCGAAAGCTATCATCAAAGATAACGATTCATACACGCTCATAGGCTCACCCCCTTTCAGAGGGAGTAGCCTACCGCCCTTATGCTTCTGTGCAAGCGGATTATATCATACACATATCAAAAAGTCGACCTTTACGAGTCGGCTTTTTTGTTTGTCACAACTTGATGCTAAAAATTAATTTTTGGGTGCATCGAATTTGACATTAAAATATATGCAAAAATCGTAAAAAATATTGACTTCTTTTCTCAAATTTGCGTATAATAACAGTGAAGTACCGCAACTCTCGAGAATCAAGCGGAGCCGCGGCGTATTTGTGATAAAAGAAGACCATGCCGCACGTTCCGACGAGCGCTTCACAACAGAGTCGCTTTTACCGAGTTGTATATTATTTTTGAGGTTGCAACGAAGAAGCAAATCACGAATCGCTAGGCGGTATTTACAAATGACTTTGGCAAAGGCGGTGTTACTGTGACCAAGCAATATGATGCCGAAGAGGTTCTGAAGAAATACAGTACCGCAGATGTGCCTGTTAATGTTGAGGATATCTGCAAAGAATACGGAATAAAGGTTTTCGTTGAAGACTTAAGCGAGCTTGAAAAGAAATGCAGCAGACCGATTTCGGGTCTTATCTACAAAACAAACGACGTTAAAGTTATATTCGTAAACAGAGGCGATATTCTCCAAAGGCGAAGATTTACCATAGCGCACGAACTCGGACACTTTTTCTTGCATTTCGACGGTTCCGGAAAAGATACTATCATTAGTTTTCGCGGTCTGAGAAACAAAGAAGAGTCCGAGGCCGACAGATTTGCGGCAAACCTGTTAATGCCTCAAGAACGTTTACTGAAAGAATATCATTCAATTCCATATCCGACAGCTTCATACTTATCAAAGATATTCAATGTCTCGGTTGCGGCCATGCGGTACAGACTCAGCGAAATGGGGTTAACCTATATTGGGTAATGATATTCTGGGTAACATAACCAAAAAAGCAAATAGCGTTAAGGGTGGTTGTCCCGAGCCGGGCGTTTTTAATCCGGCTGCAGGAGGCAACCCCCTTGTTTTTGATTATGAGCCGAAGAAAGACGAGGCGAAAATAAGAGTCGAAATTCTTGACTCAACACTGGATAGCGCTAATGCTATTTATAAGCTTGTGGACAAAGAAGAAAAAAGCAAAGCCAAGTGGCGAACATTTTTTATTCTGTCGTTTAGCATAATGCTGTTTTTGTCTCTAATCTTTATAAGTACAATGACGGTTCTTGATTCAATAGGCATGGTGGTTCTATCCTACGAACTCGTGATAGGAGTCTTTGTAAATATCTTTGCCGACATTTTTTCAATACTGTATTTTATGCTTAAGTACATAAACAACTCTCAATATCTTGAGTCATTCAGAACCACTTCGCACAAACTGCTGGATTACCTTGTGCAAGACAAGGCGACAAACGGAGCCGCAAAGCCGGACGCAAACAATAAAACCAAAAAATAGATAAACCAACTATCGGACAAGGAAGCATAGCCTTCCTTTTTTTGTTTGCGAAACGGCGCATGATTTGATTCAGGCATATCAAAGTTAACACATTTAATTTACTTGTCTAATCTTAAACGAAAGAGGTGCAACATGACCGTTACAACTAGCTATTTAACCCCGGGCGCAGAGCACGGACGCACGGGCAGAGCTTTAGCTCCGAAGGGTGTAGTTGTCCATTGGGTAGCCAACCCCGGCAGCACAGCTCTAAACAACCGTAAATACTTTGAAAACGGCGCGGGGGGCAATTACACTTCGGCGCATTACATAATCGGTTTAGACGGTGAAATTTTAGAATTAATACCGCCCACGGAATGCGCACAGCATGCGGGTAAGTCCTACGGCGAACAGTGGAACGAGATGGCAAAATACAATAACTCAAAGCTGATCGGTATAGAATGCTGTCACCCCGACACAAGCGGCAAATTCAGCGACAAGACCACAAAATCATTGACTGAACTTGTGCGCTACCTCTGCGAACGGTTCATGCTCGATTCCGACAAAGATGTTTACAGGCATTACGATGTGTGCGGCAAAAATTGCCCTGCGTTTTACGTGCAAAATCCCGCTGAATGGGACAAGCTGAAAGCTGCATTTAAACCCGAAGACAAAAACGCTCCCGCCGACTGGGCTAAAGCAGCATGGGATTGGGGAAAGAAAAACGGAATAACGGACGGCACGAGGCCAAAGGATAATATCACAAGGCAAGAGGTTATTCAGCTGCTCTTTAACTTCTCTAAAAAACTTTTATAAGCGAAAACCCATTGACCGCCAAGGCGGTCTTTTTTTGTTTATTAAAACTGTACATATAAATAACTTGAATGGTTCACTATAAACGCAAATAATATATCTAAAGTGCAGAGGGATGACGTAAATGCCTAGTAAATACCATCGTACGTATATTTTTTCTAATTTTGTTGATTTTTTCCGTAAAATGATATATTATTATCGCAAATCAGTAAATAAGGAGGGGATGTATGTGATCACAGCTTTGAATGTTGCAAACAGCGTTTTGGACAGAGCTTTTATCGAAGGAATCGACATCTCTCCCATGAAGATACAAAAGATGGTCTATTTTATTTACAAGAGATATTACCAGAACACTAAGCAGCCTTTGTTTTCCGAAGGTTTTGAAGCTTGGCGCTACGGTCCCGTGGTTCCGACTATCTATAATGCTTTTAAACGATATGCGGCACGACCTATTAAGAGTTTTTTCATTGAACAGGACGGTAAGGCTTACAGCGTAGATTTAAATTCAAGCGCTGAATTTAGAAAAGCCATTGACTATGTTTGGCAACACTACAGTCAGAAAGACGGTATTACGCTTTCCAACGTAACCCACAGGAAAGATACGGCTTGGTACAAAGCTGTTAAGAACTCAAAGCTTTGCCTCAGTAATGACGATATTTTAACCGAGGAGTGGTTACAATAGCTTCACGCAAGGGCTTAGACGAGCTCGCCGTAGCGGAAGCTCGTACTGAGAAAGAGTTGCCGTTGAACAAACCCGTAAGAAAAACCGACAAGCCCTCTACGGGTGCGCCTAGTTTTAAAGACCGGCAAAACGACGCAAAAAGAATAAATGCGGTGAGGATTGTTTGGGGTTGTCTGATTATTTTAGTTTTATTTGTAGCGTTGGACTTCGTTAGAGAGTTATTATGTATTAGCGCTAAAAATGAGGTTCTCACACAAGGAATGGATTTAATAAAAACAGCGCTACTGTTCGCCCTTGGTTTTCTGTTTGGCAATGGCTTGAGTAAATAATTCGGGGTTAAGAGAGTATCCATACTCTCTTTTTTTTATTGCGGCGGTTCAAGCAAAAATAAAAATCAGGGGCGGCTAATGCCCCTGAACAATATCATCCAGTTTCGTTGAATATGCAAAGCAGACATTGAAGATATCGGCACTAAAAAAATATTTCTCCATCAGATAATTTTTTCTGTCCCGAAACTCAGTGTTGCCCCAATCTTCACAGTTATGGCTTATCAAAAAGGTATCGTCGGCAGATTCATATTCTACTTTTGTATCAATTGTAGGGTAGCAGGCTTTAAACTCTTTTATGAAATAATCCACTAGACTATTAAGATTCATCTTTGCCCTCCGATTCGTTAATAATTTTACTGACGGTCAATACTGAGTTTTGATACGGTCAAAAAAACAATATCACAATAAAACACAAAAGCCAACATTACTAAAGAATAAATTATTAGTCGGAGCGAGGCGAAAAGAGCATGCGCATAAACTGATAACTATCGGAATAACTGTTATTCAATATATAGGCCGCTCATTTTCCCTCTGGGTAGACGGGCGGCTTTATACATCCATACACCCCGATATACAAAAACTTTCCTGAAACAGCATGGTCATTTACCGCACATCCGTTATAAGATATAAAGACCCGCCGTGGGCGCCACCCCAATGCAGCGCCCAAACATGCAGCGGGTCTGCCAACCTTTTGTCCTAAGTCGGCCCTAATAGTATTTACCAAGGGGCTGATTATATGCTATATCTACGAACGCCAAAAGTAGCCGTATTTAACAACGGTTTATTTTTGGCGCTTATTATTTTTTCCGTGATATGCAGATTGTCGAATCTGCTGAAATTCCGGGCAAAATTTTGTGAATTTATAATTTCTATGTTCGATTGTTTTAGCTTTCATTTGATGTTATCATTTGCATATCGAACAATAATTCGTTATGACATAATCTGGGGGGCATAATATGAAAAAGGAAACAGCTATGAGAGAGTTGGAGAGGGTATGTCGGGAGAGAGGGGTGGAAATATATCTAGAAACAAGCGTAGCTCTAAACGGTTCTATATTTTTTGAGGCGACAGCACAAATTATAATCCTGCATAGCGCTATCGATGTCATTGAGACGGATGATATCTTAGCGGCAATTGCATACATAAATGAAGTATAACTGATTGCATTTTGACTACTTTTTTGACTACTTTTTGACCTCTGACTACTACCTGACTACACAAATTGCAGCAAAATTCAAGTGAATTCCGAACATATAAAAACCCCCGCATCACCTTGATACGGGGGTTTTTGCCAGTACACCTTCAGGGACTCGAACCCTGGACCCATTGATTAAGAGTCAATTGCTCTACCAACTGAGCTAAAGGTGCAAACGCATTTGCAACATTAGAGATTATATGTGCTTATCCGCGTTTTGTCAATAGCTTTTAACTAAATTGCCTGAAAAATTTTTGGCTTGCAATCATACGGCGGCAAATTTTTGTCCAAGCTTATACATATTTCCCGAAAAAGCCATTTTCGGTTTAACTTTCAATTAAGCAGCCTATGCGATATAATATTACTGCGGAAGTGATTGGCCCCCCCAAATCACCCCCTTTTCAGGCTCCGAGGGCCTAAGAGGGATTGAGGCGGCAAGTTTAACGAATAATTTAATTGTCGCCTCAATATATACCGCATAAAATGCTTGCGCAGTTATTCGTGCCGAGTGGACTCGCTAGAATTTTTCCGAATAATGTATGCGTCTTTTAATAATCAGTCTTTAATCTAAATAATTTCAGAATATAAGCAAAGCGGTGAGTCAAATTACTAGGACAGATATAATAAATTACATAGAGTCGGAACTCGACGACTTATCCGATGAGCAATATATGGAACTATACATTTTACTCGAAGAACTTGTCTCGAACACTGAAAAGCCACTCGACTGCGGACGCTTTTCAAAAAATAGAGCTGTGAACTGGTTTGGACATTAACACAGTACTTCATCAACATAATATAGGAAAACGTTATATTTTGTTGTTCCTTACTAAGACGAAAATGCGCCGCACCTAAGTGCTGCGGCGCACGTCTGCTAGTCCCAAGTTACCGCGCAAGTATTTTATTCGACATTTAACTTCCGCAGTATTAATTTTCGTAACGTAGAAACCGCTGCAAAAATACGCAGTCCATAGGCGGCTAAAAACCGAAAAAATCCGCCGATTCGACTTCCTCGGTTTTTTCGCCTAACTTTCGCAAATCATTATACTCATTAATTATTTCGAAGAATTCATCCATGTAATAGTTTTCAAGCAAATCACGCTTTGATATTCCGATAGACAAAGCGCAAACTATAAGTTTTTGGAGCCAATACTCGGAATCATTCTGACGTTTGTCAGTCTCGGAATAAGACGCCGTATCGCTCCTGCGAACTCCCCCAATTCATTAACCTCGATGAAAGCCGCTATAATTTCGGCAAGCCCGTTCAGTCCGATTTCAGGATCGGTCAGGAGCATTTGTTCATCAACGCCCGTTAAATCGGATATAAACGAAACAACATATGAAGGAAACGCTGTAAACGCCGTACACAAAAACGATATCAGCCTATCTTCGGTCATTTTCAAAAATGATGCCGTTATTTCGGCAAAAGTTTGACCGGGGAAGCAAATTTTCAGCAAATCCTCAGGCAAACTCTGAAGCCTATTAATTGCATGAAGATAAGCTCCGATATGCATTTTGCGGACCGTTACGCCTCGAACCTTTTTTGCTTTTCCGAGAGAAAGCGCAGTTTTGTCCGCCGCTTTAACGGTCTTTTTGATCTTGAACATATCCATAAAAACTCCTTTTGAAAAGTTATTGATCCCCCGATTAAACCCTGCGGTTTAATCACCCCCTTATACCGGCTCTGCGGGCCTAAGGGGGATTGAGGCGACAAGTTTAGGAATGGTTTAATTGCCGCCTCAATAAAATTACCGCGGAAGTTAAATACCGCATAAAATACTTACGCGGTTACTCGTGCCGAGCAGACGCGTTTAGATACGCCGCAGTGCTCCAATGCGGCGCATCTGCGTCTTAGCGAGGGAACAACAAAATATAGCGTTTCCCTATATTTTGTTGCCGAAGTAATAAAGCTGAAAACGGCGAACCGGCTTACTCGTTTTCAGCCTCAGCATTATGAACGCCGAACGCTTACCTAAATACTATCGACCGTATCAAGCCAGCTCAAGTCCCCCGCTTCTTCCGAGTCTTTTATCTCGCCCGGAAGCCCGTCGGCAATACGAGCCGAAAATGTACCGATAAGCTGGTACGAGTTCAGGTCGTTGCCCTCGCCTTTTGATTTAATATTGGACTCTTTGACCTCGTTCACGGTAAATGAAAACATCTTCTGCATCCTGTACGACCCGTCCGCGCGAAGCTGCCTGAGCGAAAGCGCAAATTCCTTGTTTTCACCCTGCGGGTTCCATTTGAGAGTCTTTCCCGCCGGGTCATACACTCCGAACCCGAGCTTAGCCATCATCTCGAGCGGCATCTCGGCTAACTTGATCGTCGAGTTCAATCCATTCCACGACTTAAAATTCATATAAAGTATGTCGTCTGCGTAAATTTTCGACTCACTCGTGTCTGCTTCCCTTGTCATTTCTTGAGCCCACGGAAGTTCAAAACCCTCTCCCACCGAATACTCAGATGCGTTATTTTTAACAACGGGAAAGAGTTTAACTCTCGAAAAACCCATTAAAGCTATTTTCTTGGCCATTTTTACCCCCTAAAATAAATTGTACTTATATTTCATTGTCCTGTGAGCCGGCGCGCCTTTTTTGTAAGCATCCGCCTCCGATATCCGGAAAAAGCCGACGGATCGGAGCGCTTCATCAGCTTTTACGGATATTTCTCCCGCTTCAGGGCTTGTCATCGCCCATATATCAACAGCAAATATGACTTCCGTCATATACTCTTTGTCGTCGGCACATGCTGCCGCAACCCTACCGGATTCGTAATAACTGATACACGGAAGAAGCTTGAAGTCGTCGGGATAATAAAAAAAGACGCTTTTCACGTCCTTAACGGTTTTTAGCGCTTCAAAAGCTTTTTGCTTTACAGCCGCCTCCACTACTCATCACCTCAGCTTCACGCAATAAAGCATCGTATGGTCACAAAGCTCCATCGCAACCTTAATTTCGTACTCAGGCTTTGTATCCCCGAAGCAAACACCTTCCGAAAGCCGTTTGTCGCTCGGACAAAACACGGCAAAGCCATAATTAAGCTCCGTTCCGTATGCCGTATCCTCAGACATACCGATTAGCGGCTGCAAACGGCCTCTTGAAGGCTGCAAGTTACCCCGGAATACTCCTGCACCGTCATAACCCGTGATGCTTATTCCTCCGTCTGCGTCCTGTGTCCTTAACGGAACAAAAAGCGCAAACTCGTGCATATCTTTTTCAAGAAACCGCATTATACCACCCCCGCAAGCCTGTAGCGATTTAACGCGGACATGACGCTTTTGGGGTAATCGTCCGAACCAAGGCTTTCTGTCGCGATTTCGCCTTCTTTTCTGCTCTTGAAACCCTCAATACCTTGCCTGTTGTAATCCACGAGCGCAACTGTTATCTGTGCCCAGTCAAAACACTCAAGCCATTCAGACGATGTTCTTCCCGTATAGGCAAGTATAAACCCCCTAGCCCCGGAAAGCAGAGCCAGAAGCTTCGCTTCGTCGTCGCAGCCCGTTCTGAGCTTTAGTCTGTCAATCTGCGTCATAATTCTTTACCGCCTTTTAAGCCTTGTTGGCTGTTAAACACACAAGCGCGTCAGGTCTGACTACCTTGCAGCCGTAAACATGCAATCCTTTTACCGCATCGGCAAAACGTTTTTCCGGCCTGTATGCTTCAACATTTGATATTTGGTCCGCAAAACTCCAGGCAACACTGTGCCCCGCAAGTATTTTATATTTTGTCCCGCCCAAAGACGGAACATTGTTAGACTCCAGAACGCAGAAACCCGCAGCCTGGCCGACCTGAGCGTTACCGAGAGTCTGTGTCGCCCCGAAACTACCGGCTCCCGCGAAGCGCTCGTCCTTAAGCAGCAGCCCGTATGCCCAGGGCGGAAGCACAACCCACCTGCCCGACTTCGGAACATTTTTTTCCGATAGTTTGATTCCGAGGTCAACCAAAGTGTCATAAATATTTGATGCGGTAAGTACGACAGGAGCTGCGTCGGTTCCTGTTGTCTGCCCGGCTTCGGTATGCTTTGCAGCGATAAATTTATCAGCCGCATCCGCCAGACAGTATGCCGCTTCCCTCATGGCATCGGTCATAATCTTCGGCGACTGCTGAGCCGTGTCTATGTCGTCTATCTGGAAGTTAAAACCCTTGCTCTGGTCAATCAGCATGCTGATCTCCGCATCCGAAAGCGTTTCCGCGGCAGGCATGTCTGTGTTCTTTCCGTAGTTAAAAACCGTTACGGGGCCAAAACTGTGGATTTTAACAGTATCACCTGCCTCTTTGATTTCACCCTCATAGTCACGGTTGATAACTCCCGTTTGACCGTATACGAGCGCTTTTTGAAGTTCAATCAGCAGTTTTGCGCTCCAAACCTGCGGTATAAATTTGTCTGTCATAAACTTCTCCTCTCTTTAGTGAAAATTTCCCAGTGCCCTTTCAACAGCCTCCATGTTTTCGGCTATTGTGTTTCGGCTCATGTTTTTCAGCTGTTCGAACGTAAACGCGCGCTGCGCCGGGCCTCCGACCTTTGGGGCAGCTCCCCTCAACCTCTCGTTTACCCTCGCTTCGATTCCGTTTCGTACAGCCGATTCGACAGCCGTTAAGCTTCGAGCCACACTCTCTTCGTCGCAATAATTCAGTACTTCGAGCAGACATATGTCCATTCCGCGTTCTCTGAGCATTTCGTGAGCTTTTATTTTCAGCTCTCTGCGACTGACATCATCAAGCCGCTTCGAATATTCCTGCTCTCGTTGTCTCGCTTCGAGTTCGACTCGTTCTTCGGCCGTCATATTTGCCATCCGCTCGGCTTCTTCCTTTGCTTTGGCAAGCAAAACAGGAAGCCTGTTCTTTTCAAACGTTTCAAGCGCTTTGCTTACTCGCCTGTCAGCCTCGGCATTTAACTCTTTTTCTGTGTAAACCTTTGCCGAATTTTCCTCCTGCGTATCCGGCAAAGTCTCGGTAATAACCCCTTCAGCCTCCGCTGTTACCGCAGTAAATTCAAAATCGTCCATTTGTACCTCCGTGTGTTTTGATAATAGTCGGACAAGCCGAACAACGCAACCCGGTATTCCGTTTTGCCGTATATTCGCCTCGGCATGACCATATATGTGAACTTCGCTATGCGAAGGAGTTTTCCCGGGGAGCAAACCGCGCTCCTCTATACTTTTTCTCTCAGCTCTTCATCACTCAGTATCCCTTTGAGCAGGCTGACGGTCTGCGCATTCTCCAGATCGTTAATCGGAAGCGTCCTTGTAAATACCGGCACTATTTCATTGCAATCAGCCGGCCGCATACCTTTGAGCGCCAGAGCGGTCGCAAACAGCTCAAACCTTGAGTTAAGCGAGGCCTCAAAAAACCTCTCCTTGGTGCTCGCAAGGTTTTCTAACGAGAGCAGCTTGTACCTCAAAGCGACACCGGAAGAATTTCCGCTGAAGCGTTCGTCCGAAAAGTCCGGTACCATACTGAATTTGTGTATGTCTTTTGCTATACTGTCGGCAAGCACCTGCGTTTCGGTCTCATTGAGTGCCTTTGTTATATAGTGCGCGTCGGCTCCGTCAGGCAGTTCCAAAATTCTTCCTACAAGCATGTTTGCGGCGCTTTCGCCGTCATCCTCCGGCAGCCTGGCCCCCGTCAAAAGTAAAATCGCATCAACAAATCGCTCCTTATCGTTTAGCCTGTCGCTCGTAAGTACGTCATATGCGTCTATAAGCGGTAAAACATGCTCATAGTCGCCCATACCCTCCTTGTTGTTCCAAAATTCTACTATAGGCAGTCTGCCGAAAAAATGCGGTGTCTCCGACACGAGTTTCGGCCTGCCTTTCAAATCCTTCATCATAAAAACACTGTAGCTTTCCGCCGTGTATACAGTAACCGAATACTCCGTTACTTCTCCGTTTTCGTTTGTACATTCGGCAACGGTAACACCGAAAAGAGGTGTGTTTATTATGCCTGCATCGTAAACAACAAAAGCCGAACGCGGATCAATCAGCGCAAGCCTTGGCATCGGAGAAACATCTTCGGACATATAGACAAGCTCGATACCCCTGCCGAATACCGACAAATCTTTCCCCAACTCCGCGTCATGCCCCTCCGCACTTGCCCTTTCGACCGACTTGACAAGCTCAAATGTGTTTTCACCGTGCTTGTATTGTATCTGACTGCCAAACATATAACCGCACACAGTGTCTGTTATGTTTCTTGGAAAACCGCATACAATTTTGTTGTTCGGCGCCCATTTGCCCTTTGCTTTACGCCTTGCGATGTCGTGCTCTCCCCTGTAATACCTGTCAAGCCTGTCAAGCCTGACATTGTTAAGCACATGTTCCGCCAAGCAAGACATGATCATCTTCTCCGAAATCCCGTTCGCGATACTTTCCGCGCTCCTTTTGATCATAGCACTCCTCCGTATTTGTTCTTTGAAATCAGCCTTGCGGACTTTTCGTCTCTAAAAGCTTCAAGCGCGTAACGCAGTGCGTCAAGCCCATGATTAAAGCTGTCTCTAGGCTCATTAATGTATTCTCCCGTCCGTTTGTCCCTCACCCAGGTGTAGTTTTCCAGCTCTTCAATAATGCCTTTAAGCCTTTCGTCCACGACTATTTCATGCTGTTGTATAAACTGTATCCCGCTGAGTATGCTGTCCGGACCTTTGCGTGACGGGCGCAACCTTCGTATGTCATATAGCCTTTTTAGCTCGTCAATACTGTCCGTCCTTGCCGAATCGGCAACGATAATTTCTTTCTTTAGTCCCGCGTTTTCTATAAGCCCGGCGATTTCCGGGTTTAATAGCCCTTTTCTGAATATCTCTCCGGTGATAAAAACTCGTTTTTGCTTCTTGTCGTATTTGCCCCAGATCAGAGCTGTCGGGTCGTTTGTATATCCGAAATCGAGCCCGGCAAACATCGGATACTCCGCAACCTCGCTCTCCGGAACGATACGCTTTGTCCATACCGGAAAAACAAGCCTGTCAAGCGTCGCAAACTCTCCTAAGGCGTAAATTCTATAATATGCCGGATTCCTGTACTTGAGCTCTTCCAGCGTTTTCGCGTAGCTATCCGGCAAGAATTTGTTGTCACGATAATTCGTACGCATCACAAGCGAATCTTTAAGCGGATTCTCGAAGAAACAGCGGTAAACCCAATTTGCTTTCGAAACCGGGTTAAACATAAGATAAATCTGCGGGTAAGGAGCATTCGAACGCAGCCTGAGATTCAACTGTGTAAACTCGTCCTCGTTAAACTCGGTAGCCTCTTCGCAAACAATATCAGTGATTCCGTCAATCGACTTGATTTTTTCGCTGTCATCACAGCCTTTAAACAAAAAAACAGAGCCGTTTGTCAGCTCTATCTCCATGTTTGTTTTATCGAGTCTGAAACCTTGTTTCAGCGCCCCGTCCCTCAAAATTCCCTTTGCAAGCGTAAATACACTGTTTCGCAGCGTTGCCCCGACCTTTCTAACGACAAGCACCCTTCTGACATCATTTGTCGCCTTAAGAATAATCTTTTGCATCGCTCCGTATGATTTGCCCGAACCGGCTCCCCCGCAATACACCTCTATTCTGTTAGTATAATCTTTAAGCCGCTCAAACACCCATAGGTTAAACGCGTTACTGTTCGGCTCCGCGGAAATCACCTCCGTGCTCTATTATTCATAATGCCATAATATCACAATGTATGGTGTACTACAATGTACTGCGTAATGCAGGGAGTAAGGCCGGCTGCCCTTACTCCCTGGCGCCCAGCCGGTAAAGCTCTTCTTCTCCTTCAAATTTTAGTTCTGCCACCGCTCCTTCCCCCAACTCTTTTCCCCCGAATTCTTTTTTTCCCAATTCTTTTTTCCCCGGAGTGTATTCCGTTAAATTTTTGCGATACTTTTTCGGCAACATATGGTTAAGCCGCTTTTTTGATTCTCGTGCCTCAACGGCAACCGTCCTGTAAAACGTCTTCCAAAGATCCTGATATACATCCTCGAACTCGGACTCCTCAACATATGCGTGCCTGTCGGTCGCGCAAATAATATAACGCCGCTTGTCGTATACAACGCAAAGCCCTCTGTTTGTATCGTGTATCATCCAACGCTCGTCGGGCATTCTTCCCGAAAAGTGCTCGGCAAGCTGAGGAAGTATATAATTATCGGGTTCTATCGAGGAATAAAGCACACCCGCCCGAGTATCGCGAAAACGCACAAACCCGAGAAAACGGTGAGCCTCGCGGCTCGTATTCGACGCAAGAGCTTCAATGTTACGCACAAAATCAATATGCATGTGCCTGTCGACTTCTTCGTTTGTCTGAAATCCGAAAATTATATACCTGAACAAATCCATAAACCGCAAATCCTTGCACGAAAAAGCCAGATACGAGCGTTCAAATGCCCTCACGCTGATTTTATTCTTTATACCTTCGGCAACCTTTGCAGCCTTGTCATTGTCAGTTTCAATATTGCATATCTCGTTAAACAGATCCGTCTGAATATAGTCAACCTTGCTGATTTCCTGAGGTATAATTTTGCGGTAGTAATATGCGTATATTATGCAAAGAAAACCGTCAAAACTGCCGTCAAATACAACATGACAGCGCCTAAAGCTTACATCTGCCCCGTTATGCATTTGCTCATATCCTCCTTCGTCGGCAAAAGCAGCCTACCCGAGGAAACATCCGACAAAACAGGCGGTTTCCCTCCGAACATATCAAGCTGCTCATACGCTTCGTCGATCTTGTTTTCGCTCAGCTTCATGGAAAGAAGGTCGGCATCCAGTTTAACACCCTCATACATCTTGCCGTTACAAGTTATGAAATATTTCGCACGCTTCAATACTATGCCCATTTTTTTCAGCGTATCAAAGTCAAGTCTTGCAACCCGTCTTGTTCGGAGAATTTTGTAAACCGAACGTTCTCCTATGCCCGGCACACGCATCAGCGTCTCCATATCGGCTCTGTTGATTTCGACCGGAAATTTGTCTATGTTTCGTATTGCCCAGTCACATTTCGGATCCATATTAAGATTCAGATTATCCGCATCTCCAAATATTTCGGATGACTCAAAACCGTACACCCGCATAAGCCAGTCAGCCTGATAGAGCCTGTGCTCGCGTAGAAGCGGCGTTGTAGCGGTCTGAATAAATTTATTCGAACCGACGGGTATATAGGCAGAATAGAACACACGTTTCAGGTTATAGGTCTTGTAAAGCGACTCTGACAGTCTTACTATCTGCCTGTCACTGTCAGGCGTCGCTCCGATTACCATCTGCGTCGCCTGTCCTGCCGGAACAAATTTCGGTGCGCTTTTAAATACGGTAAGTTCATTCTTAGACTGCGTTATGCCCGAAGACAAAAGGCGCATCGGGCGCAGTATATCTTCTTTTTTCTTTTCGGGTGCAAGCAGCTTCAAACTCTCTCCCGAAGGCATTTCTATATTTACGCTCATCCGGTCGGCAAGCATTCCCGTCTTAGTTATAAGCGCCTCATCGGCTCCGGGTATCGCTTTTACGTGGATGTATCCGTTGAATTTGTAACGCATTCTTATAATAAATATCGTTTGATACAGCATCTCCATTGTATAGTCCGGGCTGCGGAATACTGCGGAGCTTAAAAACAAACCCTCTATATAATTACGTTTGTAAAAATTTATAGTAAGCTCGCCGACTTCGTCGGGTGTAAACATCGCCCTGGGAACATCGTTCGACGAACGGTTAACACAGTATTTGCAGTCGTAAATGCAATTATTCGTCTGCAATATTTTAAGCAGCGACACACAGCGCCCGTCAGCGGCATATGTATGACAAATACCGCAGCCGACTGCAGAACCTATACTCCCGCTTTTCGAACTTCTGTCCGTCCCGCTGGACGTGCAGGCAACGTCATATTTCGCAGCATCGGTCAATATTTTGAGTTTATCCGATATGTTCATAAAAATCTCCCGATTTATAAAAATAAAGACACAAGCCGAAAACACGAACTTTCTGAATCTATAGTGATACCGGAACGGTGTTGCTCAAATTCACTATATAGCCGTTTAAGCCGGAAACGGTCTTGAACGACGCCGACAGCCACTGCTGTTGCTTCGGCAACAAAAGCTTGGGATTCGGCGTTTTCCTAAGATGTGGCTTGTCGGCTCCAAAAACATTATATCGTATTATATCGCATATGTCAAACATATATTCGAAAATTTTCGATTGTTTTTTCTTACCGTCCCGCTGGCTTTTGCACTGCGTCATAATGCATTAATAAGCAGAAACAAACATAGGACGATATATTACCGCGGAAGTTAAATACCGTATAAAATACTTACGCGCTTACTTGAGCTCGCAGACGCGCTTAGATACGCCGCAGCGCTTAGGTGCGGCGTATCTGCGTCTAAGCTGGGGAGCAATAAAATATAGCGTTTTCCCATATTTGGTTGCCGAAGCAATAGTGATTTAAGACCGTTTCGGCCTTTAATCACTATACGAGCGGCTATTTCCTGCCCTTTTACCCTCTCGCAGCCGAGAAGCTTTTGCCCTCCGACTTTAAAGTCCTCTCTATTGCTTTAAGAGCAAACCTGTGTATTTTGTTCACCGCACTCAGACTGTAATGATTATCCTCCGCGACATCCTCCCAGCGCTTGAGATTTACATATCTTTCAAACATAATAAGCTTGTACTCATCTCGCTCCAGTGTGTTAACGGCACGGCTAATCTCTTGTTCCAAATCGATGAGTCTGCGAACATCCTCTTCATATCTCTCAATCATTTCGTGCAAATCCGCAGTGATTTCTCCCAATCTGTCGGTTTTTAGGCTCGTTTGCACCTTTATTCCGAACCCTCCGCCCAAAGACATCCTCATGTCTTTCAAATCTTCAATTTTTGTTTTTCTCGCAGAAATAATCCTTCGTATTGTAAAATTCTGCGACAGATAATCTTTTACCGTCAAAGTAATCCTCCTCACAGACAGCCTAGGCTCACGGCTGCGGGCAGAAATCTGCCAACCCAACCTGTATAAACCGTCGGCAGTTATCGTTCATCTTCCGGATATATAAGTCTTTATACTTCAAAACATAGTAAAGATTGAGCATTCGATACTTTCCGCAGTCTGCAGGTCGCCGATTAAACCGATGCCTCCCCCTTGAACCCTCCGGGCTTAAATAAACGGGATATATTGACCATCTCTTACCACCATCTACCGCGAACAAAATTTCTGGGCGCTCAGCCTTTTCTCTCGGCGTACACAATATATTCCTTAAAATATTCCGCAATGCAGATATAGTGCAGCATGTAACCGTCTATATCGAAAACTTCCTCACCTTCGAACACTGCTTGCCCGCAAGCCGCACAAATGGCGATAGGCTCATCTTCCGTATTGCATCCGCCGCATCTGCGGCCTGTTCGTTCGTAAAAGCCGGCTCGCTGCATTACTCATCCCTTTCAATCAAAACTCTGCCGCATTTTGGGCACAATACCGGCACCCTGATTGTCTTGGGTATTCTTACGCTAACGCTGCACCTGCCGCAGCTCACTTTTGCCGCGCCTTTAACATAGCGCTTTGCATAGTCCGAAAAAGGCTTTTTTCTGCTGTGGCAATGAGCCATGCCGTAATTGCGGGCGACATCAGCTGCCGCACACTTTTGTTTTTCTTCCTTCTCTGTTACTTCCTTCTCAATTACTTCTATCTCTTTTATATTTTCATGGAACTCGGTTTGTGCCGTACTGTACCCTTTCTTTTCTTTTTTATAAGTTAAATACAAGTACTCAGGCAGTTTTTTTGCTTCGGCTGCAACTTGACCTGTCATGTTCCCCCTCCGTTCACCGAACATTTATTCTAGTATACTCCAAGCCGGTCAAAAAGTAAATATAAAAAATCACAGTATTTAACAACAACGTGTAGTAAATACCGTGATTTTGTATAGTTTTCCTGCTTTTGAGGATGCTTACGCCGTACTCTCGTTTAATACGCATAGAGCTTTAATTCTTGCTATTTCTCGTTGCCGTCCACCCATTCCTTTGCGTCTTTGACTGCCGCTTCGCTCGGTATACTGACGTTTGCGTCGGGTGTCTTTTTCATCTGGTCAAGTATTGCCATTGCCTCAGATTCAACTGTAAAATCAATATTTTTACGCCTTTTGTGACTCATCGCTTCCTCCTCTGCTTTTTGATCTCTGCTTTTTGATCTCTGCAGGTCTCGTAAATATATGCCTTTTGACTCTAAGTAAGCGTATTCGATACCCCGATTAAACTCTGCGGTTTAATCACCCCCTCACACCGATCTGCGGCCTAAGGTGGATCGAGGCGACTGGTTTATCGAATGGTTTAATTGAAGCCTCAATTATATGGCTGTATTTTTTAGCCGCTTCAGGTATTTTGTGTAATATGCCGAAAAATATGCATTTATAGTGAGTACAGTTAAAACGAAAAGCCCCCGGCAAATTCGCCGGGGGCTTTGTACACTTTCACTTATTAAACAACATTGTTTAAGTCCCTGCCAATCCTCTACTTCTTCTCCGTCTTAACACGCTTTTTTGCGTCAAGATAACTGAGTGTCAGCACAAACAGCATAGACACGGCAGCGCCGGTCAAATAGAACGAAGGACTGATATCAGCAGTTCTCGGATTAGGCTTTCCTGATGGAACATCCTCCGGAACCAATACTATATCCACAGACCCGTCAGGATTGGGAACAATAACAACATTGCCCTGCGGCTCACCTTCATCATCAATGTAAGTGTATTCTCCGTCATCGGTCGGCTCAAACTCCTCAGGAATATCGGGAGTTGTTGGAGTCGTAGGTTCGGTCGTCGGAGCACTTGTCGTTGTAGGAGGCGTAGTCGGTTCCTCGGTTCCGGGTTCTTCCGTCGTAGGCGGTTCCGTGATTATTATTTCCGGCTCGTTATCAATGGTGTAAGTATACTTATATGCACTTTCCATCGGAAGTACAAACGTAAAGTATATTGGCGAACTGAGCCTTATATAACCAAGCGGAGCGACTATTTCAACTATCTTGTACTTAACCCCAAGCAGGTATGCTTTGCGTGAAAATGCATATCCGTTCGCGTCTGTGGTTATGGTATCCATAAGGAAGTTGTCTGAGTCTCGCCTTATCTCGAACACGGCTCCTTTAAGAAGTACGCTTGTTACCTTGTCTTTCTTGTTTATATGAATTTCTCTGAGCAGGGCGTCATTTTCGGCCTTAATAACGATCGGATCCGTTGCCTTCCCGTCAATCGTAAAATTGTACCTTTCGATCTTGATCACGTAATCTCCGGGGGCCTCAAATTCCTCAAAGTAGTAGCTGCCGTTCGCAAGACCGGTTATGGTAACCGCCCCGCCTTCCGGCGTAACTATAATGCCGTCAGGCACAACAACGCCGTTAACTTTTATGTTAGTCATCTGAGTCGGAACTCCGCCGACTATCTTGTAAAGCTTAAACTTAGCGCCTTCAAGCGTCTTGTCGGTTCCGGTCTCGACCTTTTTAAGCGTAACTTGCCCAACTTTGTTCGTTACCGTTATGCTTTGCTTTTCCCCTTCGGGCTTAACATAAGCTTCGCCGTTAATTGTCTTTATTTCGCCATTTACAAGTGTAAACGTTACTGCAAACAACGGCTTGCCGTTTTCATCTTCGTTGACGGGAAGTATATATCCGTCCGGAGCGGCGATTTCCTGAAGCCCATATTCGCCGTCGCCAAACCCGGTAACGGTAACCTTTCCGCCGACTACCTTTATATTATCGATTTGCGCTTGCACAAACTGGCCGTTGACTTTTTTCCAAACTCTAAATATTGCTCCGTCAAGAAGCGCTTTGCTATCAACGTCAATTTTGTAAAGCTCGAACTCTGAGGCCTTGTTTGTGACTGTTATTACCGTTACCGTGTCGCCCTCTTCGCCTTCGCCTGTCATGAAGGTGACAACTCCGTTATCCATCTTGAAGCTGACAGTTTTGTTTTCAAGCACATAACCTGCAGGAGCCTTTGTTTCAACAAGCTTGTAAACTCCGTCTTTCAGATTGTAAACCGTCATCTTCCCTCTGTCAAACACCAGAGTTTCTGACGAAACATCGTTTCCTTCCTTATCGGTATACTTCATCGTAACTTTTTGGTTATTGCTGTCATAAAGCTCAAATTCTGCTCCGATAAGCTCTGCTCCCGTTACGGAGTCTTTCTTTTCAATTTCAACCTGAGAAGGTGCGTTTAAGGCGGTAAGTACTACGGCCTTGGTTCCGCCTGCTTCAAACTCGTATGTTCTTTTGCTTTCGTCCGCCGGAAGAATATAACCTTCGGGCGCCTGCGTCTCAACAAGTTTGTATTTTCCCGGAGGAAGATTCGATAATGTCAGCTTACCCGTCGTTAACGTTAACTCGTTGCCGACACAGTCGGCACCTGTTACCTGAACGGGTGCTTCAATATTGAAAGGAACATATTGCCCTTCTTCTTCCCTGAAAATCTTAAACTTAGCTCCGGCAATAATTGCGCCGGTGTTGTCGCCGGTTTCGCTGTAAAGTCTCGAGTCGTACTTTATAAGTTGAATATCGCCTACGAAGTTAACTGCCCTAACGCCGACTTTTGCGGGGCCGACCGGTTTAAGTTCGTCTGTGGTACCGGTTGTCCTGCTCTTTGCGCTGCCGGCATACCCGAATGTATTCCATGCAATAGAACCGTCAGACGCGCTTTCGGGCACTTTGGCGTTAATCTTAAACTCGATGCTTTCGCCCTTGTCAACCTTGAAGTCAGGCTGCAATATAAGTCTAACCGCGTTGTCGCCGGGCTGCATTCCTTCATGCCAAGCCTGTGTTCCCGCTCCGGTAGTGCCCTTCCAGTCGAGTGAAGAGAACTCCTGGCTTCCGACTGTTACCTTTGCAAACTCAACCTTGGATATCTTATCCGCGTTGCCGTAAGTCATATCAACACCGAGAAGTTCGGCGTTGAACCTACTGAGTCTGAGGTTCTGATGGTCAACCGTGCTTGTATCACCGACAAAAGGAAGTTTGTCGATAATTACCAAGTTAGAGAATATATAGTCGCTCTTGTTTTGAACATAAAGCGTATAGTAGTATTTACCTGTTCCGGCCTGTGCGGGTGATTCCCCCGGGCCGTAGAAGTTTTCCGCCTTAACGGTTATATAGCCGCCGTGCTCGGTCGGTGTTGCTTTGTTTGCAGGATCCGCTTCATCATAAACAGTCTTGAGCGATTTGGCCATGAACTGACCAAGTACTGCGACTGTCGCAACGTTATGAACACAGTTTTGCTCCGTAACGTTGTCCTCTCCGTCAGCGGCAATGTAATCGGTAGCATAGTTGGTGTCAATCTTACCCGAGAAGAAATACTTCATATCGTTAACGGGAACAAAGTATACGTCGTTGTCGTACTCCGCAAGAGCCTGAGGAGTAGTCGATACAAACGCGAAGCTGACCTTAACGCCTCTTCTTATGATCGAGCTTCTTGTAAGCTCCCAGGAAACAAGTTGTCTGCCTTCAACCATGGTCATTTTTACAGAACCCGGTACAATGTCGATACCCGTTTCCAGAGAAATAACACCGATGTTTTCCTTAAACTTAAATCCTGCGGGAAGATAATCATAAACCTTTCCGCCTTCGATATCTTTCAGAGCATCATTTGCGTTACCTACTGTCACTATCCAACCAAGATTAACATTTGATGTTAAAATCTTGTGTTCGGTTGTCTCCCAAGCTTCAGGCATACTCTCTTTTCCCGAAGGGATAAACTTTGCTTCCTTAAAGATACCGGGCTGAATATAAATATCGTGGTATTTAACATCAAAGTCAGCCTGATAACGTACAGCCGACGAAGCGTCGTTATCCCAGTTGTTTCCGTCTTCGGAATCAAACATAGCCATGCCTTCGCCGCTCCTAAGCGTTACGGCTGCGTTGTCTTTGGTATAGAAAGCCGCGCTGTTGATATCACTGAATGTTCCGCCCTCTTCATGCAAGTGGTTTCTGGCAGCAGTTACATCAGTAAGCTTCGTGTAATAAGTCAATGTCACGGAAGCGGTCGCAGTGCTCGGTAAATTTATTGCGTTTTCAAATTCGAATGTCGCGTAACCGCCGGCAACCGTTACCCTGCTGCTTTCGAGTATATAATTCTGGTTACCCGGAACATTCGCAAACGTGACGAATACCTCTCTGGACAAGTCGACCGTTTCATAAACCGGAAGCTTATCTACTATCTTGGTTATCGGAAGAACCTTGTTTTTATCGTAATTTGTAACTATAACCGAATAAGCGCGGTAATAACTCGTAGAATTTGCGGGCTCCTCGGTCCAGCGTGTGAGCTGAATGTCGGTTATTCCTTTTTTGTTGTCTTCGGTAAGGTAGTTTATGTTATAAGACGATGAAGGCAATTTTATGGAAATACCGTTATTATTCTTAACTATTCCGGCGAGAATGCTTGACTTTCTGGCTGCAACAGTCGAGCTCGAGGAAAAATAGTAGTAACCGTTCATCGAAGACGACACGTCCGTTCCGCCTACACCCACTGCCTGACCTTTCTGATAAAACGCGTGCGATGTATTGGTCTTTGACTCATCCGTCGAACTTCCCGTGAAAAAGTCAGGCTGTATCTCGCATTCCAATGTTACGATGATACTGTGCCCCATCGGCAGAGAATACCTCTTGTCATTCGTGGCATTGTCATTAGGATTGCCGTCAAAGGCCCATCTGTATGCCCTTGCACTGGGGGTAAATAACCTGTTGTCTCCGGCGGTGGTAAACGGCACCCCGCCGTTAAGCTCAAACCTGCTCGTCAAATCCGCAACCTGGTTTTGGTTTTCGTCACAGTGTATAACCTTAAATCCTATAAGTTTTACTCCGACAGGGAAATCGTCGCCAAAGCCCGCTATTTTAGCGTCTTCCGCAGGCGTAATTCCTGTTTGGTTGTTGTTTGTCAGCTTTAAAGTAAAGTTAACTCTGTTGAGGTTAGGGTCAGACTCGGGAGTCTTATCCTCATAGTTTACCTTTTTAATCGCATCGTCAGCCGGATTTACATACTGCGTTGTTTTCGTAATCTGAATTATCGGAAGTAACGGGACAACCGTAATTTCGCAGCTTCCTTCAGCGCCGGTCGTCGGGTTTTCTCCGGTACCGCCGCCACCGCCGCCTGGGCCGGGGCCGTAACCCGTTCTGTCATAAACGATAAATGTATTCTTGATTGTTATGCCGCCTGCGGGAGCATTGTAAATAGCGCCCCTGTAAAGTACGTTAATTTCTGTTCCCGGTGCGAAGCTGACCGTATTGGTTATACCAATAACTATCCTGAGCGTTCCGGTTGAAGGATCGTCGGTGGCAATATAGTCCGCGGAGGGAAGCGTAACAAAGCTTGAACTTCCTTTAACTTTGTATTTAATCGTTACCTCCGGGGCTCCGGGATTAATCAGTTTCAAATGCGCCTTATCGTATTTGTCGACTATAATCGGATTATTGAGACTCATAGGCGTAGAGTTTGCCGGTTCGTCTACTTTAATAATCTGGGTGTATTCTACTATGTCCCCGTTAAAGAAAACCGTTTTAGCGGTGGCATCGGAAACACCCTTGTCTTTCAGTGTTTTATTGATTGCAACTTTACCGTTAGAAACCTGAGGATATCTGAACTCATGGAAGGCTACACCGGCATATGCAAAATTGCCCAAATCGCTATAAATCTCTTCGTGAGTCAGTTCCTGCCCGTCTTTGCTGTATTTATACTCGTAGGAAACGCCGGCATAGTTGTCAAAAGACTTTTCGTTTGTTCCCGGAGGACAGGTAAATGCAGGGTTTGTTTCAAATACCAGGTATATGAACTCGCCGTCATCATGGGTAAAGCCCTTTGTAACTTTAACTCCTATATCGTTCGCCTTATCGCAGAACACGAAATCAATGCTTGTAATCTTCGTGATATCAACGCCGGCAATTTGGGAAAGATCAACAAGCTTTTTGGCTGCTTTCTCTTCCGCGCTCGGATTCACCAACCCGTTGTAAGGATTGAACGGAACCTCTATAACGACTCTTACGCCGCCCATATTGATGTTAACGTTATATTTTTCCGTGGTAAAAGCCGAAAATACAGGAAGATATAAAAGCGTCGGGTGCATTTCGGAATTGTTCCAACCGTAATCCGTTACGGAGAATTTATCCGCAGCGTTGTCCTGGTTATACTTGAACTCAGCAACGGCAAAAACAGCCGTCCTGTAATTAACGCCGTACTTACTGGTTTGATCGATTAACGAGTCAGGGTACATGTTTGTAACCCAACTTCTGTCCATGTTGACTTTTTTAATATGGCTGCTGCCGTTTAAAACAGTTTCTTCGGCCGGACCGTCGGTAGCTCTCTTAATAATGAACTCGTTTTGGCCTTCGAGCATAGCTCGAAGTTGACCGTCTATAGCCGAAAGCGAGCTGCCGACATAGCTGAATTCACTTCCAGCTTCGCCCGTAACCAGCCGCGTCGAAATATGCTGCTCGGAGTTGGGTGCCAGAACTAAAGGATTATAATTAATTTCTAAGCGAAACTCTTCTGTATATTGAGGAAGCTCCGCGCTTGTATCAGAAGAAGTTCTTATATACTCATATATAAGAATATATCCTTCCGAGGCGTTGCCGCTTATAATGACTTTCGCAAGTTCTCCCTCGGAAAGGCCGCTTAAAGTCCAGTCTGTGCCGTAAGTGCCGAATTCTTTAGGAACTCTTAGCTCCGCTGCCATTCTGATCTCCGAAGCAAACTCCGTTCCGGTCTTAATGGGAGGATTAATACGGTTGTTTACAGCGTGGTACGTAAAACATACCTTGCCCGTGGTATCCGTGAATAAATGATTTATAACTCCCGAAGATGTCTTATCTATATGCGAATTCCACTCAAGCTTTGCGGTCGCTCCAAAAAACGCTTTTGCCGTATCGGAGTCATCGGGTAATTTCGGCAGTGATGTATCGCCGTATTCAACACCGTTGTAGAAAGTCCATGCTTTGAGCTGGCGCTCGAACCCGTTCTCGGTTGTTCCGTTTGGCGCCATTAACAAGAAGGATAAGCCCAGCTGTCCGCCGAATTCCGTACCGCCGCTCATCAGGTCTTCCTGTGTTATTTCGTGAATTGTAATGCTATAAATACGAGTCTGCTCGTCAAATGAGAACGACACGCCGTCCATTGAAATACCCGTTGGTATTATACCCTCCGGAATATAAACGCGAAACGTAAGGTCAACGAATTTTTCGTCTGCCGCTACGTTCGAAACGCCTACATTCAGGAGAGCCTGACAAGTTTCTCCGCTTTCAAAATATGTAGGAACTTGCTCGTCTCCGACAAGCTTAACACCTTTTACGTCAAGCTTTTGGATTACTACCATATTAGGAGTTAATGCTGTAATCATTTTGTGGCTGTCTGCTTTGACGGAAAGGTTGATGCCCTGTGCCGTTAAAATCAAGGCCAGCGCCAACGCAATCATCTTTAATGGATTTTTAATGATAATCCCTCCCAATTCAAATTTGGTTTTTCTCGGATCGGAAATGTCTATGATGTGTAAATATGTATCGGAGAAAAACGCACTTTGTATTACATATCTTTATTAGCTGCGGCACTCAATAGAAACAGGTTGCCCGCGTAGTAATTATACATTGATGCACAAAAAAAAGCAATTCAAAAAATTTACAGCATTTTCAGAATTTTTCGTTGTATTTAACACTAACAGTTTTTGGAATAAAATTTATGAGAAAACCACAAAAATTATTCTTCTGCCCATAACCCTTAAATTTCGGCATTTTCTTCGTCAAAACACGCATAATCTCCATCATCGCTCAAGTACTTATCCAAGCATTTTTACTAAATTTGCCACATTATTTTTGTTATAATTTACTAAATCTTAATGTTTGCCGGCTAATGATTTCCATTTATTTATTACCAAATCGTAACTAAAATGAAACTAAACTGTAATCATTATAATTTTTAGCGAATACAAATTCACCTCCCGCGTTTTCTCATAAAGCAAGCGAAGGTTTAAAAACGTTGCCGAATAATCCGCGAACAAATCTGCTACTCTTTAATTATTACTTCGGCGGCAATAAGTAAACGCTGTTTTCCCTCGAGGATACCTCGCCGGTATATTCCCTTTTGCCGAGCAGTGTGACAGTTTTATCCTCGGCTGCCCCGCCGCGCTTGAAACCTTCCCGGCCTCCAACGACAACTTTATCATGGCAAAGCCGGGAAAATGCTTGCCGGCATACCTCTATGCTAACATTTTTTCAAATTCCGCCCAAAATCTATTTTAATCTCGTTTGTAGTGTGGTATAATACAAATATAAAGCGTGCGAAAAAAAGCCTGTTTTTTCGAAAATCAGCAAGGCTGTTTTTTTATGGGTTTTTCGCCGGGTCATAAAGCCATTAAACAAGGAGTTAATATGTCACACGAATATACTTCAGCCGATATCAAGGTATTGGAAGGTTTGGAGCCTGTAAGGCTTCGCCCCGGCATGTACATCGGCTCGACCTCTTCAAGAGGTCTGCACCACCTGGTATACGAAATTGTCGATAATGCCGTAGACGAGGCTCTTGCAGGATACTGTACGGAGATCGAAGTCGAAGTCCTGCCCGATAACTCTGTTTCGGTTCTGGACAACGGCAGAGGCATACCCGTCGACATCCAAAAGCAAAAAGGCATACCCGCTGTCGAGGTTGTATTTACCGTGCTCCATGCCGGAGGAAAGTTCGGTGGAGACGGCTACAAGGTGTCGGGCGGTTTGCACGGTGTCGGAGCGTCCGTCGTGAACGCTCTTTCAGAAATGCTCACCGTTCAAGTCTATACGGGCGGAAAAATACACGAAATGGAATACAGCCGCGGCGAAGTCGTCCGCAAGCTTGAAGTTGTCGGCGATACGGACAGGCACGGAACCTTGGTTCATTTCCTGCCGGACAAGACAATTTTTGAAGAGACCGTGTTCGACATTGAGGTTCTTAAGCAGCGTCTGCGTGAAACCGCGTTTTTGACAAAAGGCCTTAAAATTATACTGAGGGACAGGCGTGTCGAGCCTGTTTTTGAGCGCAGCTACCATTATGAAGGCGGCATCAAGCAGTTTGTCGAATACATCAACAAGAACAAAACACCTATATATGATAAGATTTTTTATGCCGAGGCAACAAAGGACGGGATTTACGTCGAAGTCAGTCTTCAGCATAACGACGGCTTTCTGGAAAACACTTACAGTTTCGTGAATAACATAAACACTACAGACGGCGGTTTCCACCTCGTCGGCTTCCGCTCTGCGCTTACGAAAACCGTCAACGACTACGGCCGGAAATACGGTTTTATTAAAGAAGCCGATAAAAATCTGACCGGTGACGATGTTCGGGAAGGCCTTACATCAATAATCAGCATAAAAATCGAGAACCCTCAGTTTGAAGGCCAGACAAAGACAAAACTGGGTAACAGCGAGGCGCGTCAGCCCGTTGAATCGACGGTCAGCGAATTCCTCGAGTACTTTCTTGAAGAAAACCCCGCCGTTGGCAAAATTATAGTTGAAAAGGCTCTCATGGCCTCCCGCGCCAGAGATGCGGCAAAAAAAGCGAGAGACCTTGTTAGAAGAAAGTCTGTACTTGAAAGCGGCAGACTGCCCGGCAAACTTGCCGACTGTCTCGAGAAAGACCCCGAAAAGTGTGAAATTTACCTAGTCGAAGGAGACTCGGCCGGCGGCAGCGCAAAAGGTGCGAGAACGCCAAAAACTCAGGCGATACTTCCTCTCAGAGGTAAGATTCTAAACGTTGAGAAATCAAGGCTCGATAAAATACTGGGAAACGAAGAAATCAAAGCTATGATAACCGCCTTCGGTACCGGTATCCACGATGAGTTTGACATTTCAAAACTTCGTTACCATAAGATAATTCTTATGACCGACGCGGACGTTGACGGCTCACATATCCGTATTTTGCTTTTGACCTTTATTTTCAGGTTCATGCCCGAACTTATAACAGAAGGTAAAATTTATATAGCCCAGCCGCCATTATATAAAGTGGAAAAGGGCAAGAACGAATACTATGCCTACTCTGACGACGAGCTTGCTTCAATATTAAACGAGATCGGAAGAGACGGCATCAAACCCATACAGCGTTACAAAGGCTTAGGCGAGATGGATGCCGGCCAGCTTTGGGAAACGACGATGGACCCCGCAAGGCGCGTGCTTAAAAAGTGCGATTTGATGGATGCAATCGCCGCGGATGAAGTTTTCTCCCGTTTGATGGGCGAAAAGGTCGAGCCGAGACGCGAATTTATAGAAGAGAACGCGTTAAACGTCAAGAATTTGGACGTTTAACCGAAGCAATGTTTTTCGAACTTTTAGGCACTTTATTAGGAGACAGGTATGAACGAAAACAAAGGCATTCAGCTTGTAAGAATAGAAGAGGAAGTCAAGAAGGCGTTTCTTGATTACTCGATGAGCGTTATAGTTGCCCGCGCTCTTCCCGATGTAAGAGACGGTTTAAAACCCGTTCACCGCAGGATACTTCACGCCATGAACGAACTTAAGCTTGACCCTTCGAAGGGCTATAGAAAATGCGCCAAAATCGTCGGCGAAACGATGGGTAACTATCATCCGCACGGCGAATCTTCGATATACGACGCTCTTGTCCGTATGGCGCAGGATTTCTCTATCAGGTACATGCTCGTTGACGGTCACGGCAACTTCGGCTCGCTTGACGGAGACGGGGCCGCCGCCCAGCGTTACACAGAGGCAAAGCTTTCGAAAATTTCTATGGAGCTTCTGTCAGACATTGATAAAGACACCGTAGATTTCGTTCCGAACTATGACGAAACCGACAAAGAACCGACCGTACTACCCTCCCGTTTCCCGAACCTTCTTGTAAACGGTTCTGTCGGAATAGCGGTCGGAATGGCGACAAATATACCTCCGCACAACCTTTCGGAGTCGATAGACGGCCTTGTCAGAATAATCGACAACAGAGTCAACGAAAACAGAGAAACCGATGTGAACGAACTGCTCACCCTTATCAAAGGACCGGACTTCCCGACCGGCGCGAACATACTCGGCACATCAGGTATACACCGCGCCTACCGTACCGGGAGAGGCAAAATTCTTGTCCGCTCCGATGCGGTTATAGAGCCGATGGGACATGGCAGAGAAATGATAGTCGTAACTTCTATACCTTACCAAGTCAATAAAGCCAAGCTCATCGAAAAAATAGCCGACCTCGTCAAGGAAAAGAAAGTTGAAGGTATACAGGACCTGCGCGACGAATCGAACCGCGAAGGCATCAGAATCGTTATTGAGCTTAAAAAAGACACGAACGCGAACGTTGTCCTTAACAATCTCTACAAATATTCTCAGCTCCAGGAAAGCTACGGAATAAACCTTCTTGCGCTGTCAAAAAACAAGCCGAAACTGTTTACACTTTCGGAACTGCTGACGGAATACCTCGACCACCGTAAGGAAGTTACAACCAGACGCACTCAGTTTGAGCTGAACAAGGCTTTAAAACGCGCGCATATAGTTGAGGGCTTTTTGATTGCGCTTGACCATATCGACGAGATAATATCTATTATCCGGGCAAACCGCGAAATTTCCCGCTCAAAGGAGATAATCAGCGAGCGTTTCGGTCTCTCGCCGGAACAGGCGGACGCAATCGTAGAAATGCGCCTGCGTGCGCTGTCCGGTCTCGAAAGAGAGAAGCTCGAAGCCGAATACAATGAACTGCTCGCACTTATAGACGAGTGCAGAGCAATACTGACAGACGAGACAAAACTCTATAGCGTTATCAGAGCCGAGCTTATCGCAGTGAAGACAAAATTCGGTGACGAGCGCAGAACAAAAATCGTACGCTACGAAGGAGAAATTAACGACGAAGATCTGATAGAAGAAGATATGTGCGTAATAACGCTCTCGCAGTACGACTACATCAAGCGCATATCTCTCTCGGAATATAAAAGCCAAAACAGAGGCGGAAAAGGAATCATCGGCGTTACTATGCGTGACGAAGACGATATCAAGCGCATGTTCCTCGCCCATTCCCATGACTATGTGCTTTTCTTTACAAACAAGGGCAGAGTCTACCGCATTAAGGCTTACGAAATTCCCGAAGCCGGCAGAACCGCTAAAGGCATGGCGCTTGTCAATCTTCTCAGGCTCAGTTCCGATGAAAAGATTGCGGCAGCAATTCCGATTGCCGATAAGGGCGGCGATGCAAAAGAATCGGAAAACGATGACGAGTTTGATACAGACGAGACAACCGGCGATTACCTCATCATGGTATCCAAAAACGGCATAATAAAGAAAACATTGCTCGATCGCTACGCAAACATCAGAAGCAAGGGTTTGACGGCGCTGAATATCCGCGAAGGCGACGAACTCATCGCCGTGCTTCAAACAGACGGCCGGTCTGATGTAATGATTGCCACAGGCAACGGAACAGGCATACGTTTCTCCGAGAAAGACGTGCGCCCGACAGGGCGTTCGGCATCCGGCGTAAAAGGCATCGAACTCAGCGAAGGCGATATAGTCATCGGTGCGGTCAAGGTTGAGCACGGTCAAAAGATTTTGTCAGTTTCGTCGGGCGGTTACGGCAAATGTACCGAGGCTGACGAGTTTAGAACTCAGAGCCGCTCCGGAAAAGGCGTGAAAATTTATCGAACAACCGAGAAAACCGGCCGACTTGTCGGTATATGCGTTGCAAATGACAAGCAGGAGCTGATGCTTATAAACTCGCTCGGCGTAATAATTCGTATAAGAATTGCCGATATCTCGACGACGGGCCGAGTCGCCTCGGGAGTCAAACTGATAAACCTTGACGAAGGCGTGAGCGTTGTAGCTTTGGCCAAAATCGAGGAAGACTATGTGGATTCGGATGAAACCGAGGAAGCTTTAGCCGAAGTAACCGATAATGAATCAACCGATTCAGCGACTGCGGAGCAAGAAGAAAGCATTGCGGAAGAGGAGCATAAAAACGAAGACATATAAACGTTTAGCCTGAAACCCCAGTAAATAAAAGGCCGCCGGATTATTCTTTCAAATAGTCCGAGCGGCCTTTCCGTATCTCCGTACACAGCGGCAACCGGTGAAGCGTATTTTCGGTTGCCCTTTATCTGTTCTCGATTATCGTTAATGTTCCCATATCAACGCTTATATCCAGCACAGTGTCTCCGCTGCCGTGCGTACTGCCGAAACTCGACTTGACCGGCACGTTCCAGCCTTTCGGGAGGTTTGCCGAACTCATTGTAACCTCCAGCTTAACGGTCAGATAATCTGCCGGCTTTTTGAACGTCAGCTTTATGTTACCCATATTATCGATTACAGACGAGTTTCCGAGTATCGTCCCGATATTCATCATCGTACTGCCCATATCGCCCTTGTATGTCAACTTTTCCGCCGACTCTATGTCGATAAACATTGAAGACATAGAACTTTCGATATCCATACTTTTAAACATGTTTCCGGTCACAGAATCTGCCGCCATTGCGCTTTTGTAAACAAAGTTATCCGCTTTAAGCCCGCAGATGCTTGCGTGACCCATCGAGTTTTTAATTATTACATCAGAAAAATCGTTTAGGCTTTCGGGCACAAAAACTTTGATTAATCTGGGCTCAAAAGACAAATCATAGGATGTCTGAATACTCGGTTTCGCGATAAACGTGACTTTTGTGCCGTTATCGCTGAATGTATAGGTATACGGTGTCGAATAGTCCTCCTTATCGTATACCTCCGCTCTCAGCGTTTTTTCGTTTGTGTATTCAAAGCATACATACATGCCCTTCACGTCAATAACCAGACTGTCCGGGTTTGTCACCTCGCTGTCAAGCCCGGTAACATTCGGAAGTTTTTCCTTCAGCTCGTCAAACGTCATATTCTTTTGAAAAGCGTTGACCCAGAACCCTCCGTTTGTATTAATGATTTCTCCCGCGCTTCGTTTCATCTCGTCAAGCAGCTGCCTGCCCATATCCGTATAGGGATCGCTGCTCGCAGCATCGGTAGTTTGTGCCGGTTCGTCCCGCTCCGCCTGTTCCGTCTCGGCAATCCTAGGGGCATCCGTCTTTCTGCTTTCTTGCTCCAAAGCGGTTAGTTTATCGCTCAAGCTGTTATTCTCCGCAGCCAGCGTGAAAAAACCGACCGAGAGCATAACAAGAATTACGGTTGATATAATTGCGAATACGCGTGTAAAATTCCTTCCGTTCAAAATTGTCTCCACCCTTCTGTAGAAATTGCTTTTGCCAAACGTCAGCCCGGCTGCAAAGCTTCTTTTGTAGTGCTTCGCGACATGCACCAGCGTTTGCGCGTATTCCGTCTTCTTTTCGGAATCTGAACCCTTTGTTAAAGCATAGTCGCAGTCGAACTCCATCGCCTCGTCAAGTTTTGAGGTGAAATACCAGACAAAAGGATTAAACCAGTTAAAAATATTGATAAAAAAAGCAATAAACTTGATTACATAATGCCTGCGCTTTATGTGAACCGCTTCGTGTGTCAATGCGAAACGAAGCTCGCATTCGCTCATTTCGCTGGAAAGTCTTGCCGGGACAACCACAAGCGGCTTGAACAATCCAAACACAAAAAACGAGTTTGCGAATGACGAACAGACCGTTTCGGTATCTGCTCGTATCCCAGCTTTTTCAAAGCATTCCGCCGTTATTTCCGCTGCCTTTATATCCGGCTCGTCGTGCTTCTGCCTGTAAATTCTGATCTTCGTCGAGTAATAATAGTTAAAAAACGCAAAAACCAGTAATACGGTAACAGCTGCCCAACAGAGTAAGATTACAGTGAAAATACCCATGCCGTTTCCCGGGGAAGCAGAATCTATAACGGCAGCCGTATACCGGGAAACCGGTATTTCCGAAAAACGCACGGTTGCCCTGCCGGAAATCACCTGTCCAACTTCCGTGCCGGAGTCGAAAAGCCGAAAAAAGCTGAGAGGGCTTTGCAGCTTGAGCGGAATGATAAATTTGAAAAAAACAAGCAGCCAGGCAAAAAGTCTAAACCGGGGAGAAACGTATTTTCCGAAAATTCGCAGCAGCAGCGCAACGGTCAGTCCCATGAGCGTTCCCTGCACCGACAATGCAATAATTGTGTCTATAGCATAGCTCGCCATACCGTCACTCCCTTTTCTTTTTTAGCATCTCCTCGATGGCCTTTATGTCGTCTTCCTCAACGTCTCCGCTGTTCAGAAACGCAGAAACAAGTCTCCTGTATGAACCCATGAACATTTTGTTGACAAAATCCTTGGTTTCCGAGCTGCCGACCTCTTCTCTCGTATAAAGTGCGGAACATATAAAGCCGGGTTCTTCTCTTGCAACTATCTTTTTTTCTACAAGCCGGTTGATAAACGTATAAGTTGTATTCCTGTTCCAGTTCTTGAGCGCATACATGGACTTAACTATATCGGTCGCCTTCAAAGGACCGCTGTCCCACAAAACTTCGAGTATGTTCAATTCTCCGTCTGTAACTTTAGGTACGTTCATTTTGCTCACCCTTTCCTGACTAACTCTTTCGTCAAAATAGACTAACACATTAGTCAGACTAAGTCAACAAAAAAATACACCGCCGCAAAATTTTACTTTTACGACGGCGTATATTAATGAGGCGACAATTAACCATTCGCTAAACTTGTTGCCTCAATCCCCATTAGGCCCGCAGAACCGGTATAGGTGGTGATTAAACCTCATGGTTTAATCGGGGATCAATATTGCTAATCCTGCCACTCCTGCAAGACAGCAGGTATATCGGTTACACTCTTTTCCTTCCACAGCATATATCCCGACATTTCTACGTCATAGTATTCAAGTATCCACATGGTTCTGTCATAACCCTTAACTTCAAAGATTTTGTCAAGCTTGTCTCCGTCGGCAATCCCGAACTGCTTGCCTATCAGACTGTCATCCGCTATTACTCCGAACGGAACATAGGTCAAATCTCCCCAGTACATCTCCACTGTATAAGGGTCATCCGAATATGTGAAAGCTTCATAATTCTTTTTTGCACACGCAAAAAGTGAAAGGCAAAGTAAAACGGCTGTCAGACATAAAAGTAACTTTTTCAAGACGCCACATCCTCCCCGCAAAGCGGAATACATAATATCTGTATAGTACTTAAGCTTTGCCACATTATACCACGAGCGGCGCACGAAAACAACATCTTGTTGCCACATGCGCCGCCCTTTGTGCGGCTGCCGCAATAACGCGTCTTTTAGAATATCCCGGGATTACGTTTCATCTAGCCTTCTTTTCCGCCTTTGTCGTCTTTGTCGTCTTTCTTTTCTTTTTCCGTCTCTAAGCCGATTTCGCCTAAAAGCGTGTTTATTCCGCCTCCGATATCCTTATCGATATTTTTGATTATCTTTTTTATATCACCGGGCAGAAATTTGCTCCTCCTCGGTCTGTAAAATAATTGCCTCGCCTTATTTGAAATACGCGTGCTCACAAACACAGTCATCACCCGCCTTTTCTATATTATATGCGCAACCACATATAATGTAATTCTTATTGAGGCGACAATTAAACCATTCGCTAAACTTGTCGCCTCAATCCCCCTTAGGCCCGCAGGTCCGGTGTAAAGAGGTGATTAAACCGCATGGTTTAATCGGAGGGATCAATTATAGTCGCTTAACCTAAAACCGGTATGCTCCGCAAAAAATCGCCGCAAATAAACGCTTGACAAATTTCGTATAAAATGTAGACTTATGTGAGCGCCGGTCAGAGCTGTGTTCGCGGATATGCGCCGCCTTTCGCGGCCTGTCCGTTCGGCATTTATCCGTTTTTTGGAGGTTATAATGGAAAATACTGTAGCTTTAATAATTGTAGCCGTATATCTTTTGTGGAACCTGGCTGTTATGGTGATTTACGGAGTCGATAAGAAAAAAGCCGAAAAAGACAAATGGCGTATCAAAGAAAAGACTCTGATTCTTCTTGCATTTTGCTTCGGCGGCATCGGCGCTCTAACAGGCATGTATATTTTCAGGCACAAAACAACAAAGCCTAAATTTACTGTGCTTGTCCCCGTTGCGATTGTCGTTAATTTCCTGGTTGCCTGGGGGCTGTACAGCCTGCTCGTTCAACCGGTGATCATTCAGCTTGTATAAACGGTGATATCATGACATTTGAAAACATACTAAAAACAGGAGCTTCAGAGTTCGGTTTAGATCTAAGTGAAGCTGAGCTTGCCGCATTTTTGCGCTACTCGAGCTTTTTGATATCCGAAAACGAAAAAATGAACCTTACCGCGATAACATCGGAAGCCGATATTGCCGTCAAGCATTTTTTGGACAGCCTTAGTCTGCGTTTCGCAATCGATATTAAACATAACGCTAAGATTATAGATATCGGAACCGGTGCCGGTTTTCCCGGAGTTCCGCTGAAAATCGTACTGCCGGGCACTGAGGTTTTACTTGCGGATTCCCTCGCCAAGAGAATCGCTTTCCTTGATAAACTTATCACTGAGCTTTCTCTCGAAAAAATCAGCGCAGTCCATATGCGCGCGGAAGAAGGCGGCAGAGACGCAAAGCTTCGCGACAGTTTTGATATCGCTGTCTCACGAGCGGTCGCAAGACTCAGGGAGCTGTGCGAATATTGCCTCCCATTCGTTAAACCCGGCGGTTTTTTTGTTGCTATGAAGGGAAATGACATTTTGACCGAGCTTGATGAAGCAAAGTCTGCCATAAAAGCGCTTAACGGAGAAGTTCATGACATAAAAACTCTAACCTTGCCGTTTAGCGATTATAAACGCAATCTGATAGTCATAAGAAAATTACGACACACTCCGATAAAATTCCCCAGGAAACAAGCCCAAATAGTAAAAACCCCCATCATTTAGCCAGAATTATGGGGGTTTTTGCCGCACGATAATTATTTTGAATTGTCTGACAATTCACATTTCCCAAGAATTATCCGGTATGCTTGTCTAAGGAAATAATTTCCTGCGAGGAGGCAAAAAATATGAATGAAGCATATGTATTAAGCGATTCTCAAATTATTAACCTGCCTATTACAGTTATAAGCCCCAACCCATATCAGCCGAGAAGATACTTCGACCGCTTGCAGCTGGAGGAACTTGCCGAATCGATTAAAGAATTCGGAGTCTTGCAACCCGTAACCGTAAGATTGATAAACAGCACCGTATACGAGCTTGTAGCCGGAGAACGAAGGCTGAGAGCGTCAAAGCTGGCCGGTAGAACACATATCCCCGCCATTGTAATCAATATAAATGACAGAGAATCGGCGATGATAGCCCTGATAGAAAATCTTCAGCGCCAGAACTTGAGCTATTTTGAAGAAGCCGAGGGCTTTTCGAGTCTGATAGCCGATTTTGAGTTTACTCAGGAACAGGTAGCAAAAAGAATCGGCAAGAACCAGTCGACTATCGCAAACAAACTAAGACTGCTGCGTTTGCCCAAGGATGTTAAACAGCGCCTGACGGAAAACAATCTGACGGAGCGCCACGCTCGCGCCCTGCTTAAGCTAGAGACCGAAGAAGACATGCTTGCGGTAATCGAAAAAGTTGTAAACGACAACATGAATGTCAGCAAAACCGAAGCGTACATTGAAAAGTTTCAAAATACAAAGCCGCCACACAAGTCAAAATCAGTAAAGGTAAAGACATACATAAAAGACCTTCGAATATTTACGAACACCATAAAACAAGCCGTAGACTGCATGAATAGTTCCGGAGTCGAGACAATGTACGAGTTCGAAGAGACGCAGGACGGCTGTATGATAACAATAGCTGTTTGCTATTGAGGCGACAGTTAAACCTTTCTCTAAACTTGTCGCCTCGATCCCCCTTAGGCCCGCAGGTCCGGTATTATGGGGTGATTAGACCGTATGGTTTAATCGGGGGATCAATATTAAACCGCCTACGGCCCACTATGTGGGCTTTTTTCGCATAGTTAAGAAAGTGCGCCAATGCGGCGAATCTGCGTCTTAGTGAGTGAACAGCAAAACATAGCGTTTTCCTTTATTTTTTTGCCGAAGTAATGTATTGACAATCAAATTCGACCGAAGTATAATCTTAACAGACCACTATGGTCTATAGTATTACTAAAGCGGTCCGCCGTTTATAGGGAGGTGGTCAATTGGCCGGGAACTTTGATCTGTTTCATGCTCTCGAACCCGAGAAAAAGCAGCGAATTTTAAATGCTGCACTCGATGAATTCGCGGGAAAAGGCTTTAAGCGTGCCTCAACAAACGAGATTGTCAAAAAAGCAGGTATCGGTAAAGGTATGCTTTTTTACTATTTCGGCAGCAAAACCGAGCTTTTTGAATTTCTGTGCGAATACGCCCTGGAGTTCGCCGCTAACGAATACGCGGGACATTTCAAAGCCGAAACCGGGGATTTTATCGAGCGTTACCGTCAGTTGTCCGAGATAAAACGCAGAGCTATGGATGAATTTAAGCATCTGCTAAATTTTGTGACACATATTTATTTGGACGATCAATGCGAGTTCACAAAAAGATACTCGGAGCAAATAAAGAACCTTCGAGAACGAGCGACGAAAACCCTTTTCGATAACCTCGACTGTTCGCTTTTTAAAGATGACCTGAAGCCCGATTTGACAGTAAAATACATCATTTGGCTCATGGAAGCATATGAAAGGGATATGGTAGCGAGGATTAAACACGTGAGCTTAAACAATCAGGAGCTAGCTGAAGAATGGGAAAAATATTACGCATTTCTGGACGACTTAAAAAAAATATTCTATAGGGGGTAAAAAATAATGTCTGTCGTTGAAATCAAGGGACTTGTTAAGAAATTCGGCAAGTTTACGGCTCTCGACGGTGTAAATATCAAAGTTGAGCAGGGTGAAGTTCATGCGTTTCTCGGCCCGAACGGCTCCGGCAAGACAACGACCATGCGTGTGCTTCTGGGGATATTGCGCGCAACATCAGGCGAAATAAAACTGTTCGGCAAAGACGCATGGGCAAGTTCGATCGAGCTTCACAAACGCATTGCTTTTGTTCCGGGAGATGTGAACCTATGGGAAAATCTAACCGGCGGGGAGGTAATCGACTTGTTTCTGTCTCTGCGCAGCTCCGATAAACTCGATAAAGCGAAGCGCGAGCTTTACTTGAAGCGTTTTGAGCTCGATGCTTCAAAAAAGTGCCGTACCTACTCGAAGGGAAACAGACAAAAAGTCGCTCTTGTCGCCGCGTTTGCCTCCGATGCCGAACTGTTTATCCTTGACGAGCCCACGAGCGGACTTGACCCGCTGATGGAGAAAGTGTTCCAAGAGTGCGTTACCGAGCTTAAAGCGCAGGGCAAAAGCGTGTTTTTGTCCAGTCATATCATGAGTGAGGTTGAGAAGCTTGCAGACAGAATCAGCATTATCCGCGAGGGAAAAATAGTCGCAAACGGTTCTATGTCCGATATATCCGCTAAGGCGGCAGGCAGAACTCTTGAAGAGCTGTTCCTAAGCGAATACGAAGGGCGGTGAGTGCTGTGACCGCAATATACGGTTTTGGACGCTATATTCGTTTTATCGCTCGACGCGAGCGCCTGATAGGTCTTTTGTGGATACTGTGCATTTCCGTGTTTAGTGTCGCGATAGCCGCAGCTTATCCGAATATTATACCGACAACGCAGGAAATGTACGCCATGGCTCAAACAATGAATACACCCGCAACAATCGCGATGATGGGGCCGGTCTATGGTATGGACGCTCTCACTACCGCAATAGTAATGTCGCAGGAATGTCTTTTGTGGATTGCCCTAGCCGCAGCGGTAATGAACATCTTCTTTATCGTTCGGCATACTCGCGAAGACGAGGAACTCGGAAGACTGGAAATGCTCCGCTCTTTGCCTGTGGGAAGGCTCGCGAACCCAACGGCTGCTCTTGTTTCGGCTTTTGCAATGAATTTGATCGTATCCGGACTTATAGCGCTTGGTCTTTCGGCAGTCAACATTCCCGGAACAAACTTGGCGGGCGCGCTTGTTTACGGCCTTTCTGTCGGTGCTGTCGGCTTTATGTTTGCGGGTCTGACTCTTTTGTCGGTGCAGCTGTTTACGACACCGCGCGGCGCAACCGCCCTAATGCTTGCGTTGTTGTTTGTTTTCTACGTTATGCGCGCGTCCGGAGATATCTCAGGCAATGCACTTTCATATATTTCACCCCTGGGGCTTTGCCTCAAAGTATATGCGTTCTACGATAACAACCCCCTACCGATACTCCTGCTGCTGACCGAAGGCTTGGTATTTGGCGCTATCGGCCTGGCAATATGCCAAAGCCGCGACCTCGGGGAAGGCGTTATCCCCGCGCGGCCCGGCAAAAAGCACGCTTCTCGCTTTCTGCTCAGCCCGTTTGGCCTGGCATGGAGGCTAAAGCGCAACAGCCTGATTGCCTGGAGTATTGCCGGCTTTGCTCTCGGCGCATCTTACGGCAGTGTAATCGGCGAGATGGAGCGCTTTGTCGAGAGCAACGAAATGGTCAAAAAACTGCTTGAAGCCATTGGCGCGGAGCATTCGATGATCGACAGTTTTGTTGCCATGATATTCATGATTATGGCAATCCTCGGTACTTGCAGCGCAATCACGGCAGTAACAAAAATTCGCTCGGAAGAAAATCGCGGAAGGCTGGAACAGATTTATTCCAAATCTGTTTCAAGAACAACTATGTTCGCAAGCTATATTATTATAGCAATTATCCAGTCCTTGCTTGTTATGTTACTCTCGGCGCTCGGTATGTACGCCGCCTCTTACTCTTCCGGCCTGCTGAATTTGGATTTGCTGATAAAAGCCGCTCTTTGCTACGTACCGGCTCTGCTTGCTGTCGCCGGCGCAACCGTCTTGCTTGTCGGGCTGCTGCCGAAGCTGACAGCGCTTATATGGGTTTTGATGACCTACTCCTTTGTTGCCTGCTATTTCGGAAAACTGTTAGAATTTCCTGATTGGGCCGCAAAACTCACACCGTTCGGTCATATACCGCAGCTGCCCGTTCAGGATTTTAATGCCGCTCCGTTGATAATTCTGACTTTGACGGGCTCGGTCTTAGCCATAGCGGGGATAAGCGCTTATAGAAGGAGAGATATTAAGTAAGTGCTGATTTAACTTAAGTAAGCTGCTCTCTTCACCCCGAAAACACTTGCAAAACTCACCGGAATGCGTGTAAAATATGTTACAGGATTCACAAATGAGCTATTAAAAATTACACGAAACCCGCTTTGCGGGTTGAACGGGCGATTCTTTCCCTTTTTTACCGGAAAGACGCAATACGATTTTTCAACATGCCCACAAAGCAAAACTCTTATGGAGGTGCGGTTTTGAGAAACAAGCTGATAAATACCGGCGAGTTTATGAAGCACTTGAAAGACGGAATGACGATAATGATAGGCGGATTCATGGGCAACGGTACCCCCGAAGCTCTGGTCGATGCGATTATTGAAAGCGGAATAAAGGATTATACCGTTATCGCAAACGATACGGCAATGCCAGGGGTCGGGATTTCGAAGCTGATAGCGACAAAGAGGGTCAAAAAGCTCATAGCGTCGCATATCGGGCTTAACCCTCAAACTGGCGAGCTAATGGGTACGGGCGAGCTTGATGTAACGCTGGTTCCTCAAGGCACTCTAATCGAGAGAATACGCTGCGGGGGAAGCGGTATAGGCGGCTTCTTAACTCCTACCGGTCTCGGAACCGATGTCGAAAATGGCAAGCAAATTGTTGCGGCTGACGGCAAAAATTACCTGCTGGAGCTTCCTTTAAAGGCCGATTTGGCGATAATCCGAGGCACAACTGTTGATAAATCGGGTAATGTGTTTTTTGCCGGCACTACGAAAAACTTTAACCCTCTTATCGCAACAGCAGCGGATACTGTCGTGGCGGAGGCCGAAACGCTTGTCGAGTCCGGTGAGCTTGAAACCGAGCTTGTTATGCTTTCGGGTATTTTTGTTGACTTTATTGTCGGAGGTGCAAATTAATGGACGCGAAAGAAATTATCGCAAGACGCGCGGCTTTAGAACTGTGCGACGGCGACGTTGTTAACCTCGGCATAGGACTCCCGACGCTTGTGGCAAGTTACGTTCCCGAAGATGTAGACATAGTACTGCAATCCGAAAACGGGATACTCGGCATGAAAGGCATTGCCGGCGAAGGTGAAATAAACAAAAATATTGTAAACGCCGGGGGAGCTAATGTAACCGTCAAAAAAGACGCATGCTTTTTTGACAGTGCGACCTCTTTTATGATAATAAGAGGCGGACATGTTGACAAAACTATGCTTGGCGCGTTGGAGGTAGACCAATCCGGTTCTCTTGCCAGCCATATCATACCCGGGAAGATGGTTCCCGGCATGGGCGGCGCAATGGACCTCGTTTCCGGTTCAAAGAAGGTTATAGTTTTAACTACTCATACCGCCAAGGGCAACAGCCCAAAAATACTTAAGAAATGCACGCTTCCGCTGACAGCGGTCTCTAAGGTAAACATGATTATAACAGAGCTCGCGGTTATCGAGGTAACCCCCAAAGGCCTTTTGCTCAAAGAAGTAGCGTCGGGGCACACGGTTGAAGAAGTTGTCAGCCTGACTGACGCCGATTTGATAATAAACGAAGAAATAAAGGTGTTCGGGGAGTAAGGCACGCCTGTTCAATACTAAGGCAATTTCAAGTAAACACTGATCAATTCACTTTGGACGAAAAAACGGCCCATCGGCATAACTGCCGATGGGCCGTTTAATATATTACCGCGGAAGTTAAATACCGCATAAAATACTTACGCGGTTACTCGTGCCGAGCAGACGCGTCTGCGTCTTAGCGAGGGAACAACAAAATATAGCGTTTCCCTATATTTTGTTGCCGAAGTAATATGTTCTATATCAGCAAATCCGAAACCGCCCGTTACAGCTTTTTTCGTTCCCCGGCTTTTACTGACGACCAAATTCTTGATGCAGACATCAGCACTATCAGGGCGAACAAAACGATAGACAGCGGACTCTTGAATATGGTTGAAAATACGCCGAAGAGCGATTGTTCAAGCACAACAATCCTTCTGAAGTTATTTTCAAGAAGATTGCAAAGTATAATGCCCAAAATAACGGGGCCGACCGGGTAATCAAAACGCTTGAGCAAATATCCCGCTATGCTGAAACCAAACATCCAAAATATATCATACATGTTCGAGCGAACCGCAAAAGCACCTATAACGGAAAGAACCAGAATAATCGGCATAAGAACGGATTTCGGCAGCTCAACGATTTTGACAAACAGCCTTATACCCGTCAGCCCGAACAGCAGCAAGAACACGGATGCAAAACTCAAACAGACGATTATCAGCCAAAACAAATCCGGGTTTGATGTTATCAGGTTAGGCCCGGGACGAAGACCGTGAATTGTGAACGCGCTCAGCATAACGGCAGTGATTGCGTCTCCCGGTATGCCGAGTGTAAGCATCGGGATAAAAGCGCCCCCTATGGCGGCATTGTTCGCGCTCTCAGGTGCAATCACACCTTCGACTGTACCTTCGCCAAACGGTGCTTCGGGGTTTTTAACAGTTCGCTTGGCAAAGTCGTAGCTCAGGAGTGCCGCAATATCTCCACCCGCCCCCGGAAGTGCACCGACTAACACACCAAGTACCGAAGACCTGAGAGTCAGCGGTAAATGTTTTAGCGTTGTCGCTTTTGACGGCAGTATTTTTCCTATGTTTTGCTTAACAGGCTTAATGCTCATATCCGAAAGCATGACAAGCACTTCCGATGCGCCGAAAAGTCCTATCATCGCAACAACGAAATCAACGCCCGAGTTCAAATACACGGCGTTTAGCGTAAAACGTTTTACAGCCGTTTGCGGGTCTATACCGATGCAGCCGACAAAAAGCCCTATGGCCCCGGCAATAAGCCCTTTTTTAACAGAACCCGTGCCAAGACTCCCCACCGCAAATAGGCCGATTACCGCAAGCATCAGATAGTCGATCGAATGAAACCTAAGCGCCAGCTTTGAGACCAAAGGTGCGCAAAGAGCCAATACAATGATCCCGAAAATTGTGCCGAAAACCGATTGTATCGTTGCTATGCCCATGGCTTGTCCCGCCCGCCCCTTCTTGGCAAGAGGATAGCCGTCAAAACCTGTGGCGACTGCCGCGGGCGCTCCGGGTATGTTAAGCAATATCGCTGAGCGAGAACCGCCGAAAACAGCTCCGACAAAAACACCTATCATCATCGCGATAGCGTTCTCTGTTTTCCAACCGAACGTAAACGAAACAAGCAAAGAGACCGCCATTGTTCCGGACAGCCCCGGTACCGCCCCGACATAAACGCCCAAGAACGTGCCTAACGCTACAAGAGCTATTATTGCGGGATTTGTTAAAAATGCAGCTATATATTCCATATTGTTCTCCACTAAGCTATTGATCCCCCGATTAAACCATGAGGTTTAATCACCACTTTATACCGCCTGACGGCCTAATGGGGATTGAGGAGACAAGTTTAGCGAATGCTCAATTTGTCTCCTCAATGAGTGGCAATTAAGCCGAAAATTTGCGCCCCAAATGTAGCAGTCGGGCTTAACGGCCGAATATCCGCCAAAAATTAAAACCTAGCAACGGCCTGCGGTTACGGCATTACAACATTCAGCATCAGCGTAAACACGACATACACAAACGCCATGCACGCAGCCGACCACAGTAAATTCTTGATGTACCCTCCCTTTCCGAGCATGCACATCGTTCCCCACAAAAATAACGGAGTCAAGATATAGAATCCGACACCGAAAAAAAGCAGCAGACAGTACATTACGACAACAGCAATCACTTTTATCACGTTAACGGGAAAAATATCAAATGCGGCTGCAGCTAAATTCTTTTTGCTCTCCGCTTCTTTTCCGATATTTTCAATAAGTATAATAAACGCAAGCAAAACCCACACACATGTTATCAAGAGAGGAAGCGCCGCAGCAGATGCAATTCTCGGCTCGTCTGATTCAAACCAAAGCCTGAGCGCGCAGGCAAACAAAACAACGCCCAAAGTAAGCAGTACGACCGTGAATGTTTTCTCGCCCGGTCTGAGCAGTTTTGCCTTGCTTATATTTTTTTGCATGTTTCCCTCGTCTTTGTCCATTATTCCTCGATTAAACCGCAGTTTTTCAACGCACTTATTGTGTTTTCCTGCCATGAGGAAATAAACTCGGCGGCCTTCTCACCCGTGTAAACAAGCGCGTTTATATTCAAATCAACCATGAGTTCACGGTAACTTTCATCTTGCGCCGCAGCCGCAAAAGCCTTTCCGAGCTTTTCTTCCGCCGCCTTATCCGTACCTTTTTTCACAAAGACACCGTAGAACGGGCCCCAAGGCAGATATTTCGCAAAATCCGGATATTCGTCGGTTATAACCGGCACATCCGGCAGAGCAGCAACCGTATCTTCCGCAAACATTGTCAGAAACTTTAAGCTGCCTTCTTTGTGAAGCTCAACTCCCGCCTGAACCTTGCACACGGTGAAATCGCATTCACCGCTCATAACCGCTGTTCTAGCCGATGCGTCACTGTCATAAGGTATCTGGTTAAACGTTGCGCCCGTTATGTCTTTGATGAACGCGGCCACCGTCCACGGCAGACCGCCCTTCCCCGTTGTCGACAGCTTTACGGTTCCCGGCGATGCCAGTGCCGCGTTAACCAGCGAAGAGAACGACTCGTAAGCCGAGTCTTTCGCGACAGCGATTCCTACGACCTCGCTTCCTACCAAAAATACGCAGTCAAAATCTTCGTAAGTAAGCTCGCTTATATCAAGCGCTTTGTACAGCGCCGGGTTTTCCGCTCCCATGAGAAGCGTGTAACCGTCTGCCGACGTATCGTAAACAAATTGCGTTGCGACAGAACCGGTCGCTCCGGTCATATTTTGAACGACTATCGAGCCGCCCAGTTCTTTTTCGGCAAGAGCGGCAAGCGGCCGCATAAGCGTGTCTGTTCCTCCGCCTGCTCCCCATTGCACCACACCGTTTATACTTTTCACGGGATAATCGGAGCCGCTTTTTTTACCGCAGGAAGCAAGCCCGAAAGCAAGCGACGCGGCCAACAACATGCAAAAAATTTTCTTCACTTTATACCTCCGGTGTTAAGTAAGTGCTGATTTAATCAAACGGTTGCGCCCGCAAGGGACAGCCGCAAGCATCCCGCTCCGCGCAAAGGCCGTATAACGGCCGCTTAGGACGCGGATGCGCGGATTAAATCAGCCATGTATCCGTCCAAGTGATTTAATCAGTGTTTACTTAAAACTCATCTGTCAAGATCAAACCGATAAACGCCGACTGTTGCGAACAAGCGTCTTCCGTATGTCAGTCTATTTCATTCTCTCAAGCAGTTTGAGCATGAAATCCCAAACTCTTTCGACAGAAGATATGCTGACCCTCTCGTCCGGCGTATGGACATCAAACATATCGGGGCCGAGAGAAATACAGTCAAGGCCTTTAAGTTTATCGGCAAACACTCCGCATTCCAGCCCCGCATGAATAGCGTTGATAACGGGTTCCTTTCCGTACATCTCTTTGTAGAGTCCGGTTATCATTGGGCGTATTTTCGAATTTCTGTCGTATTCCCAGCCGGGGTAATCTCCTCTTGCGCCAAACTGCGCGCCGACTATACCAGCGACACACTTGATTTTTTGAACAAGCAAACGCTTTTTCGACGCGACCGAGCTTCTTACGGCGCACTGTATTCTTATGCTGTTATTCTTCGTTGAGATAACACCGACGTTGTTTGAGGTTTCGACAAGGCCGGGTATATTCATGCTCATCGAGCTTACTCCGCAGGGTAAAAGCATCAGCGCGCGCATTACGCGAGTCAGCATATCTCCCGTGAAAACACTCCCGGTATGCTTGCATTCTGAGACTTCGAGTTTTAAGCCCGGATCTGAAGTTTCGTATTCATATCTGTAGGCCTTGCCCGCTTCCTCTGCCGCTTCGAAAACAGCGGCTTTTTCTGTTTCTTTAACATAAACGACTACCGAAGCCTCACGCGGAATTGCGTTGTCCTTTGAGCCGCCTGTTATAAACGCAAGCACTGTCTCGTGCTTTTCGAAAACAGTGTAGAGCGTCCTTCCGAGAAGGCAGTTTGCGTTTCCGCGCTCTTTGTCTATATCCATGCCGGAATGTCCGCCCTTAAGTCCGTATACTTTGATTTCAACAGGTGTAAACCCATCCGGAGCCGCGCCGAGTTCGCCTGTTAAGTCAAGGTCGATTTTAACGCCGCCCGCGCATGAAGTAAGGAAAATTCCTTCCTCCTCGGAATCCAGGTTAATGAAAATCCTGCCGTTTATAAGAGCGGGATCAATAGCCTCTGCGCCGCCCATTCCGACTTCTTCGTCCGTCGTGATAACAAATTCAATCGCAGGATGCTTGAAATCAAGTTCCATGAGTGCCATAGCATATGCCACTGCGATGCCGTTATCCGCACCGAGCGTCGTACCCTCGGCTTTCAAAAAGTCACCGTCGATATTCAGCTTCAGGCCGTCTTTTGTAAAATCAAACTCCGTTTCGTTGTTCTTTTCGCAAACCATATCCATATGACCCTGCAAAATGACAACCGGAGCATTCTCATAGCCTTGCGAAGCTTTCATACGTATAACAAGATTGTTTGCGCTGTCCTGAACAGCATCAAGCCCCAGTCCCTTTGCGTAAGCCAATATGTGGTCGCTCACGGCTTTTTCGTTACCTGAGCCGTGCGGTATCCGTGCTATGTCCTCAAAGTGTTTAAAAACACGCTTCGGTTCAAGATTTTCTGTAATGTACATTTTATCCTACTCCTTCTCTTCGCTTCCGAACAGCGCTTTCGCAAACTCCTTAGAGTCAAACGGGCGCAAGTCGTCTATTCCTTCCCCGATGCCGATAAAGCGCACGGGTATTTGCAAATCATTCTTTATCGCAATTACAATGCCGCCTTTTGCCGTGCCGTCAAGCTTTGTAAGAACAATGCCCGTTATACCGGCAACTTCCTTGAAAACCTCAGCCTGGCGCAATGCGTTTTGCCCCGTCGTAGCGTCGAGGACTATGAAAACCTCTGTCTTTGCTTCGGGATACTCTCTGGAGATTATTCTCGAAATCTTCCCGAGCTCATCCATGAGGTTCTTTTTGTTTTGCAGCCGCCCGGCCGTATCACAGATCAATATATCGGTTTTTCTGGCCTTAGCGGATTGAATCGCGTCATAAACAACAGCGGCGGGGTCAGCGCCTTCTTTATGCTTTATTATTGGGGTGTTCGAGCGCTGTGCCCAAACTTCAAGCTGATCTATTGCGGCCGCTCTGAATGTATCCGCTGCGGCAAGAAGCACCTTTTTACCGTTTGATATATAGTTGTTCGCAAGTTTTCCGATAGTTGTCGTTTTCCCGACGCCGTTAACGCCTATGACCAATATCACGCTCGGTGTCGTAAGCTCAAGCTCGCCTGAATCTCTGTCAAGTATCTCGCTGATTTCTTGAATCAGCATATCCTTTATCAAAGCGGCATCAGTAACTCTTTCTGTCTTGACCCGGTCCTTAAGCGCGGCTATTATCATGCCCGAAGCGTTAACCCCCATATCGGCGAGTATCAGCGCCTCTTCAAGCTCGTCAAACATCTCGTCGTCGATTTTAACAAACGCTTTCAAAACGTTCTCGACCCCGCCGAGTATGTTTTTTCTTGTTTTGTCCAAGCCCTCGAATATTTTTTTGAAGAACCCTTTCTTTTTCTCGGGTTCAGCCGCCTTTTCGGGCACTGTCTCCGAAAGCGTTTCGGCTTCTTGCAGCTCCGCTTCGACTTGTGCTTCGGTATTGTTTAAATCGAATACCTTCTCATCGGCATATTCTGCTTCGGCTGTTTCTAACTCGGCGACTTCAGTTTCCGGCTCAAAATCAGCTTTCGATTCATCCGGCTCAACCGCCTCTTCTCTTGCGGCAGCATCTGCTTCCGGCGTTTCAGCCGCTTTTATTTCATTACCGGGATAAATTTTATCGGCCTGGTTTATATCGTCCGCTTTGCTTGAATTAACTTCCTGATTGCCGCTCGTTTCATCGTAAACTTCATCAATAACGTCATCAGCCGCTTCATCGGCCGTTTCGTCGTTTATTTCAGAAATTGCTTCTGCTGTTACGTCCGGTACCGCTTCTTGCGTAACCTTCTTTTTCTTCTTAAACAGGTCAAAAAATGCCATGCTTTTCTCCTAGAGCCGTAAAGACAAAAAACTTACAGCCGATTTTATTTTCGGTTTTTTATTAGGTATTATCTCAGCAGGCGCTTATCTTATAGCCTCGGAAAGGCTCACGCTGACAAGCTTCGAAACTCCGGGTTCCTGCATCGTCACTCCGTAAAGCACATCCGAAACTTCCATAGTGCCCTTTCGGTGGGTAATGAGTATAAACTGAGTATTCATGTTAATGTTCTTAATATAATTCGCGAAGCGGTTAACGTTTGAGTCGTCAAGCGCGGCTTCGATTTCATCCAGTATGCAAAACGGCGACGGCTTCAGCCGCAAAATGCCGAAAAGCAGTGCGATTGCCGTGAGCGCGCGTTCTCCGCCGGAAAAAAGCATCATGTTCTGCAAATTCTTGCCGGGCGGCTGAGAGATAATGTCTATGCCGCTTTCGAGAATGTTGTCCGGGTCTTGCAGCTTTAAATACGCCCGCCCGCCTTGAAACATCTCGGAAAAAACCTGTCCGAAACTTTCGGATATTGCCTCGAGCTGTTCGTTGAATCTTTCTTCCATGAGCTTTGTCAGATCGAGTATAATGTCTCTGAGTTTTTTCTCCGCGTCAAGTATATCGTCACGCTGCTTTTTCATGAACGCATAACGTTCACTCAAAACAGCAAATTCTTCTATGGCTGCAACGTTTACGGTTCCCAGCGATTTGATCTCATTCTTTAGTGCGCCCTCTTCTCTCGAAAGCGCAAGCGGGCTAAGGTCAAGCCGCTCGTATTCGGGGGACAGCGCGGAATGATACGTTACATTATACTTTTCCCACATATCGTCGCAAAGATTTTTGACATCCGCCTCGGTCTGCTCTTTTTTCAGCTCAAAACGCGTCAGCTCGTTGTTAAGTGCCGCCAACGCTTCAAGATTCTCATCATAGACAGCCCTAAGCCCGGAAATTTCATCCGATATGTCATCTTTTTCCGCTTCCAGAGTCAAAAGCTCGGCTCGCATCGCATTCAGCTGTTCGGCAAGCTCTTCATTGTGCTTCCGTATCGACTCGGCTTCTTTGCGCTTTTCCGATATCAGCGCGGACTGTGTTTCTATATCTGCATAGGCCGTGTCTATAAACCCATAGACCGAGCGTATTTCTTCATGCGTTCTCTCTATGTTAGAGCGGAGCGCGGCAACGGTTTCTTTCAGCGAAGCCGCTTCAACCTTAAGTGTTGTCAGTTCTCTTTGTCTTGCATCCAGAAGCTTCTTGCTTTCTTTAATGCTGTCACGCTGTTTTTCCGCGTTCCTAAGTATCTCCTGTGTTTCGGCGAGTACCTGTTCCCTAGTCTGCTGCAAACGTCTGATTTCAGCGTTTGTTTCCCTGATTTTTTCCATGTTTTGCTTTTCTTCCGCATGCTGGTACAGCTCTTTTTGCTTCAACTCGGAAAGCTGTGTGTCATAACCTGCGAGCTTTGTTTTTTCCGTATTGTCGGAAAGTTCGGTTTCGCGCAGGCGATATTTGATTTTTTCAAGAGTGTCGGTTATACCCGACAGCTTCAAATCCGTATCGTGCAAAGCCGAATCCGAATTTTTAAGCTCAGAAGCATTTTGCTCTATCTCGCGGGACAAACGCTTGATCTCGTCAGCCCTGCCTATGATTCCCGAGAAGGCGGCGTTTAAGCTTCCGCCCGTTATAGAGCCTCCGACGCTGAAAAGCTCGCCATCCAGCGTAACAACCTTATGAGTATAACCGTATTTTTTTGAAAATGCTACTGCATTGTCAAAATTGTCAACTATTATGACTCTTCCGAGCAGGCCGGTAAAAACGCCGTCATAAACGTCATTGCACTTAATCAAGTCTTTGGCGGCACCCACGACACCTTTTTCAAAGAGCAACCTTTCTTTTTCCGCGCCGAGGCCTTTCCCCCTGACAGACTCTATCGGGAGAAATGTAACTCGCCCGTCCTTAGTCCTTTTTAGGTACTCAATTGCGGCTTTTGCATCGTTTTCGGTCTTTGTGATGATATTTTGAACAGCCGCGCCCAGCGCGACTTCTATTGCGGTACGGTACTTTTCTTCGGTTGAAACAAGCTCGCCTACTGCGCCGATAACGCCTTTGAGCCCACTTTTCGCCCCAAGAACGGATTTCACACCTCTTGAGTAGCCTTCGTGGGCGGCTTCCATATCGGACAGTATTTTTCTGCGCGAAACGAGTTCCTTGTTCCTGCCGATAAGCGAATCGTATTTTTCCTTTAGCCCGAGCCTATGTTTGTCATGGCGTTCTTTTTCGGCAATATGTAGTTCAAAATCGCGGCTAAGCCTTTGCCGCTGCCGTTCGTTGTCGAAAACTGCCTGCTCGGCCTCGCTTTTCTTCTTGCCGATATCCTCAATGGATCTAAGAGTTCCCTCCCGATCCTCGGAAAGCTGTTCAGCGCGTTCCTCAAGCTGTTCGTACAGCATTTCCGCCATCCGGATTTTCGCCTGCAAATCACCTGTTTTTTGCAGACTTTCGACATGATCTGCGTTAAATTTGTCGTAATGAGCTTCCGCAGCGGATATGGCCTGAGCGATGGCGTCAACCTCGTCCTGCTTCAGCAGGGAAGCACTAAGCCTGACTTTGTGCTCCGCTTCCGCGCTTTCGGCCTTTTCTGCGTAGCCCGACTGCTCTTTCTTTATTTCTTCGACCGAGTTTTTGCGCATCACTATTTCGTTATTCAATCTGACACATTCGGACTCGCAAAATTCGGCCTTTTGCTCCGAAAGCTTAATCCTGCTTTCGTTTTTTTCCGAATCCAGCATCAGGTTTTGAACGGCTTCGTTTTTCTCGGCAATTTTTGCTTCCGTCTCTTCAAGCTCCGCCGCAAGCTTATCCCGTATTTCTTTGTTTTTCTGCTGTTCGCTCTGTTTTCCCTCTATGTTTGCCCCGACATCGCTGATGCCTGCGTCAAACTTGCTTATATCGGCCCGCACCTTGCCGACTTTGTTAACAAACGTATTTATCTCTACAAGCTTAAGCCTCTCCGCAAGTTTAAGAAAGCGTTTCGCCTTCTCGGAGTGTGCCTCAAGCGGCCCAAGCTGTTCTTCGATCCCGTCTATCATATCGTTTATGCGCACAAGGTTTTGAGCCTCACGCTCAAGTCTTGACATCGCTTCGCCCCGCCGGGTTTTATATTTGGCAATGCCGGCGGCTTCCTCAAACAGATTGCGCCTGTCTTCGGAACGTATGCTCAAAATTTCGTCTATCTTGCCCTGCCCGATTATCGAATAACCCTCTCGACCTATGCCTGTATCCATAAAAAGCTCGTGTATATCCTTAAGTCTTACGGCGACATTGTTTATCATAAATTTGCTTTCGCCCGACCGGTAAACGCGCCTTGTAACCGTTACTTCGCTGTATTCGGACGACAAAACAAGGTCGCTGTTGTCAATGACAAGAGAGACCTCTGCATAACTCAGCGGCTTTCTGAGTTCCGTTCCCGCAAAAATAACGTCCTCGGTCTTTTGACCTCGGAGCGATTTCATGCTCTGTTCCCCGAGCGCCCATCTTACCGCATCGGAAATATTGCTCTTGCCGCTGCCGTTCGGTCCGACAACAGCCGAAATGCCTTTGCCGAACTCAAGAACAATTTTGTCGGCAAAAGATTTGAATCCGTGTATTTCCAGTCTTTTTAGATACATCCTTTTCTCTCTAACTATCTCAATCTTTTGTCAAAGCAAATCATCAAATGATATCTTACCCGACCGACGAGTAATTGTAAACGTTTATTCATATGAACATAGGCTTTTTTTGTATAACTGTACTCAGAATCACTTATAGCTTCTCTGCTGTAGCTCGCGCGGTTAAAAGCCCTTGCCGCCAAAACAAGATCGGTTACATCATCCGAGCTTGCGACTTGCTCGGAATATTCCTCGGCATATGTCAGCGCGGTATGGCCGGGTTTAAGCCCAATTCCGCTTATTCCTGCCAGCGCTACGGTTTTTTTGAAGTATTCGACTGCCGCCGAATTCCTGTCCATCACATCAAGCCTTCTCGTCAGATAATATCTTCGCGCATGCATTAAAACCACAAAAAGCGCAAACATTCCCAGCAGGCTGAAACCGGCTTTCACGGCATAATCTTTTGAAAGGCCTTCAAACGTTTCAGAAATTCCTGAAGCTTCAGACCCCGAGTCGGGCTTTTGTGCCGGTGTCGGTCTCGGCCTTCTTGTTGTTTTTCCGCCCGGATCTTGGTAATCCTCCTCGAAATCGTCTTTTATGTTCGGATTGTTTCGTTCAGTCCCGCTCGTTGGAGCCGCAGTACTGTTTGCTCCTGCCGAAGCACCGTCATAGCCCGGGGTAGGCTCAAACGGCACCCAGCCGTAACCCTCGAAATAGACCTCCGGCCAAGCGTGTGCGTTCGCGTTCGTTACAACGCGCCAGCCGTCGGCATCAGGGGTACCCGCCACAGAATAACCCTCGTTATAGCGCACGGGTATGCCCAGAGACCGGCACAATACCGAAAACGACGTTGCAAAGTGCGTGCAATACCCCTCGCGGGTGTCAAAAAGAAAATAATCGACAAAATCTCTGTTTTCGGGACTCTGGCCAGGTGTAAGCGTGTAGCTCAGGGAACGGAGATAGCTTTCTATAGCCTTGGATTTGTCATACTCGTTTTCACAGTCCTTCGTAATATCCAGCGCCAACAAGCGCACCCTCTCTGGCAGTTGTCCCGGCAACTGAGTGTATTTGCTTCGTATTTCGTCAGCTCTTTCGGAAAAAAAATCCAAAGTCTTTCTCGCGTCAAGATTGTTGCCTAAATTACTGTAAGCTGACACTATTGTACGTCCTCTTTCCGAAATAACAAATACGGGAAGGCTTTTTTTGAGCCGCGCGTAGAAGCCCGGACCGGTTTTACGCAAAAAATCAGTTACTTCAGTCTTGTCTGTTTTCAGCGGGAGATAGTAATACCCGTATTGTTGATACATCTTCAAAAGCTTGTCGGTTCTCAATGAATAATCGTTCGAAGAAACATCCTGCCCGCCGCTGTTTAAAAGAGTCATTGAAGAGGGATAAAACAATGTACCCGTCCTCTTGAGCACGGAAATTTCAACAATTTCAAAATCGGTTTTAATCGGGCGAAACACTGTCGAAGGCATAACCATAACCGTAGATTGAATATCCTTAATTCCCTGTGTGCCGTTATCCGAGTTAAGAGCAATATAGCTCCCGATATAGCTGACACACTGCGCAATGTATGTTTCAAGCGCATCGACCCTGACGTCCTTTGGCATCATAACCCTCAGCGTCTCCGTCATGTCGCCCGGAAACATAAACTTATTCATGTCATGCTCAAATCCGCTCTTGCTCGTATCGGTATCGTCAAAATAATCTTTAAATTCTTCTTTTTCGGACAACCAGTCGTGCCCGGTGTATTCGCTTTTTGTTTCACCCGTAAGGTATATGCCCGTATCGCACCTAACACTGAGAACAGGCGTATCGTCAACGGTTGCATCCCCGCCGAGCTTTGAGTCCCCGGGTGAAAATCCTGTGTTGCCGAACGAGAAATATTTAGGGTTAAAAGCGAGATAGAGCACATCGCTCAGTACATCGCCCGGCTGCCTAAAAAAGTCGGACATGACAGTCGTCCTGAATTTGTAGTCGGGGGCGGGTATGTTCGACGCAATAACGACAACGCACAGGCATATGGGCACAAAAAACAACGTCGGTCTGACATTTGCCGAAAAACCGGCCCTGAAACCAAACTTGTTAATTTTATCAAATGTCTGGGCAATGATTACTATCGAAAAAATCAAGAACATGATGACGCACTTTTCCGTTACAAAAGAACGCGTTAGAACAGATATGATAAAAACGGACAGCCCTGCGGTAATCAGGACGGCAGAACTGTATATAAGCCTGTAAAAAATCAGGAAAATAAAGGCGAAAGCAAAGGAAATCGCGGATACCAGCGGCATCGCGTAACCCGGCCTGAACGAAGTATAACCTCGGATATATTGAGATAGCCGCATCAGGTAGTCATAACAATCTTTTACGTAAGAGCTTTTATTTCCAAAGTAATTGTCAAAAAGCATAAAAAGTATAAACAGCACAGTAAAACAAAGAAACACTGTTACTGTATATTTATTGTAAAACACAAAATACAGAACGGCGAGCATTAAAAAGCAGCAGCCGAATATTGTTGATTTATCGGCAAGTATCGTCGTCCCTCCGATAATCTGCGCTGTAAGCCCATAACTGAAAAGCGAGCCAAGCAGCATGTAAAGCACAAATTCCTGAAACCTGTTTCGCAGCTTCATATCGTAACCCCTTCGAACCTGTTGCCGATTATTAATTGTTCTGCGCCGTAAAATTTAAAGGTAATCAACTGTTTGTATGCGTACATCCCGAAGTTAAGGCTATTTCTTGCCGAAATGCTTCTCGTATACGCTTATGCCCGCTTCCGTTAGCGAATTGCGATACCTGTCGGCCTGCACCGTTTTTTCGTCGTAGTAGTTGACAAACGTGAGACTGTGTCCGAAAGCTTTTATATTCCTGAGCATTTCGTACAAAACACCTGTCAGATGCGAACTGAAAACAAACACATTCGATGTATCCTTTTGCCCGCTTATCTCAACGTCGATAACAGAGCAAAAGTCAAAAAACGTACCGAAGCTGATTCCGGCAATGTCGAGATACAACGCTTCAAATCCCGACAAGGACGAGGTTTTCCTAAAGTTCCCGTCTTTATCTATATAACACAGCTCAACGGGATACGAGCGTTTGAAGCAAAAATCAAGCATGGACACTATTTCCTCGCACAAAGCGTCTTCAAGTTTAAGCGCGGTCAGCTTGTCATTCGAACTCAGGTTTGTGTCTATAAAGAATAGTATTGTGTTCATCGTGTTCGTACGGAAATTTTTAGTCATCAGCTCGTTTTTTTTCGCGGATAACTTCCAGTGAATCTTTTTCATGCTGTCGGTCGGCTCGTATTTCCGTATATCGGAGATAACCGAATAGTCCTCGTCCTTTGCCGTAAAAACGCTGTTCGTTTCCGAGGCAAAAAGGCCTGTGAGCGGTAAATCGTGCATTTCATGCACAAGCGGGTACACAGTCAGATTTGCGGCTTTACCTTTAAATTTCCTGGTGAATTTAAACAGTCCGAGCGGGTCAAAAATAGTAGCGCTCGAAATCCCGAAGCTATAAACACCTTTATATTTGCATACTATATCTGCTTCAATCGTTACGTTGCTTCTCGGCGCAAGCTCGACAGTGTTGCTTTTCGGGCCTCTGAACGTGATATTTGCGACTTCGTTGTCAAACTGTTCGAAATCCAGCCGAACCCTCGGCAAATACATCAGCCCCAAATTCGCAACGGTTATACGCAATGTCGTACTCTCGTTTTTGAGCACTGATTCCTCATCCAGCCTCTGATATACCTTGCAGCCTCTCTTTGCAAACAGCGTCAGAAAAAACGTGATAACCGGCATTATGAGAAAGCTGTAGAAAACCACATACGAAACCGGATGATTGTACCCCATAACAATAACGCCCGAAAGAATTATCAGAAACACATATACTACTCTGTTTAATCTCATCAGACCACCGGAGCCTTTACCTTTTCGAGCGCGGAGACAATAACGCTCATAGTCGTCCGGTTTTTGAGCTTGGCGTCCTGCTTAAGTATTATTCTGTGAGACATAACGCCCGGCATCATTTTCTGAACATCATCGGGGATTACATAATCTCTGCCGCTGTACAGAGCAAACGCCTGAGAGGCCTTTGAAAGGCTGAGCGTCGCTCTGGGGCTTCCGCCGAGGACAACGTCGTTACTTTCCCTCGTGCAGCCGACCAGCGCTACAATATATGATGTAACCTTTGGGTCAACGTAAATGTTTTCAACTTGCTTTTGTATGCCGATTATATCCGAAGCTGTCGCAACCGGTTTCAGTGTGTCAAGCGGATTCGCGGAGCGAAAACGCTCAAGCATCTTAACTTCGTGCTCATGAGACGGGTAGCCGAGCATAACTTTCATAAAGAACCTGTCAAGCTGCGCCTCTGGCAGAGGATATGTCCCCAGATATTCGACCGGGTTTTGAGTTGCGAGCACTATAAACGGCTGCGGCAGCTTATATGTAATCCCGTCCACCGTTACCTGATTTTCTTCCATAACCTCCAAAAGACTGGACTGCGTTTTCGGAGATGTTCGGTTTATTTCATCCGCAAGTATTACCTCGCTCATTATCGCGCCCTGACGATACTCAAACTCGCCCGTTTTTTGGTTGTAAAGCGAAAACCCTGTAATGTCTGAAGGAAGTATGTCCGGCGTGAATTGTATGCGCCTGAACGAACAGTCAAGCGAACGCGCGAGTGACGATACGAGGCTGGTTTTCCCGACACCCGGCACATCTTCTATAAGAACGTGACCGCGGCAAATCAGCGAAAGAACAATAAGTTCAACGGAGTTGCGCTTTCCGATTATAACTTTTTCAATGTTATCAACAATATCGGTTAACAAAGTACCGCTCAAACATTTCACTCCTCAGTAAGCGTTATAAACTGTAACGATGTATTTTTACGACAAATTAATCTTTGTAAGGTAAAGTCGTTTAAGTCAACAAGGCTTAAACAGTGCCGACAGTCACCTTTATCAGTCTATTGTCCCCACTTTATCAAACGGATAGAACCTGAACACGACTTTGCCCTTTATTTTTCCTCGGGGTACAAGGCCGATTTCTGTGTAACGCGAATCCTCGCTAAGTATTTTGTTGTCGCCCATAACAAAATACTTACCTTCCGGCACGACAAAAGGATAGGATATATCGCCGCAGCCGTAGTCATACGTTCCGGAAGCTATATCAAGCACGGGTTCTTCGTTGATGTATACGCATTGATCGTAATAATCAACAGTGTCTCCGGGCATTCCGACGATTCTCTTTATCAGTTCCTCTTTTTTGCCTTTCCTGTCTACCGAAAACACAATGACATCACCGAGCTTGGGCTTTGAAAATAAGTAAACCGCGGGTGATACAACCACCCTGTCCCCGTTCTCAAACGTCGGCACCATCGAAGGCCCGAAAACTTTGGAAAATACGACAAGAAAGTTTGTTATGAGCAGAAACGCCGCAAATGCTATAGCTATAGCGACCGCCCACTCTGCAATCTGAGCCGCTGTCTTGTTCTTGATCACTTTTTTAAAAATAATACCAACTCCAAAATAAGCACTGCCCGCTGCAAACGATTTCGCCGTGAAACATCCGGGTTTGCCGCTACTGTGCCCGCTAGTTTCGTTACCGAAGTAATAACTTTATCAGCTTCTAAAAAAATTATATTATAACCTCGTCCAAATTGCAAACGCGTTTTGCCCGAAAAGCCGGATTTTTCCATAAACCCGACAAAAAAAGCCCAACCGGCTTAACGATCGGACTTCTTGTTATGATTTTACTCCCGCGGAAGTTACAGTCGTTTAAGAACATATCAGTCTTAAACGACTGTAGGACGTGGGGCGTTAAATTCAAAACCGCTCAAGCTTCGCTTGGACGGTTTTAAATTTAACTGACTATAAATACCGTATAAAATACTTACGCGGTTACTCGTGCCGAGCAGCCGCGTCTAGGTACGCCGCAGTGCTCAAATGCGGCACATCTGCGTCTTAGCAAGTGAACAGCAAAATATAGCGTTTTCCTATATTTTGTTGCCGAAGTAATATACAGCCACTCTAATAGACGAGCCGGCTCGGTTTTCTTTTGCTAGCTGAACAGCAGTTTTTCCACATCGATAAGCAGCTTCATCGAACCCTCGGTCTTACCGATGTTTTTAACAAACAGATTCGCCTTGTTCAACTTCGCACTCGGAGCGGGAAGTATATCTTCATCCGGAATGATAGCGCAGCCGCTGACGGAATCGACAATCAAACCTATTATCATATCATTGGTGTTAAGGACTATTATACAAGTCTGGTCGCCGTACTCTTTTTCTTCCTTGCCGAAACGCAGTCTGACGCTCATTACCGGCGCTATGTCTCCTCTGAGATTAACAATGCCCTTTATACAGGCAGGAGTATCCGGAACCGGAGTTATGCTGAATATATTTATTATTTCCTTGACTGCCAATACCTCTATAGCGTAATTCTCGCTGCCTATTTCGAAGCAGAGAAACATGTCTTTCATCGTGTCTTCATGAACGGCGGTCTTGCCGTCGTAGTCCGTATAGCTTTCGGAGTTTAACTCGCTCATTTTTTACCCTCCCGTCTATTTGTCAAAGAAACCGGCCACATCCAAAATAAGACTGATGTCACCGTTTCCGAGCAGTGTGCAGCCGCTAATGCCCTTGACCTTCCCGATATACTTCGGCATGTTTTTAAGAACAACCTGCTGCTGACCGAGCAAGGTATCGACAAACAGACAGATAATCTGGTCGCCGTTTTCGAGCATTATCATTATGCCCTCATCCGGATTCGTATACTTGGGAGTCATACCGAAGAACTCGTAAAGCCTGACGATATTGTAAACCTCTCCTCTGACGGTTATCATTTCGTTTCCGTTCGGGTCGAGGAAAATGTCCTTCATCCTGGGCTTAAAGCTGTCTCTTATAGCAAGTATCGGGAGCGTAAACTTCGAATCTCCGACAGTTACAAGCATACCGTCGATAATAGCCAGAGTCAGAGGTATTTTCATCGTGAACGTCGAGCCCTCGCCCGGCGTGCTGTCAACAAATACCTGCCCGTTAACAAGCTCAAGGTTTTTAAAGACAACGTCCATTCCGACGCCCCTGCCTGAAAACTCCGTAACTTTTTCGTTTGTCGAGAACCCCGGCATGAATACAAACTGGAATATTTCCTTGTCGCTGTATTCGTTTTCGGGTTTTGTAAGCATGCCGTTATTTTTCGCCTTGTTAAGAATTTTTGCCTTGTTCAAACCGGCTCCGTCATCCCTGATTCTGATGATAACGTCACTGCCGGAGCTTTCGGCCTCAAGGCTTATTGTACCCTTCGGGTCTTTTCCGCCCGCCTCCCTTGTCTCCGGAAGCTCAATCCCGTGGTCGGCCGAGTTTCTTATTATGTGCATTATAGGATCGGCTATGTGCTCGATAATATTTTTATCGACTTCTGTTTCTTCTCCGTATATTTCGAGCTGAATATCTTTTCCGAGCTGCTTGCACATGTCTCTTACGATTCTGTTCATTTTGAAAAACGTTGCCGAAAGCGGCACCATTCTTAGACTCATAATCGTGTTTTGCATCTCTTTTATTATGGATTTCAGCTGTCTTGCCTCTTTGTAAAAACCATCCAGAGCAAGACCCTCAAGCTCGGGGTTCTGAGTTACCATGGCTTCGGATATGACGAGCTCGCCCATAAGCTTCAGCAAATCGTCAAGCTTTCCGACGTTAACGCTTATCATGCTTGAACCGGCAGCTTTTTTGATCGACTGATTCGCGTCTTTAACAGCCGAATGAGCAGAAGCGGATGAAACCGAGGCTGACGAAGCTCCGTTTGAGCTCTTTTTTTCTTCGGGCGCGGCATCATGTTTTTCAGGCTCGATACTCAGCTCTTTGAGATAAATGGTCGCAGCCAGCATCTCTCTGAGCTCCTCAAGTATTTGATATGTTACTATCTTAAGCTTCAGCCCGTTCGCGCGGATAATGTCGATTGACGCTTCGTCTATAAGATTTTCAGGCACTGACGCGCATGATATCACATGGTCTTTAATGTTATGGACAACTGTAAAAGCCCGAACATTCTCCATTTCACATCCGTCATCAAATCGAAGCACAACATCGAACACGTTCGCGTTTTCCGGAACATCCTCAGGAGAAACTTCGGCCGTGCTGTTCCCGATGGAAGCAGGCTGAGCATCCGGCTTTGCCGGTTCAGGCTTAGCGCCGCCTTTAATAAAATTAAGAAATTCCTTGATCCTTGCAATATTTTCGGAATCGTCTCCGTCTGCCGGGGCATCCGCCTCAATTTTGGCGATTTCTTCTTTAATAAAGTCGACACTCGAAAGGACAAGGTCTGTAATCTTCGAAAAGTCTACATCACTCGGGTTCTCCTCTCTGAGATAAAAGAACAAATCCTCGATGGCATGAGCAGAAACCGCTATGCCCGTAAACTCCATCATAGCGGCAGAACCCTTTATCGTATGCATGACGCGAAATATTTCGTTTATACCGTCCATACTGTAACCGGTATCGCCCTGAACAATGTTTTGCTCAAGATGCTGGAGCAGCTGTGACATCTCGAATGTAAACATTTCAATCATTGACCTGTCGAAGTCTGACAAAACACATCACCTTTTCTGAGTTGTTCGTTATATACTATACTCTTCTGTAAATTGCCGGTTTTACATATTTATATTTTACGTTCTGCATATTTACCGTTTCGGAGTGTCCCACAAACAAAAAACCACCGGGTTCAAGCACATCCGCAAATCTGTCAATTAACTCGTCTTTGGTCGGCGTGTCAAAGTATATCATTACGTTACGGCAGAAAATAACCTGAAATTTTTTCTTGAACGGCAGTCTTTCTTCCATTAGGTTGAATTTTCTGTAAAACACTTTTGATTTTATATCGTCAGTTACGGCAAAATCTGTACCGTGTTTTCGAAAATATCTTTTTTTCCAAGCTTCGGGCATGGGTTTGATGCTTTCTTCGCTGTAAACGCCGTTAACGGCTTTCTGCAAGACTTTTACCGAAATATCCGTTGCCAGAATCTCCGTGTTCCAGCCGGGTTTGTCGGCAAAAAAATCGTTTATTATCATTTGAAGCGTATAAGGCTCTTCTCCGGTTGAAGACGCTGCACACCAAAGCCTCAAATCTCTAACTTGGGCATACTCTTCGGCTATATACGGCAGCACGCAGTCTTTGAAATACACAAAATGATCAGGCTCACGCATAAAAAACGTATGATTTGTAGTGACTCGGTTGATAAATTTTATTATTGCTTCGCCGGACCTGTCGTTCAACAGGTCGTCAAAATATTCCGTAAACGATTGAAAACCTTTTGCCTCAAGCTCGGATTTAAGCCTTGAGTAAATGAGCGATTTTTTTTCCGCCCCTAATGTTATACCGTAATTTTTCTTGATATATTCGCTTATCCTTTGAAATTCACTGAGGGTTAACTCTTTCATATCCGCTCCTTATTCTGACAATTTCCCCCCGGTCTGCCAAAACCCGGAATGATTTGTGAAATTTGACCGGCTTACTCTTGTTTGCAGCCGTCTTACTTATGTCATATTTCCGTATTTTCTTTTTGCGCCGAATATAATATACTTTATATATCACCGCGGAAGTTAAATACCGTTTAAAATACTTACGCGGTTACTTGGCCCGAGCAGACGTGCTTAGATACGCCGCAGCGCTACAATGCGGCGCATCTGCGTCTAAGCTTGAGAACAACAAAATATAGCGTTTTCCTATATTTTGTTGCCGAAGTAATATCTAAAAAACTAATTTGTGTATTTCTGTCATAAATTATGTGATATAATCACTAACAACTGCCAAAAACAAAGCTTTGCCTACGGCTGCATGTTTTCGGCATCACTTATAAGGAGGATAACATGAAAATTCGTTTTACGGAGACTGTGTTGCGCGATGCTCAGCAATCTCTTCTCGCAACCCGCATGCCGACTTCAAAATTCACGGAAATATTGAGCGTGATGGACAAGGCGGGATTTTATTCTTTGGAGTGCTGGGGAGGAGCAACGTTCGACTCGTGTCTCAGATATTTGAACGAGGATCCCTGGGAAAGACTTCGTACAATCAAAAAGAATGTTAAAAACACGAAGCTGCAAATGCTTCTGCGAGGTCAGAACATCCTCGGCTATAAGCATTATCCCGACGATATCGTCCGGCTTTTTGTAAGAAAATCCATAGAAAACGGCATCAGCGTTATGCGTATATTCGATGCGCTCAATGACCTTCGGAATATAGAAACCGCAGTTGACGAAACTGTCAAACGCGGCGGAGAAGCACAGTGCGCGATTTCCTATACAACCTCTCCCGTTCATACTATCGAGGCCTATGCAAAGCTCGGCAAGCGTATGGAAGAAATAGGCGCAAAATCAATATGCATTAAAGACATGGCCGGCATAATGGGCCCGCAAGAAGCCTATGACCTTGTAAAAGCGCTCAAATCTACGGTTAAAGTTCCGATACAGCTCCACACGCATTCAACGACAGGTCTAGGCCCTCTTACGCTGTTAAAAGCGATAGAAGCAGGTTGTGACGGTATCGATACGGCAATTTCGTGCCTGTCCGGCGGTACGAGCCAGCCCGCAACGGAATCCATGGCATACTCGCTTAAGCAACTCGGTTATGATATCGGCTTAAACTTCAATGTTCTTAAGCAGATAAACGATTTCTTTAAGCCTATTAAGGACGAATACGTTAAATCCGGCTTGCTTGACGCCTTTGTTCTCGGAACCGAAACAGATGCTCTCAACTATCAGATACCAGGAGGCATGCTCTCAAACCTTATCGCCCAGCTCAAACAGCAAAACGCGATTGACAAACTTGAAGAGGTTCTTCAGGAGACGCCGAAAGTCAGAGCAGACCTCGGTTATCCCCCTCTTGTAACTCCTATGAGTCAAATGGTCGGGGTTCAGGCCGCTTCTAACGTTCTCGCGGGAGAAAGATACAAAAACGTTTCAAACGAAATCCGTTCATATATTAAGGGAGAATATGGCACACCTCCCGGAGAAATCAATCCTGAAATCATAAAAACAATTCTCGGAGACGAAACTCGTATAACAGAACGTTATGCCGCAACACTCAAGCCCGGCTACGAAACTGCCAAAAAAGAAGCCGGAGCCCTCGCCCGTTCGGACGAAGATGTGCTCAGTTATGCTTCCTTCCCTCAGATCGCTGAGAAATTTTTCAAAGCCCGCAAAGAAAAAGAAGAAAATGTTGTCAAATACACCATCACAAAAATATAAAGGAGGCGCGCCGTGGAGATAAAAAATGCTTTAGACGCGATACTGCCTTCCCTGCTCGGAATGCTTGTAGTTTTTATAATGCTGGCTCTCATAATGGGTGTTATCTATATCATATCCGCGATTTTCAGACCAAAGAAACAAGAGCTTATCGAAGAATCGTATGAGGCTGCGCCCGCAGAACTTGCCCCCGGTTCAGCCGGCGGCGTAATGCTTTACGACACGCCTGATCGCGCCGCGGCTATGATCATGGCGATAGTTGCTGACAAAATGAAAAAACCGCTTAACCAACTGCGCTTTATCTCGATAAAGCGTGTCAAATAGATGATGGAGGCAAAACTGTATGAAATATAAAGTAACTCTAAATAAAATCACCTATGAAGTGGAAGTTACGGACGGTGAAGCCGTTCTCCTCAACGAATTTGAAGCTGTCGCTCCCGCTCCCGCAGCCGTTTCCGCTCCTCAGGCTGCGACCGCGCCCTCAGCTGCTCCCACTCAAGCAGCGCCGCAGCTCGCATCTGGCGAAGTTATAAAATCGCCTATGCCGGGAACTATCGTAAACGTTAAATTCCAAACCGGCGCGGCAGTTAAAAAGGGCGACACACTTGTCGTTCTTGAAGCAATGAAAATGGAAAACGAGATAAAGGCCGGCAGAGACGGTAAAATCGTTCAGGTACTTGTCGCTAAAGGAGCAGCCGTTGAAACCGGCACAGCTCTTGTAGTTCTCGGTTAGGGGGGGTATAAGTGCTTGACGTAATAAAATCAATTTGGGAAGGCTCGGGCTTCTTCGGTCTGGTTACCGGCGACTGGAAGTCGCTTGTGATGATTATACTCGCCTGTGTCCTCCTGTATCTAGGTATTGTAAAAAAATTTGAACCGCTCCTGCTCATAGGTATTGCTTTCGGTATGCTGCTGACTAACCTTCCGTTTTCGGATATTTTTCATCCCGAATTATTCGCCGAAAAAACGGTTGACTTCGGGCGTGTTCTGCATGAAGGCGGCCTGATGGATATACTCTATCTGGGCGTTAAACTCAATATCTATCCTTCGCTTATTTTCCTCGGTGTCGGAGCTATGACCGACTTTGGCCCTCTGCTTGCAAACGCGAAATCTCTTATGCTCGGAGCCGCCGCTCAGCTGGGAATTTACTGTGCGTTTATTATCGCGATAGTACTCGGTTTCTCGGCACAGCAGGCCGGCGCAATCGGCATTATCGGCGGAGCTGACGGCCCGACGGCTATATGGCTGACAAGCAAACTCGCTCCGGATCTTCTCGGACCCATCGCAATCGCCGCATATTCGTATATGGCGCTGATTCCCCTTATTCAGCCTCCAATTATGCGTGCGCTTACAACGAAAAAAGAACGAGAAGTGAAAATGGAACAGCTCAGGGAAGTTTCAAAAAAAGAAAAGATTGTATTCCCGATAATAGTCGCGGTATTCACGATACTTCTTCTCCCCTCGGTAGCGCCGCTTCTAGGTATGCTCATGCTCGGCAATCTTATGCGCGAATGCGGAGTTGTTGACAGACTTTCGGATACTGCTCAAAACGCACTTATGAACATAGTAACGATTTTCCTTTCGATATGCGTCGGCGCGACGACAGTCGGAAGCAAATTCCTCACATGGGAGACCATAGGCATAGTATTCCTCGGCCTGTTCGCATTTATGTTCAGTACCGTCGGCGGAATTCTGTTGGGAAAACTTATGTATGTTTTGACAGGCGGAAAAATTAACCCGCTGATAGGCTCCGCAGGCGTTTCAGCTGTTCCAATGGCGGCGCGTGTCAGCCAGGTTGAAGGGCAAAAGGCAAATCCTTCGAATTTCCTGCTCATGCACGCTATGGGCCCGAATGTCGCCGGAGTTATAGGCTCTGCTGTCGCCGCCGGCTTCCTGCTCACGATTTTAAAGTAGGTCGCGTTAACACCGCTCTCTGCGAACCCATATCGGCTGTATCTTTTCCGGGATACAGCCGATACGGGTTATTGAGGCGACAATTAAACCATACGCTAAGCTTATCGCCTCAATCCCCCTTAGGCCCGCGGGCGGTGTAATTGATGATTAAACCGCATGGTTTGATCGGGGGATCAATAATAACGACAAACCTCTTAACCGCGAAATATAGCTCTTATGAGTAATAAATCGAGCGAGGATGAAATGGCAGAACTGGTTGTGGTTTTCTATACCGAAACTTCATACAGTATTGATATAGCCCAACTATTCAAAAATACGGAAGGTGTTTCTGACGCGTTTGTCGTGTCGAACGAGCAGTCACTCATCAGACTGGTCAAAGGGAACCCTTCCGCTTTTGTCGTTCTTGATACACCGTATGACAGACGAAGCCGCGTGGAAACCTTTCTAAAAAGCAGCAGGCAAAATTATATTGTGCTTTGCGGCTCAAAGAGTGAAGCGCACGACATATTCAGAAGCGGGGTCACCGAATTTTTAGTTAAGCCGGAAGAGATGACTCAGAACTTCGCGGCTCTTATCATTTACAGACTGCGCTCACTGAAGTCGCGTCTGACCAATATTTATGCCAGAGAGCTTAAAGCCGATTACGGTGACAAGTTCACAAAAATACTTGTCATCGGATCTTCAACCGGCGGAACCGAAGCCGCAGCAAAAATCATCCCCACCCTGCCCAAAGATTTCCCGCCTGTTGTCCTTGTGCAGCATATGCCGCCTGTTTTTACGCGCCTGTATGCCGAGCGTCTAAACAAAGAATCAGCCATGAGTGTTTGGGAAGCAAAAGACGGAGATGTACTGCGAAACGGGCTATGCCTTATCGTACCGGGTAAAACGCAGCTGGAAGTTAAGAGGTCCTCAAGCGGTCTCTATGCTTCGGTCTATGAGGACAACAGCAGCAGAATAAACAAACCCAGCGTTGATGTAACGTTTAAATCCGTCGCCGAGCTGAACATTCCCGCTGTCGGTGTTATACTGACAGGTATGGGTTCAGACGGTGCCGAAGGCCTTAAAGCCATGCACGACAAGGGTGCGTTTACAATAGGGCAAAATAAGGAAACCTGCGTCGTTTACGGAATGCCCAAGGCGGCATATGATGCCGGAGCCGTTGATGTACAGGCAGACATAGAAAGCATTGCTTCGATAATAATGAAAAATATGCGATAAGAGCTTACTTAGGTCTTATAAAGGGGGTACATATGCAAATGCCGGAGATTCAAACCGAGAGGTTAACAATACGCAGTACTCGAGAGTCCGATGGCCCTTCCTGTTTAGACATCTGGCTTGATGACGATATGGGCAGATATATGTCCGATCCTCCCCGAGACAAGGCGGATGAGGCGACTCTAAATTTTGCGGTCGGAATAGAGAATGATGAAGGCTGGTATCCGCTGGTAGTCTTTCACAAGGCCACAGGTGATTTTCTCGGCACTTGCAGTATCGTACCGTTGTACGATGGAAAACGATGGGATTTCGGCTACGCCGTGCATAAGAAGTATCAAAGACAAGGGTTTGCGACAGAAATCCTCGGCAAGCTTATTGAAATCGGCAAAGCCGCTGGCGTGACGTCATTTACAGCGAAAGTCGCAAAAGAAAATGCCGGTTCGAACGCCGTTTTGAACAAGCTCGGCTTCAGCATTAATAAAGACACCGGCAGCTTCCGCAAGCGCGGCACTGATATTGTCTACCCCGAATATGAATACATATTGAAAATTGTTTGATTAGCGACGATGCAGTGCCGCATAGCGCCGTTTCCTTTCGCAATCCGAAAAAAAGCTCAACCGTTCGCACGGTCGAGCTTTTTTGTTATGATGGCACGAAATTCGCCAATTTTATTGCTTTCAGTAAGCGCATAATAAGCGCAAGCTGTATAGCCGCAGCTATTTCGGCTATTTTGTTACTTTAACGGCGATGGATGCCTTTATGTTTCCGTCAGACGAAATTGCCGTTATAATAATTGTTCCCGCCTTAAGTCCGCTGACGACTCCTTCATTGTCAACAGACGCAATTGCCGGATTTGATGACACCCAGGTAACAGTCTTATTCGAAGCACCTTCAGGAGAAACGACAGCAGTAAGCTGGATCTTGTTACCTACGGCAAGATTTGTAAACGCGCTCTGTTCTATTTTGATGCCCGTAACGGGAACGGAGCCGGGAACGTAAGGAGCGACACTAAGAGTAAAGTAGAACGGTACGCTGCCTTCGTTGCTGTTATGGCTGTTGCTCTTTTGAGCCCAAGCATAAACTGTGTAATCGCCGCTTTCGAGATCTGCGGGTATAGTTACGCTGTCCGCCGTTCCGACACCGTAGGAAATGATTGTTCTCTCTTCATTTCCGCTGACAATTTTGTATGCAATCGAATCCGTTCCTTCGCCTATAGCTCCGCCGAGAACGATTTCCTTCCCTTGCGTTGCCGATACCATGGAACCTTGGGCTACGGACTTTCCGTTCGCGCTGATATTCGTTATGCTGAGATTTTCGTTCAGAATTGTAAGCTTAAAGTTCTTTCCGGTAGCTGAAGTAGCATAGTAGTATCCGTCTGCCTCTGTTGCTCCAAGACCTGTACCGCCGACTTCGGAAGCGAAAATTATACTGTCCGGGTTAAGCTTGAACTCGGGGCGTATGCAGAAATAATCACCCTTGCCGCTGGCTTCCTGCTGAACGCGTCCATTAGGAAGTACTACAAGCACACCGTTATAATATACGTAGTGAGGGGTTCTTGTCCAATATTCAACAGCTGTTCCGCTCTTAAGCGTCGCAATGTTTTCAGGAATAGTGGGATACATTCCTCTTCTGACCAAAGCGTATCTGTCTTGTATGTCATCCCCTGCCGACCAAAAGACAGTTGCATACTGTCTGCCGGAAGCGCTGTAATTCGTAGCCCAAGGCAGATATATCTTTTGATTCTCGATACTGTAAGGATATTCTACCCCGTTTTGAAGCCTGTTATCGCGTTCTTCGGTGCCTGCATTGTATTTTCCGACACCCACGGTTACAGGCGGAATAACATAATCTGTCTTCTCGGCACCCGAAAAAACACCGAGAAACTCATTGTTTAAAAATGCTCTGATCTCAGATGTCTTGTATACGTTATCCTCAGACGACGCCAGATACTGCATAGAGTCAAGACCGTACTTGCTCATAACCGTTATGTATCCTTCTTCCTCTTCTTCACCCATGATTCTCCAAAGAATAGGAGTAAAGTCGGCTTCTCTTTGCGTTGCCTGACCCCAGCTGCCGCTTTTCAGCACTGTAGCATGCTTAAAAGTACCCATATATACATTGTTTGCGTTGTTCATAAGCCCGCTTGGACCGGCCGATAAGTCAACGCCGTCAGACGGACCGTACATCTGCTGCCGTACAGCCGCTTTCAGATCCATCTGCTGAAATGTACCTGCACCTACGACCATCGCCAAGGCAAGCAACGCGGAAACAATTCTTTTTCTTTTCATAATAATCCTCCTAAGTATAATAATTGTACTTCCATATTCGCCTTATATTACCACACAACTACATATTATGCAAGTATATTTAATAAGAATGCATGTCGCATAATAAAAAAATTGAGCGTGTATAGGAATTGTTTTCCAACTTAGGTTGGCAAAACAAATTCCAAACACGCTCAATAATAATTAATGAAATTCAACGGCAGACTTGAGTTACACTAACTCGATTATAACCATTTCCGCATTGTCTCCGACGCGCTTTCCGAGCTTAATAATTCTCGTGTATCCGCCGCGTCTGTCAACGTATTTCGGAGCGATTTCTTCAAACATTTTCTTAGGCATATCAACTACCTTTGTGTTTGATCGAACAGCTCTTCCGTCCGCGGGAACTTCTGTAACGGGATATAAAACGCTGAGCATCTTTCTTCTCGCTACGAGGCGGGAAGGCTGATCCTTCTTAATCTTTTTGTCGATTTCATCATAAACCGAAACTTTTTTGCCGTTTACGGTTTCTTTGATGCGCTCTCCGCTAGCGTTCTTTCTCGCTATTTTTGCTTTAACGGTAACTTCGTCGAAGTTGTCCTTTTCTTTCACTGCAAGAGTAATAAGCTTTTCAGCTATTTTTCTTACTTCTTTCGCTCTGGTTTCGGTCGTCGTGATTTTACCGTGGTATAATAAATTGGTCGTAAGATTTCTGAGCATAGCCTTACGCTGAGAAGACGTACGTCCAAGTTTTCTGTAACCGGGCATGTTGTTAACCTCCTACTTTACTAATCTTCGTTCGGCCTCAGTGAGAGTCCGAGTTCTGCAAGCTTATTAAGCACTTCTTCAAGAGATTTGCGTCCGAGATTTCTGACCTTCATCATATCTTCTTCGGTCTTGTTCACAAGATCATCAACAGAGTTGATACCGGCTCTCTTCAAGCAGTTGTACGAGCGGACACTGAGATCAAGTTCTTCGATACTGAGCTCAAGCACTTTTTCCTTCGCTCCTGTCGGTTTATCGACAAGCACGCCGGTAACTTCGCCTGTGTTCTCAGAGAGGTTAATAAACAGGCTCAAATGCTCGCTGAGTATCTGTGCACACATGCTTATCGCGTCCTCGGGAACAATGGCTCCGTTTGTCCACACCTCGATTGTAAGCATATCGTAGTCGGTTATCTGTCCGACGCGGGTATTGCCTACCGTAAAGTTAACTCTGCGTACAGGTGTATACAGGGAATCTACGGGTATAGATGTCAAAGAACCGCTCTTTTCGCTTTTGTCCACGGCAAGGTAACCCCTGCCTTTTGTTATCGTTATCTCTGCCGAAAGCTTGCAATCCGGTCCGCCTGCGAGCGTTGCTATGTGCAGATCCGGATTTAGAACTTCTATTTCGCCGTCAAACTTAATGTCTCCGGCAAAAACTTCGCCTTCTCCGGTCGCTTCTAATAACGCAAGCTTGGGTTCGTTACTCTTTGACGTGTTCTTAAGAGCAAGCTCTTTTAAATTAAGTATTATCTCGGAAACGTCTTCTTTGACTCCGGGTATAACGCTGAATTCGTGCAACACTCTGTCAAATTTCACGCTCGAAACCGCACAGCCCGGTAACGATGAGAGAAGTATTCTTCTCAGCGAGTTGCCGAGTGTTGTCCCGTAACCTCTTTCGAGCGGCTCGACTACAAAACGTGCATACTTGCCGTCTGCCGATCTCTCGGCTATATCTATGCGAGGTTTTTCAAATTCAAACACTAATGTACCTCCCTGCAAATGATTGTACCATGAGCGCCGCGTTTAACCGCGCTCTTCCGCTTCTTGCGAAGCGGAAAGGTTGCGATATTCGTGAGTATCGGAAATTATCTGGAGTACAACTCAACGATAAGCGTTTCATTAACGGGAGTGTCAATCTGTGATCTCTCGGGCACGGAGACTACCGTTCCTTGAAGCTTATCCTTCTCGGATGTAAGCCACTGAGGTACAGTGTGAGCATGCGTTCTGTCAAGTACGTTAACAAACTGCTGATTATCCCTAGACTTCTCTCTGATAGCGACAACATCACCCGCCGAAACGAGATAAGACGGAATGTTAACCTTCTTGCCGTTTACGCTTACATGATTGTGAGAAACAATCTGTCTCGCTTCTTTTCTTGTTCTCGCGAAACCAAGTCTGTATATAACATTGTCAAGACGAAGCTCCAATAACTTAAGGAGGTTCTCGCCGGCGATACCGCTCAGGTTCTGAGCCTTTTTGTAGTAAAGCCTGAACTGCTTCTCAAGTACTCCGTAAATGAACTTAGCTTTTTGCTTTTCCTTAAGCTGAAGACCGTACTCTGTTATCTTCTTGTTAGGATTTGCAACCTTTTTCTTTGATTTTTTTACGCAGCCCATGTACAAAGGGTTGATGCCCAATGTTCTGGCTCTTTTCATTGTTGGTTGTCTGTTAATAGCCATTTATCTGCACCTCCCGATTATATTCTTCTGCGTTTTGGCGGTCTGCAACCGTTATGCGGTACCGGAGTAACGTCTTTAATCATCGTAACTTCGAGACCTGCTGCAGACAATGCTCTGATTGCGGCTTCACGTCCGCCGCCGGGACCTTTAACAAAAACTTCGATAACTTTGAGTCCGAACTCTTTTGCAAGTCCGGCAGCTGTATCCGCAGCCATCTGCGCGGCGTAAGGAGTAGCCTTTCTCGAACCTCTGAAATTCAACTGTCCCGCACTGCAGTGTGACAACGCATTGCCTACGGAATCGGTAATTGTTACTATCGTGTTGTTAAACGTTGACTGTATATGAGCCTGACCGCGCTCGACGATTTTCTTCTCGCGGCGGCGTCTTGTTGTGCCTTTTTTAACCGTAACTTTCTTAGCCATTGATTAGCGCTACCTCCTATACTATTTTTTCTTGTTGGCAACTGTCTTAGCCTTACCTTTACGAGTTCTGGCGTTAGTTTTTGTTCTTTGTCCTCTTACGGGAAGACCTCTTCTGTGACGGATGCCTCTGTAGCAGCCAATCTCGACAAGTCTCTTTATATTAAGAGCTACTTCGCGCTTAAGATCGCCTTCGACTACCTGTGATCTGTCAATAACTTCACGGAGACGACCTACTTCGTCGTCTGTGAGGTCTCTGACTCTTGTATCCGGATTAACCTTAGCTTCTTTAATTATTCTTTGTGAGCTCGGGAGCCCTATACCGAAAATATAAGTAAGAGCTATTTCCACTCTTTTCTCTCTCGGTAAATCCACACCGGAAATACGTGCCATGCTGTTAAATGCACCTCCATTGTTTTTCACCGCTCGCGCGGTATGCGCTTTAGCCTGATTCTTGGATCAGACCTGCCGGCAGACATTATGTCTCGGCCGCCGAAAAATTGCTATTTCGCTTTCAAGGGCACTGACCCTATCTTAGCCTTGATACAACGACATAGGTCCTTTAGCCCTGTCTTTGTTTGTGCTTCGGCTTCGAAGAACATATAACCATAACTCTGCCTTTTCTCTTGATAATCTTGCAGTATTCGCACATCGGTTTTACTGATGGTCTGACTTTCATAGTAAACCCCTTTCTTTTCGAAACGGATACCCGTTCGTATTGCGGAAACCGGATTACTTATCTCTCCAGGTTATCCTTCCTTTTGTCAGGTCATAGGGCGACATTTCAACCACAACTTTATCGCCGGGTATTATTTTGATGAAATTCTGCCGCAGTTTACCTGAAATATGGGCGATGATTTTGTGCCCGTTCTCAAGCTCGACTTGAAATGTCGCGTTTGGCAGTTTTTCTACTACAATGCCTTCAACTTCGATAACATCAGCCTTCGACAAGCTCAACACTCCCCTTTTTTTTCGGCAGTTTCGCCGCTCAAATCTGTTAGGTTATCGCTTAGTGAGCGGTAATCTTTGTCATAGACGCGGAGTGCTTTTCTGAAGTCCGCATCATTCAAGTACTTTTTCAAGCCGAGCTTCTCTCCGATTTCGTTATCGATGTGATACGTAATCTGAACATGCTTAGCTTTCTTTTTCTTAGGTTTCGCAAGGGTACGCAGCCTTCCGTCAACGAGATATATGAACTCGCCTTCTTCTGCGGTCACGATAAACGCCTTGCCCTTGTCTCTTCCGTATTTCGAGAATACGACTTGACCCAAAGCAAACATTTTCGCCCCCCGACTAAACAAGAGTTAAAATTTCCGGCTCGCCGTCCGTTATGAGCACCGTATTTTCATAGTGAGCGGAATACTTTCTGTCTCCGGTAACAACCGTCCACATATCCGACAGTATTCTGATATCTGCCCTGCCGGCGTTCACCATCGGTTCTATCGCAAGTGTCATCCCCCGCGCGAGCTTCGGCCCGGAAGTATCCTGGCGGTAGTTCGGTACCTGAGGTGCTTCGTGGAGTTTTGCTCCGACACCGTGTCCGACAAACTCTTTAACGGCGGTAAATCCGTTCGCTTCGATATAGTCGCCTATAGCGGCGCATATCTCGTTCAGCCTGTGCCCCTCTTTTGCATATTTTATGCCTTCGAAGAAGCTCTGTTTTGTAACTTCAATGAGCCGTTTATGCTCGTCTGTAATTTCACCTACGGCAAAAGTTCTGGCGGCATCACCGTGAAACTTGTTTATATATGCTCCGACATCAACGCTAACAATATCGCCTTCATTAAGCTTTCTTATACCGCCGATACCGTGGATAACCTCTTCGTTGACAGAAACACATATATTCGCCGGATAACCGTTATAGCCTAAAAATGACGGAACAGCACCTTGTGACCTTATATATTCAGCCGCAATGGCATCAAGTTCGCCTGTAGTTATACCGGCTCTGATATGCTTTTCGAGTAAATTCAGCGTTTCGCCGGTAATGCGGCATGCAACACGCATTTTCTCGATCTGTTCTTCGTTCTTAATAAATATTGACATAATTTGATGCCTTTTCCTCATTCGAACCCTTTCAGACGCACCAGTATATCCTCGGTTATGCCCTGAGACTTTCCGGTTCCGTCTACAGTTACAAGCAGTCCCCTGCTCTCATAATATTGCAGTATCGGCTCCGTTAACGTTTTATAAACATTCAGTCTTCGCAAAACCGTCAGCGGCAGATCATCATCCCGAATAATCAGTTTATGCCCGCAGTCGTCGCATATGCCGTCAACCTTCGGCGGCATTGTCACGGCATGAAAGCTGTGGCTGCAATTCGGACAAGTGTATCTTCCCGCCATCCTGCGGATAACAATATCGTCCGGTACACTTATCATGACTACCTTATCGAGCGCAATTCCCTTCTCGGCAAGCATCTCGCAAAGCTTTTCGGCTTGAACTAAAGTACGGGGAAAACCGTCCAAGATAAAACCTTTCTTGTACTCCTCCATATCGAGACGCTTTTTAACAAGCCCGAGTACAATTTCATCCTCAACGTAACTTCCGCTGTTCATCTGTTCTGTTATCGAGATACCGAGCGGAGTTTTCAGCATCATTTGCTCTCTGAGTATATCACCTGTTGAAACAGATCTTATACCAAAGTGCTCGGAAAGTCTGGTAAGCTGTGTGCCTTTGCCCGCTCCGGGCGGTCCGATTAGTACAAGCCTCATAGCAATCCCCACTCTCATGCCGACTGCCCGGAATTGTCCGGAATGCGGAAGCAATACTCTTGCCGTCGGCATGGTTCACTCCCGCGCAATACTAATCCGGACAAACGAAAGCAAAATCGGTTTTTCTAGCTGTTGCCCAAAAATCCTTTATGATGTCTCATGAGCAATTGCGATTCGAGCTGCTTAACAAGTTCAAGCGCAACACCGGTAACGATGAGCAATGTTGTTCCGCCTATGCCAACGCTTATATTCTGTTTGAAAACAAGAAGAAGTAACCACTGTAAAAGTACGGGAACCATAGCGATTATAGCATAGAAAATTGCGCCTATCCATGAAAGTCTGCTAATTGTACGCTGGATATAGTCCGATGTCGGTTTACCCGGACGTATACCGGGTATAAAGCCGGCGTTCTTCTTCAAGTTCTCTGCCATTTCTATCGGGTTGATAGCAAAGGAAGTATAGAAGAATGTGAAGCAGAATATCAGGAACACATAGAGGCAAGCTCCGAACGGATGATGAATACTCAGCCAGTCGACAACCACCTTGAGCCTGTCGTCTTGCCAGAACTGGTAAATAGTCTGCGGAAATTGAAGCAGTGATATCGCGAAGATTATGGACATAACACCGGCTATATTTACCTTGATAGGTATATAGCTGGACTGTCCGCCGACCATCTGTCTGCCGACCATCTTCTTTGAGTATTGAACGTGTATCCTTCTTTCACCGTCCTGAACTCTTATAACGAAACCCGTCACAAACACGAATACGATAAGTATCAAGACAGCCAGAAGAAGTCCAATAAAGTTAAAGTTTGAACTGTTGCTCATTATGAGCTGGTACAGGAGCCTTACACCGCCGGGCAAGCCCGAAAGTATGTTGGAGAAGATGATGAACGATGATCCGTTTCCTACGCCTTTTTCCGTTAAAAGTTCCGCTATCCACATGATGAATATCGTACCGGTAACGAGTGTGATAACTGCGACTATCCAAACTAACCAGCCCGGATGCGCAAAAACGTTCCTAAGTGAATATACAGTGCCTGACGCCTGTAAAAGAGCAAGCGCGACAGCGACAATTCGTGTGTACTGATTTATCTTTTTCTTACCCTCTTCGCCTTCCTTCTGGAGTTCTTCCAGCTTAGGAATAGCAACGGTAAGAAGCTGAATGATAATCGAAGATGTGATGTACGGTCCGATACCCATAGCGAATATCGTACCCTGTCCCCCGCCTGTTATAAGCTGGAAAAGACCTTGAGTTGCATCCTTTTGCAGGTCAAGCGCGTTAAGACCGGGAAGACCGATATGGCATCCCAGTCTGTAAATCGCTATCATCAAAAGAATGTAATATAATTTTCTGCGTATTTCCTTTACCTTCCAAGCATTGATAAACACATCGAACAATTATATCACCTCTGTTTTTCCGCCGGCTTCCGTTATCTTTTGTACAGCGGTTTCGCTGAAATAATTAAGCTTCACGGTAAGCTTCTTGTCAAGCGTTCCGTTCCCGAGGAGTTTAACTCCGTCTCTCGGATTAGAAACAAGTCCTTTGGACTGAAGCGCCGCAACGTCAACAACGGCACCGTTATCAAACACGTTCAGCATCGACACGTTAACAGCAACTATATCTTTTGAGTTTCTGCACTTGAATCCGACTTTCGGCAGTCTTCTGTACAAGGGCATCTGTCCGCCTTCGAATCCTCTGCGCACACCGCCGCCCGTACGAGCGCCGAGACCCTTTTGGCCTCTGCCTGCGGTTTTGCCGTTTCCGGAGCCGTGACCTCTGCCTTTTCTGAAATGCTTTCTGTTCGAGCCGTATGCGGGCATTATTTCGCTTAACTTCATAAATGTCACCTCGATTCCGTTAGATTTCTTCAACCCTTACCAAATGTCTGATTTGATTTACCATACCTCTGGTTGCGGGATTGTCTTTCTTAACGACGGTTCCGCTGATCTTTCTGAGACCCAGTGCCTGAGCTGTAAGCCTGTGCTTCGGTTTAGCTCCGATGGTCGATTTAATCAACGTTATTTTTAAATTCTCAGCCATTACGCCCAACTCCTTACTGTAGTAACTCCTCAACAGTTTTGCCTCTAAGTCTTGCTATCGTTTCGGGAGTTCTTATTTTTGAAAGACCTTCCATCGTTGCGTTTAACATGTTGCGCTTGTTATTCGAGCCGAGCGATTTTGTGGAAACGTTTCTGACTCCGGCAAGCTCCATAATAGCACGAACCGGTCCTCCGGCGATAACTCCGGTACCCTCTCTCGAAGGCTTGATTAAAACGCTTGCCGCGCCGTAATGTCCGAGGATTTCATGGGCAACGGTGCCTTGCTCGTTGATTTCTATCTTAACGATGTTCTTTTTGGCGTCCTCTTTGCCTTTTCTGATAGCTTCAGAGGTTTCAGCAGCTTTTCCGAGTCCGACGCCTACGTGTCCGTTGCCGTCACCGACAACCACAAGAGCGGCAAAGCTCATTGTACGTCCGCCCTTAACAACCTTTGTTACGCGGTTGATAACAACGACTCTGTCTTTCAAATCCAGTGCGCTTGCATCTATTCTTTTCAATTTAAAACCTCCTTCTGCTAGAATTGCAGTCCACCTTCTCTTGCCGCTTCAGCGAGAGCTTTTACCTTTCCGTGGTAAATGTAGCCGCCTCTGTCGAAAACTACATTTGAAATACCTTTAGCCTTGGCTCTTTCGGCAATCGCTGTTCCGATTTTCTTTGCGGCTTCTACATCCGAAGTCGTTTCGAGAGAGGAGGCAAGAGCTTTGTCCATTGTTGAAGCCGAGCAAAGCGTATTTCCCGCTACGTCGTCAATAATTTGCACATAAATGTGTCTGTTAGATCTAAAGACCGCGAGTCTGGGGCAGTCGGACGTGCCGGAGATACGATTGCGTATTCTCATGTGCCTCTTGACTCTTGCTTCCGTTCTTGACGGTTTGTTAATCATCTCTTATCCTCCTTCCTACTTCTTACCGGCTTTTCCGGCCAGTTTTCTGACTTTTTCGTTCTGATATCTTACGCCCTTGCCCTTGTAAGGTTCGGGAGCGCGTTTTGCTCTGATTTCGGCTGCGAACTGACCTACCTTTTCCTTGTCGATACCGGAAACGATAATCTTGTTCTGGCCTTCAACGGCAGATGCTACACCGTCGGGATCTTTCATTTCAACCGGGTGAGAATACCCGAGGTTCAAAGTGAGAGTGTTTCCCGCCTTTGAAGCCTTGTAACCCGTTCCGATTATCTCGAGCGTCTTCGAGTAACCTGCGGTTACGCCAACAACCATGTTGTTGATAAGAGCTCTGGTAAGACCGTGAAGAGCCTTGTGTCTCTTCAAATCGCTCGGGCGTGTAACTGTGATCACGCCTGCTTCTACTGCGATGTTCATGTCGGGTACCAACTTGCGTGTTAAAGTGCCCTTCGGACCTTTAACCGTTAAGAGATTGCCTTCTTCAAGCTTTATCTCAACGCCTGCCGGTATATTAACAGGTAACTTACCTATTCTTGACATGTTCTGCACCTCCTGAATTTATCTGAATTAATCAATTTGTCCGGTCTTACCAAACAAACGCGAGAACTTCTCCGCCAACGCCGAGTTTTCTGGCCTGTCTGTCAGTAATGATACCCTGATTTGTTGAAACTATTGCACAGCCGAGACCGCCGAGAACCTGAGGAATATCCTCGCAGGAAGCGTAAATTCTGAGTCCGGGTTTAGAAATTCTTCTGATGCCCGTGATTACTTTCTCGTTCTTGTCTTTGCCGTACTTAAGAGTAATTCTGATACTCTTTCTGACTCCGTCTTCCAGCGTTTCGTAGCTCTTGACAAAGCCTTCTTTAACCAATATATCGGCAATCGCACACTTTACGCGCGAAGCGGGAATATCAACCGTCGTGTGATTCGTAGAGTTTGCGTTTCTTATCCTTGTAAGCATATCTGCGATAGGATCGGTGTTTAATGACATTTTTTTGGCCTCCTTTCTTGAATTACCAGCTAGCCTTTTTCACTCCCGGTATAAAGCCTTTGTACGCCAGGTTACGGAAGCAGATACGGCAGATGCCGAACTTGCGGAGAGTTCCGTGGGGACGTCCGCAGATGTTGCAGCGGCTGTAAGCTCTGGTCGAAAACTTAGGCGGTTTTTGCTGTTTCAGAATCATAGATTTCTTAGCCATAAGATCCTCCTATTACTTTCTGAACGGCATTCCGAACAGTCTGAGAAGCTCGCGTGCTTCTTCGTCTGTGTTTGCCGTCGTAACGAACACGATATCCATACCTCTGACCTTGTCGATCTTATCGTACTGGATTTCGGGGAACATAAGCTGCTCTTTAACACCAAGAGTGTAATTTCCTCTTCCGTCAAACGCTTCGGCGCTGACTCCGCGGAAGTCGCGGACGCGAGGGAGGGCAACGTTTATAAGCCTGTCGCAGAACGAGTACATTTTCTCGCCTCTGAGCGTTACTTTGCAACCTATGGCCATGCCTTCACGCAGCTTAAAGTTCGCAATAGATTTTTTGGCTTTTGTTGTTATCGGCTTTTGGCCGGTTACTATGGCTAAATCGTTCGAAGCCGATTCGATAGCTTTAGAGTTTTCCTTAGCTTCGCCCAAACCCATGTTTACAACGATTTTCTCGATTTTGGGAACAGCCATATCGTTTGTATATTGAAATTTAGCCTTCATAGCGGGCATAACTTCATTGAGATAATATTCCTTTAATCTATTCACTTAGCGTCCTCCTTCCCTAGTCTATCTGCTCGCCGGTAGACTTGGCGATTCTGTGAACTATTCTTTGAGCTTTTCCGTCTGTCTCTTTCACTTCGACCTTAAACCCGATTCTGGTGGGTTTGCCTTTGTGAAGGTACATAACGTTTGAAGCGTCAATATAATTTTCTTTTTTGATAATTCCGCCGCTCTGGTTCTGCTTGTCAGCCTTTTTGTGCTTGGAAACAAGGTTTCTGCCTTCGACGATAACTCTGTTGTTCTTTTTGTCGACAACGAGAACTTTGCCGTCTTTTCCTTTTTCTTTGCCGGCTATAATAACGACTTTATCGTTTTTCTTAATTTTTGAAGTTGACATCCCTATACCTCCTACAGTACTTCCGGAGCGAGCGATAAAATCTTGAGATATTGTTTCTCGCGAAGCTCTCTCGCAACGGGTCCGAAAATACGAGTTCCTTTGGGGTTCTTGTCTTCTTTAATGATAACTGCCGCATTCTGGTCGAATCTGATATACGAACCGTCGGGGCGAGAAAGACCCTTAACCGTTCTGACTACAACGGCTTTAACTACTTCGCCTGTTTTGACAACGCCGCCGGGCGTTGCATCTTTAACGGAGCAGACTATTACATCGCCGATATTGGCGTATCTTCTGACGGAACCGCCTAAAACTCTGATGCAGAGAAGCTCTTTTGCTCCCGAGTTGTCCGCGGCAACCAATCTTGATTCTTGTTGTATCATTTAGCTACCTCCGATTAATTACTTAGCTTTCTCGATAATCTCGACAAGGCGCCATCTTTTTTCCCTCGACAGGGGGCGAGTCTCCATAACTTTAACGGTATCGCCGATGCCGCATTCGTTGTTCTCGTCATGAGCCTTGAGCTTATATGTGGACTTAACTATTTTATTGTAAAGAGGATGTCTGACATTGTTTACGATGGCAACAACGATTGTTTTGTCCATCTTGTCGCTGACAACCTTTCCTATCCTCGTTTTACGAAGGTTTCTCTCCACGAAGATTCTCCTTTCTTACCGATAATGAAAAGTATTTTTGCAGAGCGCGGGTAAAATCTGATACCCGACTACTTAAGCAAACCCTTTTCCTTCTGAGTTATGATAGTCTTGATACGGGCTATGTTCTTTCTTACCTCTGTGATTCTGTGCGTGTTATCAAGCTGATTTGTCGCGTTTTGGAATCTGAGGTTGAAGAGTTCCTTCTTAGCTGCTACAAGATCCTGCTCCAAAGCTTCGGGCGATTTTGCTCTTAATTCTTCAGTAAAATTCTTAGACTTCATTAGCGTCACCCTCCGTCTTGTTATTTGAGTTCTCTCTTGCCGCGAGCTGTGCGTCAAGCTCCTGCTTCGAAAGTATCTTGCACTTGATCGGAAGCTTGTGCATAGCGAGACGCAAAGCTTCTCTTGCTGTTTCCTCGGGAACTCCGCCGAGTTCAAACATAACTCTGCCCGGTCTGACAACCGCTACCCAGAACTCCGGTGAGCCTTTACCGGAACCCATTCGAGTCTCGGCAGGTTTTTCCGTGACAGGCTTGTCGGGGAAAATCTTGATCCAAACTTTACCGCCACGCTTTATGAACCTCGTCATAGCGATACGGGCCGCTTCTATCTGGTTAGACTTAATCCATGCGGGTTCTGCCGCGATTAAGCCGAATTCGCCGTAATTTATTCTGTTGCCTCTTAACGCTTCGCCCTTCATTCTTCCTCTGAATTGTCTGCGTCTTTTAACTCTCTTAGGCATTAACATTTTTTATTCACCTTCTATTCAGCTTGTTTTTTAGCTTTAACAGGCAAAACTTCTCCCTTGTAAATCCAAACTTTTACGCCGAGCTTGCCGTAAGTCGTCGTTGCTTCCGCAAAACCGTAATCAATGTTTGCGCGAAGTGTTTGAAGAGGAATGGTGCCTTCGTGATAATGCTCTGTTCTTGCTATGTCTGCGCCGCCGAGACGACCGGAAACGGCTGTCTTCATACCTAAAGCGCCCATACGCATCGTCTTAGTGATAGCCTGCTTCATAGCGCGGCGGAATGTCACTCTGTCTTCGAGAGCTTTAGCGATATCTTCCGCCACAAGCTGAGCGTTCATTTCTTTTATCTTGATTTCCTCGATGTTTACGCTGACTGTCTGAGACGTCATTTTCTGAATCTGAGACGTAAGCTCGGAAATATCTTTGCCCTTGGCTCCGATTACGAGGCCGGGCTTGTTAACGTGAATCGTTACTCTAAGATTTGTTTCGGTTCTCGCGATAGAAATCTTGGCGATTCCTGCCGTGTAGAGCTTTTTCTTGATAAACTTTCTTATTTTGTCATCCTCGAGCAAATATTTGGCAAAATCCTTTTCGGAGTACCAAACGGAATCCCAATTATGAATGACTCCGACTCTGAGGCCGTGCGGATTAACTTTCTGTCCCAAAATTCGCCCTCCTATCTTTCATTCAATATGATAGAAACATGTGATACCTGACGTTCTATTCTGTAGCCCTGGCCTTTAGCGCGGGGGCTGAGTCTCCATCTGGACTGATAAGACTTTCCTCTGTTTGCTACGGCTTCCTGAACATAGAGCTTAGTTGCGTCCATGCCGAGGTTGTTTTCGGCGTTGGCAACTGCCGAGTCAAGTATTTTTTCTATGAGTCTGGCTGCATAGTGCGGCGAATATAACAGGAAGGCCGAAGCTTCGGCTACACTTTTATTCTTGATTTTATCAAGCACTATTCTGGCCTTTGTATCGGAAATTTTAAGATATCTGCCGTGAGCTTTTGGGCGTCTGTCAACGTTTTGTTCGTTACGCTCTTTTTTAGTACGGCTTCTGTGACCCTTAGCCATTTAGAGTCTCCTTTCGATTCGTTATTTGACCTTGCTTCTCCTGTCGGCGTCTTTTCCGTGTCCTCTGTATGTTCTTGTCAGAGCGAACTCGCCGAGCTTGTGTCCGACCATATCTTCCGTTACGTATACGGGAACATGCTTTCTGCCGTCATGAACGGCTATCGTATGTCCTACGAATTCGGGGAAAATAGTTGAACGGCGGGACCATGTCTTTATAACGTTTTTCGTATTTGCTTCGTTCTCTTTTGCGACCTTCTTCAACAGGTGGTCATCAGCGAACGGACCTTTTTTTAATGAACGTGCCATAATTTACCTCCCTATTTCTTGTCGCGTCTTCTGACAATGAACTTGTCGGAAGCCTTTTTGCGATCTCTCGTCTTTTGTCCGAGAGCAGGCTTGCCCCAAGGTGTCGAAGGAGCTTTGCGTCCGATAGGAGCTTTGCCTTCGCCGCCGCCGTGAGGATGATCACAGGGGTTCATGACGGAACCGCGGACTGTCGGGCGTTTTCCCATATAACGATTTCTTCCTGCTTTACCGATGTTTATGAGTTCGTGATCTATATTTCCGACCTGGCCGATTGTAGCTCTGCAATCAATGGGAAGCATACGCATTTCGCCCGAAGGCATTCTGACCGTTGCATGCTTTCCTTCTTTAGCCATAAGCTGCGCCGAGTTTCCTGCCGCTCTTACAAGCTGTCCGCCCGCGCCGGGTCTCATCTCGATGTTGTGGATAATCGAGCCGATGGGGATGTTTCTCATCGGAAGAGCGTTTCCGACAGAGATTTCAGCTTCGGCCCCGCTCATAACCTTTGTTCCGACAGTGAGACCGACGGGAGCGATAATATAGCGCTTTTCGCCGTCTGCGTAGAACAAAAGAGCAATGTTTGCGGTTCTGTTGGGATCATATTCTATAGCGTTTACGGTTGCGGGAATCCCGTCCTTGTTACGCTTGAAGTCGATAATTCTGTATTTTTTCTTTGCGCCTCCTCCGTGATGACGAACGGTGAGCTTACCCTGATCGTTTCTTCCGGAGTACTTCTTCAGATGAACAACAAGACTCTTTTCCGGGGTGGACTTTGTAATCTCGGCGAAGTCGGAAGAGGTCATGTGCCTTCTTGAAGGCGTATATGCCTTATAACGTTTAATACCCATGGTTTCTCAATCCTCCTACATGCCCTGGAATATTTCGATTTCCTTACTGTTTTCCTTAAGCTGTACTATAGCTTTTTTGCGCTTTGCGGTCGTACCGTATTTATAAGTACGAGTGCGTTTTTTTCTGCCAATGAGGTTGATAGTGTTGACATATTCGACTACCGCGCCGTCAAACATCTTTTCAACCGCCTGTCTGATCTGAACCTTTGTAGCATCGGGATGAACGAAGAACGAATATTTTTTATTCTGCATGTCGTTCATGCTTCTCTCAGTGATAACAGGCTTAAGTATAATGTCGTAATATTTTAAATCGGCCATTATGCGTACACCTCCCCGATTTTTTCTACGGCAGCCTTCGTAAGTATAAGGTTGTCGTACTTGAGGATCTCATACGGGCTGATCGTGTTAACCGTAGCCGTAAGGAAGCCTTCAATGTTTCTTGCCGAAAGGTATATGTTGTCGTTAGGTTCAGCAAGAACCAACAAACCTCTTCCGACCTTTATATTCTTGAAAATTTCGTTCATAGCCTTTGTTTTTACGCCGTCGAGTTTAATCTCGTCAACAACGATAATGTTGTTATCGGCAAGCTTTGACGAAAGAGCGCATTTCATGGCAAGTTTCTTGACTTTTTTGTTAAGCTTTAATCTGAATTCCCTCGGCTTCGGAGCGAAGGCAACGCCGCCGCCTACCCACTGCGGAGAACGTATCGAACCCTGTCTTGACCTGCCGCTGCCCTTTTGCGGACGAGGCTTGATTCCGCCGCCGCTTACTTCGGCACGGGTTTTTGCCGACTGCGTGCCCTGACGCTGATTTGCCAAATACGCCACAACCGACATATGAAGTACATGTTCGTTTATCTCAACGTTGAAAATATCGTCCTTCAGCTCGATTGTGCCTGCGGACTGTCCTTTTTGATTTAACATGTTTAAAGTTGACATTTTGCTCCTCCTTTCCTAAGACTACTTTGTCTTAACCGTATCTTTGATAAAGACGATTGAGCCGTTTGCGCCCGGGATTGCGCCCTTTATCAGCAATATATTTTTATCGGCATCGGCTCTGACTACCGTCAGGTTCTGAACAGTTACTTTTACCGAACCCATGTGACCGGGCATTCTCTTGCCTTTTCTGACTTTACCCGGCGTAGACGAGTTAGCCATAGCGCCTGTGCCTCTGTGATATTTTGAACCGTGGCTCATGGGTCCTCTGTGCATTCCGTGTCTCTTGATGGAACCCTGGTAGCCTTTACCTTTGGAAATACCGCTTACGTCCACTTTGTCGCCTGCGGTAAACACATCGGCTTTGATCTCCCTGCCGACTTCGTAGCCTGCCGTGGATTCGAGCCTGAGCTCTTTAAGGATCTTTCTGGGCGAAACGCCTGCCTTGTCAAAGTGACCTTTAACGGGCTTTGTTACATGCTTGATCTTCACATCGCCGTAGCCGACTTGAATAGCGTCGTAACCGTCGTTATCTTTCGTTTTTTTCTGAACTATTACGTTCGGGCTTGCTTCGAGTACCGTAACGGGTATCAAAGCGCCTTTTTCGCCAAAAATCTGAGTCATGCCGACTTTTTTGGCAATAATTGCCTTCTTCATACTACACCTCCGTTTATTAGCGGATTACCCCCTTGTCAGAGAGCAATCATAACGTTCCGCACCGCGGAACAGCACCCCTATTATAAAAGCTTAAGAGTGATATCAACGCCTTCGGGTATATCGAGACGTTTAAGAGCATCTGCCGTTTTAGCCGTAGGCATAAGAATGTCGATCAGACGCTTGTGGGTTCTCATTTCAAACTGTTCTCTCGAATCCTTGTTAACATGCACGGAACGAAGGATTGTGATTACTTCCCTCTTCGTCGGCAGAGGAATCGGTCCGCTGATTTCAGCCCCTGTCTTTTTAGCCGTATCGACAATCGTCTGCGCGGTCTTATCAAGTACATGGTGATCATACGCCTTAAGAGTTACCCTGATTTTTTCGTTAGCCACTGAAGCTCCTCCTTATTTTGAGGTCCAACCTGTTACTGTACACTTAGCCGGGTGTGTCATAAGTTTTCTGACAAAAAAACAAACAATAAAATCCGAACGCCTAGCGTTCATTGTTTGTTCGCCGCAACCTCTGTGATTGTACAGCGACACTGTCGTCCATGTTTAAAACCGGACATGGCTCCACAGGAACTACCCGCACTCGCGGCAACCTCCCGTTTCTCAGCCGTTCCGAGCATATAAATATGCCCGAAATGTCACAACTTTTGTATTATACATGACGAATGTGGCGAATGCAAGCTTTTTTTGAAATTTTGCTACGCCGGAAAATATTATAATTTCCAAAAGCACCGGCATAATATTTCCTGCTGTCAATAATTTATAAAAATTTCATAGTATGACAGATAATAAACGCATAAAAATTTCAGTCAAAAAGGGGACGATTGGGGGCTACTCGCCCCCAAACCCCTCGGCCTCTGAATTAAAGTGAAATAAAACGGGTAAGAT
>JAVBOO010000033.1:0-26246 GCA_031550435.1 Eubacteriales bacterium
TATCTTACCCGTTTTATTTCACTTTAATTCAGAGGCCGAGGGGTTTGGGGGCGAGTAGCCCCCAATCGTCCCCTTTTTGACTGAAATTTTTATGCGTTTATTATCTGTCATACTATGAAATTTTTATAAATTATTGACAGCTTCCGAAGCAAAAGTCACAAAAAAATGCAAAACCGCCGATTAGCCTCGCTTTTTATCCGAGTATTTCTTTTTTGTACAGCTTTATTTGTTCGAGGATATGCCCTATATTGCCTTCTCCGGCATATTGTGTCATATCAAAAAAGTCGAGGTCAAGCTCCGACCAAAAAAGCTCGTTTTCGTCGCCGTATACTTTGACATCGTGTTTTAGCTTTCCGGCATATACCGAAACATAGCACTCTTGATAATAATATGTGAAATCCATCAAATGCCTTAAGCATATATCGGCTTCCGTTATTCCGGTTTCTTCTCGCAGCTCTCTGTATGCTGCGACAAGACCGTCTTCGAAGGAACCGATCTTTCCTCCGACAAGGTTGTATAGTCCCTTGTAAGGGTCTTTTTTGCGTTTGCACATCAAAAGCTTATCAGCCGAGCAGTTGTAAACTGCAATGCAATTATAGCCTTGCATACTTCCTCCGATACTGCGGCGGACTTGAGCTGCCGCGGTTTACCTTGGTAAACGCTGATTAATTGACTTTGGACGGGCATACAACTGTTGTGCGGAGCGGGATGCTTGCAGTTGTCCCTTACCGGCGCAACCGTTCGCTTAAATCAGCATTTTCTTTATTTTATTTTCGCGGCAAGTTCTTTCATCTCTTTTGCCGCGGCAAGCGTTGCTTCGGTAATTTCCGCTCCGCCTGTCAGTCTGGCGAGTTCGCTGACGCTTTCATCGCTGCCTAGCAGCTTTACGGTTGTTCTGGTTCTGTCGCCGGAAGTGATTTTCTCAATAAGCCTGTGAGAGTCAGCCATTGCGGCTATCTGCGGCAGGTGAGACACGCAGAGTATCTGATGACCCTTTGCGAGTTTTGAAAGCTTTTCCGCAACTTTTTGAGCGGTTCGCCCGCTAATGCCGGCATCAATTTCGTCGAATATAACCGTTTCGGTCTCGTCCGCGGAAATTAAAACGTTTTTAAGGGCGAGCATCATTCTGGACATTTCACCGCCCGAAGCTATCCTCGTTAGAGGCTTCGGCGGTTCGCCCGGATTGGCGGAAATCATAAATTCTGCCCTGTCATAACCGTTTGAGGTAAAACTCGCTTTTTTGGTAAATTCCACGGTGAAAACCGCGTTATTCATTCCAAGCTCTGCCAGTGTCTTTATGACGCTTGAGCTTAACTCGCCGCAAACTTGTTTTCTCGAATCGGAAAGCTTGCCGCATAAATTCTCGATTTCGGCTTCCAGCTCATCTCGTTTGAGTCTGAGCTTTCCGCATTCTTCCTCGCTGTTTACGATAGAATCAAGCATGGTTTTAATATGCTCTAAATGCTCAGTAAGCTTGTCTCCGTCAGTAACGCCGTATTTGCGTTTAAGCTTGTATATAAGGTCAAGCCTCGCTTCGATTTTGTCAAGTTCGTTTGGATCGGCTTCGAGGCCGTCGCATAAATTCAAGAGAGACTCAGTTACTTCTTTTACAAGGGAATGAGCCTCTTCAAGCTTGTCGGCAGAGTGCTCGAAGCCCTGTGTGAGCGCCGCGATCTGCGAAACGTGAGTCAGAGCCCGCGCAACCTTATCGGCAGCAGAAAGCCCGCTTCCGTTGCTCTCGCTTAAAAGCTCGAGTGCCTTTGAAACTGAGGAGAAAAGCTTTTCAAAATTATTAAGAGCTTTTTTTCGCTCCGACAGTTCGCTTTCTTCTCCCGGCTTAAGCTTTGCGGATGTGAGCTCGTTAATTTGGTAGTTATAAATCTCTATTTTTGCGGCTCTCTCGGAATCGTTTCCGGAAATCGAAAGAATTTGCTCATTTATGACATCATGCTCAGCGCATTTTTTTTCGAGAATTTTTTTAATCTCAGTCAGTTCATCGCTTTCACAAAACCTGTCAATAAAGTTGAGATGGTTACGCGGGTCTGTCAGGCTTTGATGTTCGTGTTGCCCGCATATTTCGGCAAGTACGGACGAAACGTCTCTCAGCATTCCCAAAGGAACGGTTCGGCCGTTTATTCTACAAATGCCCTTTCCGTCTGCGGTTATTGATCTGCACAACAACAAGGCGTTGTCGCCATCGACTTCAACGCCTTTGCCGCGTATGTATTCAAGCGCCGAATCGTGCTCTATTTCGAAAAGCACTTCGACCGACGCCGAGGATTCTCCGTTTCTAATTAAGTCCTTATTCGCTCTTTCGCCGAACACGAAACCGAGCGAGTCAATAATAATCGACTTACCGGCACCCGTTTCACCCGTCAAAACAATGAGCCCGCCGGAAAGCTCAATATGAAGCTCTTCAATAAGAGCTACATTACGGATGCTTATCTCTTTTAGCATGGAATCACCCGTAAAACCTTTGAGGTTTTTACCGTTACTATTTCCCGACGATTTCTCTTAGTCTGTCGGCCACAATGTTTGTGTCGACATGAGACTTTACCGCGCAGAAGATTGTATTGTCGCCCGCGACCGAACCGATTATTTCCGAGATTCCCAGACCGTCGATGCACAAAGCAAGAGCCATTGCCATGCCGGGCAGGGTTTTGATTACTATGAGGCTTGCGGTTGAATCGATTGTGTCTACGCCATCTCTAAATATCTTGATAAATTTGTTCGAATCGAAATCTTCGATTTGACGAATGCAGTCATATTTCTGAGTACCGCTCGCTGTTTGAACCTTAATGAGGTTTAGCTCTCTGATGTCTCTGGAAATTGTAGCCTGCGTAACAGAGAAGCCTTCTTCCTTAAGCATTTTTAACAGTTCGTCCTGTGTCTCGATATCGTGCATTTTAATAAATTCTAAAATCTTGCTTTGTCTTTTGTTTTTCATGCTATCACCTACCGAATCAGTTTTTTTCTTACTATATCATAAAACCCAAGATTTCCGGTTTTTATAATCGATGCCGATACTTTTGCTTTTTGAATTGTTACGGTGTCGCGCTCGTCAGCCTCCAGAATCTTCCGCCCGTCCGCAGCTACAATCAGCGGGTTGTTCTTGTCAGTGCAGCATACGCTGATAACATCGTCTTCCGATACCACAAGAGGCCGCGAATACAGCTTATGCGTGTTTATGGGCGTGACTAGCAACATGCGCGCGTCCGGCTTTAGCAGCGGACCGCCCGCCGAAAGATTATATGCCGTCGAGCCTGTCGGGGAGGAGACTATTAAACCATCGCCCCTAAAGCTGTCGATGAATTCGTTATTAATATATAAATCCAGTTGAGTCAATCTTGAAGCGTCGGATTTCAGAAAGCATATATCGTTTAATGCGTGCTCCGATATTTTTGACTCATACGACACAGCGTGAAGCATCATGCGCTCTTCAAGCTGATAGTTGCCGTCGAACACGTCGATAAATGCTTTCTCGGCATCAAGGCTGTCAACGGTCGTCAAGTAGCCCAGATTTCCGAGATTTATGCCCATGAGCGGAACCTTGTATTCTGCCGATTTGTAAGACGCGCCGAGTACGGTGCCGTCTCCTCCGAGTACCGCTACCATGTCGGAATGCTCGAATATGTTATCCTTATGTATAACGGAGTTGCCGGGTACAATACCTGAGAGTTCATTGCCGACTATAACCGTTTTTCCGAGATAACTCAGAAAATCCCCGAGTCTCTTTGTTACCTTGTATTCCGTATCCTTGCCCGGGTTTGATATGAATCCGATTTTATGCATTATTACCTCTTTAGAAACGCCCGTTAAAGGCGATATTATTGCTGCCGCAAATAAACTTTCGCTAAAATCTATACGGTAATCCAAAGCGTGCCGGAAGCGGACAAACGCGTGATTAAACCGCAGGGTTTAATCGGCGGATCAAAGAGTCCGCGCATATGCCGGGTTGCCGAGCTTTGGTACAATAAAGCAAATACTCGGTGTTGCCGCTTTTTCCCTTTATAGGCGAGGGGATGAGCCCTGCCGCGAAAAGCCCGTTGTTTTCAAATTCACAAATAATATTGGTGCAAATTTTTCTATGCAGCTTCAAATCTTTTACAACGCCGGATTTCCCGGTCAGACCTGTCCCCGTTTCAAACTGCGGCTTTATGAGTATAACAGCGCTACCGTTTTCCGAGAGGAGGGACGCGATATTTTTAACGACTTTCGTTACCGATATAAACGACAAATCTACCGATATAAATTCCGGCGGAGGTTCGAGCGAAAAAACGGTTCTTATGTCGGTATCTTCCATTGAAACGACTCCGGAATCGGACAGCAGTTTCTGCGCCAGCTGACCGTTTCCGTTTTCGATGGCGTACACCTTCTTTGCGCCGTTTTGAAGCATGCAGTCTGTGAACCCGCCGGTAGAAGCTCCTATATCCGCGCAGCACAGACCGTTCAGGTCGATACCGAAATGTTCGAGCGCTTTCTCGAGCTTGTACCCTCCGCGCCCGACATATTTCATTTCAACGGGCTCAGTTTTTATGTCATCGGTTTCTGCCACAAAGCGGCCGGGCTTTAGCGCGGGTTTCCCGTTCACAAGCACCAAACCTGATTTTATAAGCTCGCGGGTATATTCCCTCGAAAATCCTTTTGTAGTAACGAGATAAACATCAAGCCTTGTCTTGTTTTCCGTCATCTTCCCGTCTCCGTTCGAATCAGGTTGCAAATCGAGTTTGCGTCCAGCCCGTATCTCTTGAAGCACTGTTCCCGCGAACCCTGGAGCACAAACTCGTCCGGGAAGCCCAAGAGCCTGATTTTAGACGTTACCCTGAGTTCGTTGGCTTTTTGGAGTACAGCTGAGCCGTACCCGCCGATCAGCACATTGTCTTCGACAATGTAAACAATTGAGTAATCTTTAAAAGAGCGTATTAAATCTTCATCAACGGGCTTAACAAATCTAGCGTTAAAAAGCGATGGACTGCAGCAGTCTTTGGCAAGCAAGTCGCAGGCTTTTGAACAATTATCCAGCATAGTTCCGACGGATACTATCGCAATGTCATTCCCTTTTACAAGCTGCTCCGATTTCCCGTAAACTATGGCGTTGTCGGTGTTTTCAAATAAGACTGAAGCTTCGGCTCTCGGGTATCGTATCGCTGCGGGCGCGCCGAGCTTGACTGCGAACTCGAGCATTTTAGCAAGCTCTTTGCCGTTTTTCGGTGCAAGTATTGTCATGTTCGGCATTTGCCCCAGGAAAGACAAATCGAACAGGCCCTGATGTGTTTCACCGTCTGCTCCGACTATTCCTGCCCTGTCAATCGCAAGTATCACCGGAAGTTTCTGAATACATACATCATGAAGGATCTGATCGTATGCCCTTTGGAAAAACGAAGAATAAACGGTTACAACCGGGATATATCCGGATTTTGCCAAACCTGCGGCGAAAGTAACCGCGTGACCTTCGGCAATTCCGACATCGAAAAACCTGTGCGGAAATGCAGTTGAAAACTCAGTCAGACCGGTTGCCGCGGACATTGCGGCAGAGACTGCCACAATTTTGTCGTTTTTTCTTGCCAGCCTAGTAATCGAGCTTCCGAAAACTGCGGAGTATTGAAGCGGTTTTTGAGCAAGAGCAGTTCCGGTAGAAGGGTCAAAGCTGTCGATACCGTGAAATTTTTCCGGGCTTTCCTCGGCAAACCTGTAACCCTTGCCTTTTTTTGTCAATACATGCAGGAGTACCGGACAGTTCAGTTTTTTAATCTGCTTGAAGACTTCCGCCATATCGGAGATATTGTGACCGTCAACCGGTCCGATATATGTAAAACCAAGCTCGTCAAAAAAAGCACCGTCGATTATAGCGTATTTGAAGCTGTCTTTGCTTTTTTCGATAATATCGGCCAAAGGGCTTCCGACAAGCGGAATGCCGCGCAAGACCTTGTTAACTTCCTTTTTTGCTCCTATATAGGCAGGGGCCGTGCGAAGTTTATTCAAATATTTCGACATCGCCCCGACATTTTCGGAGATCGACATTTCGTTATCGTTCAAGATAACCGTCAGCTTTGTGTTGGAGCGTCCGGCATTGTTAAGACCCTCATAGGCGAGGCCGCCGGTCAGAGCCCCGTCCCCGATGACGGCGATAACGTCATAGTCTTCTCGGCTCAAATCTCTTGCTTTTGCGAGACCGAGAGCAGCGGAGACCGATGTTGAGGCATGGCCGGTATCAAAGAAATCATACTTGCTTTCATTCGATTTGGGAAAGCCCGAGAGTCCGTCCTGCTGCCTGAGCTTGTCAAAATCTTTTTGTCTGCCGGTCAATATTTTGTGTACATACGACTGGTGCCCTACGTCCCAAACGATTTTGTCTTTATCAAAATCAAAGCAGCTGTGCAGAGCCAGAGTCAATTCAACTATTCCGAGGTTTGATGCGAGGTGACCGCCTGTCTTGCCGACTTTCTCGATAAGAAAAGCCCGGATTTCCGACGCAAGCTTCGGAAGAGCTTTTTTGCCGAATTTCCTGATATCTTGTGGTTTGTTTATTTGTTCGAGCATTTAATCACCGTTGGTCATTTTATCAGCAGCACGCTCGTGATAACACCGAGCACCGCCCCGGCTGCAACTTCGATCGGGCTGTGTCCGAGCAGTTCTTTCAACTTTGTGTCAAGCTTAAAACCGGTGTCTTCTATGTTTTCGATAAGATTGTTTATAGCCGCGGCATGTTTGCCGGCAGCCCGGCGAACACCTGCGGCATCATACATGACAATGAGGCTCAATACGGCGGAAAGCGCGAAGGCGGTCGAATTAAAACCTTCCAGCATTCCTACCGAAGTTGCCATTGCGGTTACAAACGAAGTATGAGAACTGGGCATTCCGCCCGAACTGAAAAACAAGCTTAGCCTGACTTTTTTGTTCTTGAAAACTTCAATGAAAAATTTTATCAGCTGGGCTATTGCCCATGAAAGTATAGCAACCCAAAGAGTCGGATTGTTAAAAATCTGTTCGAACGTATTCAACTGCGCCTCCGCGGTACACGAGCTGTACCTTTTTAAGTCTAAAAATCCCTTTTTGTAATAAATTCAACAAACGGCACAATAAAATCACCGCTGTTATCAAACGAAGAAAACAAAGAGAGGGCCTCATCCGATAATGTAGTATAATCCTGTTTCGCTTTTTCTATTCCCATTACGGTCACATAACTCTGCTTATCGTTTTTTGCGTCCGATTTCGTGTTTTTGCCGAGTTTAGCGGCATCTCCGGTTATATCGAGCATATCGTCCAGTATTTGGAACGCGGTGCCCAAAAGCATTCCGGCTTCTCTGAGTTTGGACAAATCGCTTTCTGGAGCGCCGGAAAGTATTCCGCCGGCAACAGCCGAAGCTTTTATCAGCTTAGCTGTTTTGTTCCTGATAATATAAAGAAGAGTCTGCTCGTCGATTTTTTTGTTTTCGTTTATGATATCTGAAACCTGCCCGCCGAGCAGTCCGGCAGCTCCGGAGGCTTCTGCAATTTCCGACATGGCTCGCACGGTTTCAAGGCGCGGGTTCTTTTCGCAGGCGCTTGACATTGTTTCGTACGCGAGATTTAAAAGACAGTCTCCCGCAAGTATTGCAATATTCTCACCGAACATAACATGGCTGGTCGGCTTGCCTCGGCGCAAACTGTCGTTGTCTAGCGCCGGCAGGTCGTCATGTATCAGAGAGCTCGTATGTATCATCTCTACCGCGCAGGCAAAGGGAAGCGCCGCTTCGGGCTCTGCGCCCAGCATTTCGCACACGGAGAGCAGCAGTACCGGTCTGATCCGTTTACCTCCGGCGGCGATGCTGTAGTACATCGCTTCATAGATAATTTCGGGGTAACGGCGCAGAAAGTATTTCTCAAGTTCGTTATTTACGAGTTTTCTTTTTGCATCGTAAACGGTTGAAAAGTTCATTAGTTTCACCAATTGTCTGCTAGATTTCTACGCTTGTTTCACTGAAGCTTTCGTCGAATTTCTTGCTCAGGATAACGGTCTCTGCTTTAAAAGTGTTAAGCTCTTTGCCGCAGAACAGTGTCAGGTCAACACCTTCTTTGTAAAGCTTAACGGATTTTTCAAGCGAGGTATCCGGATTTTCTATTTCTGTGAGTATATCGTTAAGCCTGTCGATCGCGTCTTCAAAGCTAATTTTTTTCTTACTCATGTCTACTCCTTCCGATGCTGACAACGTCTGCAGTTACATGACCGTCGGAGAAAAATATCTTTATGCGTTCGTTCACGGAAAGCTCGTCAGCCAGGCGAACGGAAGCACCGTTAGCGGCAAAAACGGGCAAGTAGCCTTTTTTCATAATATTTACGGGCGAAACAAGCTCAAGTTTCTCGGCGAGAGATAAAAAACAAGTTTCGGCATCGGCCAATTTTTTTGAGAGCGCTCGGCCAATCATGTCCGAAAGCAAAGAAACTGAGCGAGCTTTTTGCTCGGAAGATGAACAAAAAGCTTCGGAAAGCTTCTTGCCGAGCGCAGATACTTGACTTTGCCAAAATTCGGCTTTTTCCGACATCGCGGAGTCCATGAGAAACATTGCGTTTTCAAGTGTTTCTTGAACGCCGCTTTGGTCGTAAACTGCCAATTCGGCAGCGGCGGACGGCGTTTCAACTCTCAGATCGGCCGCTAGGTCGCAAAGAGTTATATCGGTTTGGTGTCCTATAGCCGAGATTACAGGAATTTTTGATGCGAAAACAGCTCTCGCGACACTTTCGCTGTTAAAAGGCCAAAGGTCTTCAGAAGAGCCGCCGCCTCTGGCTATTATCAAAACGTCGGCCTTTCCCCAGGTGTTGACATCCGATACGGCTTGTACTATTCGAGCGGAAGAGCTTTCGCCCTGAACCGTTACCGGCACAAGCACAATCTTAACGGCAGAATTTTTCCGCCTCGCTATCGAGACTATATCATGGATTACGGCTCCGGTTTCCGAGGTTATGACCGCAACTGTCTTTGCGTACCGTGGTATAGGGCGCTTATGCTCGTATGAAAACAGGCCTTCGCTTTGCAGAGCGGCCTTAAGTTGCTCAAGACCGGCATAGAGGCCGCCTTTTCCTTCCGGCATAACATCCCGCACATAAATTTGATACTTTCCGGCTTTTTCATAAATCGAAACCCCGCCCCGAAATATGATGCGCATGCCGTTAGTCAGCTTGAATTCAAGCTTTTCGGCATACGATCTGAACATAACACAGCTAATGGAGCTGTGTTTATCCTTGCAGGAAAAATAAACGTGGCCGGAATCGTGGTACGTCAAATTCGAGACTTCGCCTTCGCACAACAGGTCTTCAAGTAAAATATCCTGTTCCAGCAAAGAGCGAATATATTCGTTTATCTTGCTTATACTCCAAACGGGCAGCGAATTATTCATTACGGCTGTTTTTTTGTTTTATCACGTTTGCGATAATGCCGTTTACAAATGCGCCGCTTTCATCGGCGGAATAGTTTTTCGCCAGTTCCACGGCTTCGTTTGCGACGACTTTTTCCGGTGTATCGGTGTACATCAGTTCAAAAACGGCCAACCGCAGAATCGCCAGATCGGCTTTCGAAATACGGTTTAAAGACCAGCTTTCGGAATACGTTTCAATAATTTTGTCTATGTCTACTCGATTTTTCATCGCTCCGAAAAAAAGCATACGGACAAATTCCTTGTCGGTATTTTCCGATGAGATATTGTTGTCGAAATATAGATTAAACGCTTTAGCCTCGTCTAACTCATCGAAAAACTCAGACTGGAATATCAAGCTAAAAGCATATGTTCTTTCTGTTCTGCGCTTCATGTTTTCTCCTAGGTGTAATGGCACTTTAACGCCGAAAAGCATAGCTTTTCGGCGCAGTTTATGCCTTATCGGCTTTTGTTGTGTCTTTCTCATGTGACAGGCCCGTCACGAGGATATTAACCTGACCGACGGTAAGACCGGTCATTGTTTCGACGGAAGTTTTAACCTTAGCCTGTACATTTTCACAGACCTCGGGTATTTTGTAGCCCATTTTTACTGTAATCGTTATGTCTATAGTGGCGATACCGTCGGCCACAGACACTTTAACGCCTTTTGCAAGGTTTTTTTTGCCGATAATCTCGGTTATATCGTTTTTGAATATTCCCGACGCGCCGGCAACTCCGTCGACCTCAAAAGCCGATGTACCGGCTATGACTGAGATAACTTCGTCTGCTATTCTTATTTGGCTGATAGAAGAATTGTTTTTTAATTCTGTCAAGCTGTTGACCTCCCGTTACGTTTAAACCTTGTCAAGGCTTAGTTTATCGAGTTTTTCGGTAAATATATCCAAATTTTCAAATGTCTGTTTAGTCATCTGAATGCAAATCAATACACTAAAATTATTATAACATGATTATTCATGTTTGCAATCAAAATATGCATATAACTCTCGTTTTTTTCAAAAACATCAAAAAAAACAAGGTTTTGTCGTTTTTTACCTGGAAATCTTCCGGATTATTCCTGAGGCTAACCGACTTTAAGCACGACATGCTCAGCCGAGTATCGTCCAAAGTGATTTAATCAGTGTTTAGCTATTACCGCGGAAGTTAAATACCGCATAAAATACTTACGCGGTTACTCGTGCCGAGCAGACGCGTTTAGATACGCCGCAGCGCTCCAATGCGGCGCATCTGCGTCTTAGCGAGGGAACAACAAAATATAGCGTTTTCCTATATTTTGTTGCCGAAGTAATATTACCGCGGAAGTTAAATACCGCATAAAATACTTACGCGGTTACTCGTGCCGAGCAGACGCGTTTAGATACGCCGCAGCGCAAAAATTCGAGCGCAACGCATTGTCGGATGTATAAAATCAGGCCGGGTTAAATAGATTGTAACAAGGAAATTTGCATATCAGGGGGAAATCGGGGTGTTCAATGTATAGCTCATGGATAGTGAAAACAGGCGAAAATAATCTTGTCAGCTTTTACCATACCGGGAACAACGCCATATGCGTCAGGAAGTACGAGCAAAACAGGTGGCAGCAGCAAGTGACACTTGTTTCGGATGTCAGGAAGAATTTTACCGTTTGCTCCGCGGGTGGCGAGGGGATAATACTTATTTGTCAAAACAATGACGGCGGCATACTTATTTGCGACAACACGGAGGGGCATTGGCAGTCAGAGGCAATAATGAACCCTCAAAACGCAAGAAATGTTCAGGACACGCTGTTTTTTTGCGCCGCGTCCGGAACGTTTAACACGTTTATTTACAGTGTACCGGGTATTGAGGACAGGACGCAGTATATCGCTGTCCAAAGCAGGAATCCCGGCGGCAACTGGAGCAACGCTGTCCGAGTTGACAGATTTTCTCAGCTCAACGATGCTTTGTTCAAATATCAGCAGATAAACCTCGATCACGGGATAGTGTTTTACCTCACAAAAGGTACGGAAAACACCCTTGGATACAAGGAAGTAACTTCTAACAAAGCCGGAGACTTTACGAGGATTCATACTACAAGCTATCAATTCACCGAAACAAGTTTTTTAACATCAAATTCTTGTATACATATGGTTTATGCTGTCAAAAGCATTTTTGCTTCGCAGTTGATTTATAGGGCGAAGCACGACAGCGGATTTACTAACCCTTATGTTATATGGGAAGGCCAGAGAATAGGCGCTTGCTTGATTTTCTCTGTTCGCTCCTTACTGTACATTGCATTTCAGGCAGGCGGAGTAATGTACATTTGCTCGTCGGATGACAACGGGGTAACGTTTTCACGTCCGCAAAAATATAAGGGTGCACTGGCTCAGAGTGTCGAGAAAGCAGCCTTTGTTTCGAGCGATGCTTTTTCGGAGTCAAACTGCGTATTAAGGGAGCTTTTTGTTGATGCATTCAATCCTTGGATGCCGCAGATGCTGCCCGAAATGTATCCGGACTTTTACCCGCTGGCTGGGAAAACGTTTTCGGAGAATCTTGCTGCCGGGAAAAAGACCGGCGCAGCTCCGGTCATACCAAAAACTGAGACAAAAACGATTTTGTCAAACGCGGCAACAAGCCAACCGGATCGCAGGGAGGCGTTTGCGGTTCCAAAGAAAGATACCGGAGACGAAAAAACCGAGTACGAACATTACAATCCCGACGATGACTTTTTCGGAAGAACATTCTTAAAAGACGGTACAGTCGTTCCGAACGAGCAGCTGCGGCAAGACGGCAGCAACGAAGTTGATATTTTGAAATACAGGTTGAGCGCAGCTTTAGAGGACAACGCAGACAAAGTACGGCAGATACTTAAAATATCGAGTAATTTTAACGTTCAGGCAGAAGAATACGCAATGAAAGAAGTTGAGTACAGGAAAAAAATCAGAGAGCTTGACGAGGAGTTAAGTTTGCTGAGAAGCAAAATAGGACGAGGGGAAAATCTTTCTTTTGCGGGTTCGGAAACGCGCAGTGTCGGCATAGACAGCGAAGCACATAACGAAACGCAAGACGACGGCAGAAAGAGCGACTTTGATGCCGTGGATTAAGTCAGCCGTGTATCCGTCCACAGTGATTTAATCAGTGTTTATTTAATTTCCGCGTTAAGGGCATGTTGAAAAATTGCCTTGCGGCTTTCCCTTGAAAATGGAAAAACACCATTTTCCAAGGGAGAGCGCCGCTCGTTCAGACCAATTCTTAGTCTTCGGACGCAATTTTCAACACTTCTGTTAATATACCAAAGCCGTGATGCCGAACTTGTCAGCCAAGTCGAATTCGCGGCTTGTTTTTGTTTTCAAACGGTCGCCCATTGTAAATATTTGTATCACATACATTTCATATTCTGTACAGAAACTAGCTTTAGACGTTAAAGTATTACCGCGCGATAAAAACTGTACGTTGTTTAGTGCGGTAATCCCCTTGGCCCGAAGGCCGGCAAATTCGGGGATAAATATATGTCAGGCAAATTCGCCGCTTGGGTTTCACCTACCGAACGTTTTTCCAAAACGGCGGCGCGCCTTTCGAATATACACTGTATGGAGGATTAATATGCGCAAGATAAATGTTTTTATAATCGCTGCTCTGGTATGTTCCGTATTGCTCAACTGTATCGCGTTTGCTGAGGTTGCTCCGAAGCTAACCGTGGATGCCAAGTCGGCCGTAATAATGGAACCGAAGACAGGAAAGATACTTTTTGAGCAAAACCCGGACGAACGCCTTGCTTTGGCAAGCGTAACAAAAGTAATGACGATTCTTCTCATATACGAAGCGCTTTCCGACGGAAGAATAAGCCCGGACGATATCGTAACCGTAAGCGAGCACGCCGCGGGAATGGGTGGGTCTCAGGTATACCTTGAAGTAAACGAGCAGCAGACAGTCAACGATTTGGTGAAATCCGTTGTAATTGCCTCAGCTAACGACGCTTCCGTTGCCATGGCGGAAAAAATTGCCGGAAGCGAAGAAAGCTTTGTGGATTTGATGAATCGCAAGGCCGGAGAACTCGGGATGAAGAACACATCATTCAAGAACGCCTGCGGTCTCGATACCGACGGTCACTTTTCTTCGGCGCGTGATGTTGCGCTTATGAGCGCCGAACTGATAAACAAGCACCCCGAAGTATTTGAGTATACCACCACATGGCAGGATACCATTGTCCATAAAACCGCCAGGGGAGAGCAGGAATTCGGTCTAACGAATACCAACAAGCTTGTAAAATGGTATAACGGCGCAACCGGTTTAAAAACAGGCTCAACCTCACAGGCTCTGTATTGTCTTTCCGGAACGGCAGAAAGAGACGGACTGAAGCTTATAGCGGTTGTACTCGGTTCTCCGAATCCGAATGTAAGATTCCAGGAAGTAATGAAGATGTTCGATTACGGCTACGCAAACTTTAAGATGGCGAAGGGTACTCCTGTCGGAACCGTTGTGGGCGATGTTCCGATATATAAAGGCGTCAAAGAGAAGGTCGAGCTCACCGTAAAAGACGAGGTCGGTACGGTCGTATCAAAAAAATCACAAAGCGGGCTCGAACAGGAAATCGTAATAAACGCCGGCTTGTCCGCGCCGGTTTTTAAAGGCGACAAAGGCGGCGAGATAATATATAAATTCGAAGGCAACGAGATCGGAAGAAGCGACCTGCTTGTTCTGGAAGACGTAAGGCGTATCGAAATGCCGGATATAATGCATAAACTTCAAAAATTATGGTTTAAGTAGAATCAGAAGCGGCGCGGTTTCGCCTACACATAAACCGCGCCGCTTTCCAATATATAGGGAAACACTATATTTTGTTGTTCCATCACAAAGACGCAGATGCAGCGCTCTTAAGCGCTGCGGCGTATCTTAGCTCGTCTGCAAGACTCAAGTAAGCGTATAAGTATTTTATGCGGTATTTAACTTCTGCGGTAATAATAAAAATACCTTTGATTTTTGGCTAACTTAATGTATAATAGCTGTCGAAATATAGTTATACCATTATGTGAAATCTGTTAACTGGAGGATGTTAATATGCGCGGCAGCTTTAAGAAAATAATCAGTATAGTTATGTCACTCGTTTTAGTTCTCGGTATCCCGGCGAGTATAGCTTCGGGTGCGACGACATGGACGGCAACCACAAAAATATACGACTCAAACGGTGTTGAAAAAACGCAAGCACCGTACACGTTTGTTGCCGGAGACACAATGCGACTTGATTTTACGCTCAAAAACACCGTAAAAATAAGCTTAAGCGAAGAGATTATTTTTTACATGGCAAAAGATTTTGTTGACGCCGGCGTTCAGATTTCAAACCCAAGGTACGCCGTGGGTACAAAAGAGCATATTTTTGCGACCCCACCCGTTGCGGTAAACGGTCAGGATGTTAATATCGGCGGTATAACTTATACTCCTTACAAGCTTTTGTTCAATACGAGCAGTGAGGCTCTTGCGTGTTATGCAGCTGATAACTTGACAAATCTGTCTTTTTCACAATTTATATCCATAAAGTCTACGATTACTCAGACTACGATTTTTAAGCCCGTTATTATAAATGTCAATAATGAGGCCCTGACATATGTCGAAATTACGGTTGAGCCTCCGACGGGTAATCCTTATAACGGAACAATAGACATAGATAAGAAGATTGGCGGAGTTTTCAGAAAATACCAGGGGGATACATACTACACCTTCTTGGGCAGCTATACGGGATTCAGCCAAATCGGACCGGCTGTTCAAGTTGATGATATCGTAGAATTCGGATTTAGATTTAGTAATCATACAGACAGCGACGCAGAGCTTAAGTGTATTTATGAGGATTTACCTGAAGGCTATTCTGTGCTTCCTTACCAAACTACGTTTTATTACGGTCCGACGAATTACCGTACGCAAAGTCAGAATTGGGTGCTGATGGATCCTCAGCCGGACGATGTCCCCGCAGGCCACAAGCGTTATGTATACACATTTCCCGCGCCGCCGGTAATCGGTAAAGGAAACAACGGAACTTACCTGGCACAACCGGTCGTGCTTTACGCTAAGGTTGAAGCTGTCGACCCGGCTAAGCTAAAAAATATTGCTTTTGCGGGAACGACAAAAGGCAGAATCGGAGGACAAGGTTCTATAACGCCCGAAACCGATTTTTCAGCCGAAAAGTTTGACATGGCTTTGCAAGTATATACCTATAAAGTACATCTGGACAAGGCTGCAAGTATAATGACAAAGACTGCCGACATCGGCTCAACTGCCGAGTTTAGGTTTACGGCATATAACCAAAATGCCGGAATAGTGAAAGAATTTGAAATATATGCCTATGTCCCTAAGGGTTTTGAACTGAACCTTGATAAGGATACAGACGGAACCACGCTTTTGTTCCCTTCAAATGCCGACTGGACTTATGTTTCGGATGCGACGCTTCCGGCCTCACACACAGGATTTTGGAGCAGCGAATTTAAACTTTACAAACAAACATTCACAAAAACACTTGTTAACGGAGCAACCCATGGGTATAGCGGTGAAATCAAAATTTTCTTGAAAGTACTCGGCGGCAGTGGAATATCCGAGCAAGGTCACGATTATGTCTTAGGCGGTGAAATTTCACAGTTTACAAGCCTAGACGGAAGGAAGACAAGCCTGGCTCAGATAGAAGATGTTGACTCAACACCGGACTCCCTGCCGTTTAACGATCTTGTAAGCAATATAGACGGGGTGACCGTTTATGGTATGTACGGCCGCTCGGCTTCCTATAAAGAGGTCCATTATAAAATCGAAGATAATGCGAAGGATACTTCAAAGCGGCAAGACGAGGACGATTTCGACTACGATGTTATCACGATTCGGAATCTAAACCCGGGAGATGCGGGTACAAATGCATATTTGACTAAGAAAAGGCTTATACCTACGTCCTCGGATGGGATATATCATTTCGGAAACACGACGCAGCACACGGATTACGAAGTATTTGCGCGAATTCTCGGGAACGACAATAATATTACGTATCATACTCGGGATACCGCTCCTTTTGCAACGTACACAGCTGTCGGAGCAGATGGCAAGATTACGTCGACTAAGAATTTCATGATTTATGAAATCTGGGTTAATAAGGACGGAGTCGAGAATACGCTTAACAGCAAGCTCATCGATACCCTTCCGGAAGGGCTGAAGGTTCTGACCTATCAGACCACTATCGGCGGAAGAACCGCGAAGGTTGCGGGAATAATGGTTCAGGAGTATCACGGTGTACCAAAGTATAACGTTAATGTAAACGGTGAGGATAAAAATGTAATAGTCTACGATCCCGCATCAAACGGCTTTGACCAAGCCGGTTCGACATATACCGTGGAAACCATGTATCTGACGGACGATCCTGCCAAAGCGGTACACGGCAATGCCGGCAACGCGAGAATGTTTTTAGCCGGGGGGAGCACAAGAGGTGTTGCTCTTAACCTTTCGGATAACGACAGGACGTTTACGCTCGACTTTGTGGAAGATGCTAACAGGGATGCAGCGAACAATCCTATTATGAACGGTTATGACTGCGCATACAGAGTTTTGGTTGCGGTAGGTATTGATACGGATAAAATAGATTTTGAAAATGTATTCAGAAACACTGCAACTTGGGAGTACAATTCTCTCAGCGTTTCGGCATCCGAAAGTAAGGAAGCGTTCTGGGGAGTAAGATCGGCCAGCGCTTATGTTATGAAATATGTCAAGGGAACGGACGGAACATGGCAGACTAATAACATAATAAATCCGTCAGCCAAGACTATCGATTACAAAATCCGCTTGAGAAGCGCCGGCGGAATCGAGGCGAATCAGCTCAACAACTATGACATAATCGATCAGACGGCAGGGACGCTTAACAGTATAACAAATCTTAGCGTAAATGGCTTTAACGGAACCGACTTTGACGAGCACGGTGAGATTTCAGGCACAGTGTCGGCAATTGATGCAAACGATTATAAAGTCAGCGCCGAGATTGTAGACGGAAGCAAAGTATATATATCAAACACGTCGTTTGTCCCGGGAATGCAGCAGTATAACATAACCTTTACCGCAAAATACGATACAGTTGTTCCGGGCAAGGTGATTCACAACACTATCAGCGGTTCCACGGTCAATACCCTTGTTCCCCTGCATTTGAATCTTGTTAAAATAAAAGCCGGAACGACTACGGAGCTTAGCGGTTACGAGTTCAGGGCATATTATGCCAGAGCCGGCGGGGCAGTGGACAAGGCGAGGCCGGTAAAAGATATAAACGGAAACAACGTAGTTCTTACAAGTACGACCAAGGATTTTTGGTTTGTGCCGGAAGATTACAGCAGCCTGGATGCATGGACGATAGTCTTTGTTGAGACGGTTGCTCCCACAGGGAACTACGCATCGAGCGTAGGCAGCGAATATCCTTGCGGAATCACAAAGGATCCAAACGGAAATCTCGCGGTTACCGATGTATCTGCGACTTTGATAACAATCGGGACAGACGCAAACTCTGAAGTTGACGTAACTATCGGAAACAACGAAGACCAAACAACAACTGAGTTCACGTTTACAAAGGTTGACCAAAACGGCAACTTTATAGTCGGGGCGGGCTTCTCCCTTTATCCGACTGCACAGGATGCCGCAGCCGGAACGAACAGAATCGGCAGTGAAGCTCACAGCTCTGCCGCAACGGGCTATGTAACGTTCAGCGGATTAAGCAAGAGCACGACGTATTACATGAGTGAAACAACTTTACTGGTGGGTTTCGTGCCTAACTATACCGTCTACACCGTAGTAATAGACGCAGACGGAGTAGCGAGAATAAACGGAACGGTAGTTAACACTGATTACTGCATAACAAATATCGCTGTACCGGCGGCGTTCACGTTTACAAAGGTTGACGAGCACGGCAACTTCATTGTCGGGGCGGGCTTCTCGCTATATCCGACGGCACAGGATGCCGCAGACGGAACGAACAGAATCGGCAGCGAAGTTCTCAGCTCTGCCGCAACGGGCTATGTAACATTCAGCGGATTAAGTAACGGCACGACATATTACCTGAAAGAAACAACGACACCCACGGGCTTTTTGCCTAACGATACCGTCTGCACCGTAGTAATAGACGCAGTCGGAGTTGCGAGAATAAACGGAACGGTAATTAACACTGATTACTGCATAACAAATATCGCTGTTCCCGCGGAGTTCACGTTTACAAAGGTTGACCAAAACGGCAACTTCATTGTCGGGGCGGGCTTCTCGCTATATCCGACGGCACAGGATGCCGCAGACGGAACGAACAGAATCGGCAGCGAAGTTCTCAGCTCTGCCGCAACGGGCTATGTAACGTTCAGCGGATTAAGCAAGAGCGCGACATATTACCTGAAAGAAACAACAACGCCCACGGGCTTCTTGCCTAACGATACCGTCTACACCGTAGTGATAGACGCAGACAGAGTAGCAAAGATAAACGGAACGGTAGTCAACACTGCTTACTGCATAACAAATATCGCTGTTCCCGCGGAGTTCACGTTTACAAAGGTTGACGAGCACGGCAACTTCATCGTCGGGGCGGGCTTCTCGCTATATCCGACTGCACAGGATGCCGCAGACGGAACGAATAGAATCGGCAGCGAAGTTCTCAGCTCTGCCGCAACGGGCTATATAACGTTTGACGGATTAAGCAAGAGCGCGACATATTACCTGAAAGAAACAACAACGCCAACGGGCTTCTTGCCTAACGATACCGTCTACACCGTAGTGATGGACGCAGACGGAGTAGCGAGAATAAGCGGAACGGTTGTCAACGCGGCATATTGCATCACAAATATAGCTGTTCCGACAACAACCGGGTTCTCGTTTACAAAGGTTGACGAACACGGCAACTTCATAGTCGGGGCCGGTTTCTCGCTTTATCCGACTACACAGGATGCCGCAGACGGAACGAACAGAATCGGCAGCGAAGTTCTCAGCTCTGCCGCAACGGGCTATGTAACGTTTGGCGGATTAAGCAAGAGCATGACTTATTACTTGAAGGAAACAACAACGCCCACCGGCTTCTTGCCTAACCACAATGTTTACACGGTAACGATAGAGGCTGACGGCTCGGCGTACATCGACGGAACGGCAGTTGATGCGCAGTACAGCATAACAAATGTTTCCAGGCCTACAACAGCAAGTTTTTCGTTTACAAAGGTTGACGAGCACGGCAACTTTATCGTCGGGGCGGGCTTCTCGCTTTTTCCGACGGCACAGGATGCCGCAGACGGAACCGACAGAATCGGAAGCGAAACCATGAGTTCAGCCGCAACGGGCTATGTAACGTTCATTGGATTAAGCAGGAGCACGACTTATTACCTTAAAGAAACAACTACACCTGTGGGCTTCCGGCCTAACAATAATGTATACGCTGTTGTGATAGACGCTTCCGGAGCGGCAACAATAGACGGAACGCCGGTCGATACGACGTACTGTATTACAAATATAGCCGAACCGTTGACAGCAGAGTTCTCGTTTACAAAGGTTGACGAGCACGGCAACTTCATCGTCGGTGCAGGCTTCTCGTTGTATCCGACGACACAGGATGCCGCCGACAGGACGAACAGAATCGGAAGCGAAGCCACGAGCTCTTCGGGAACAGGTCTTGTCACCTTCAGCGGATTGAACAGGAATACGACATATTACCTCAAGGAAACAACAACGCCTGCAGGCTTCTTGCCTAACGACAATATATACAGAGTAGTAATAGGCGCTGATGGAGTCGCAAAAATAAACGGAACGGTTGTTGATGCAAAATACTGCATCAAGAACATAGCTGTTCCGATAGTTACAACACCTCCGGAAACAGAAAGACCCGAGGAACCTACGCCTACACCTGTACCCACGCCTGCACCCACACCTACACCTACGGCAACTCCGACACCTGCTCCGACCGGGACTCCTGAGCCGGAGGCAACGCCGGCTCCTACGACAGAACCAGCTCCGGAGCCGACACAGACGCCTTTTGTAACGGAAGGACCCGGACCGACGGAAACTCCCGAATACACCGCCGTTTATGACGAAGACAACGACTATTACATCATTTATGACGATTTGGGAAATCCGCTCGGGTATGTGAAAATTCACGACGGTATGTCGATAGAAGATATCGACGTGGCAAAAGAAATGGTACCGTTCGGGCAGGGCAAGAACAACCCCGTCACAGGTGACAACATTACAAATGTTTATGGCGGAATGATTCTTACGACAGCGGTTTTAGCCGTGGTATATATCTTGAAAAAGAAAAACGAACAAACCGAGTCAAGTACGACTTCAAAATAGACCATGAGCGTCCGCTTCACCGAAAAAATATAAACGTCCGCCTTGACGGCTGACATAAGAAAACAAGAAGAAACATCAAAACCCGATGCTTCTTCTTGTTTTTATTTGTATAATAGACTTCTTGCGAAATTAGTAATATACTCATCGCACTTAAAAGCAAGCTAACAAAGCATCATCAAAGTAAGAGAAGGAGACACGCGCATTATCGCAGACAACCTTTCTACCACGAAAAACAATGTACTCGGCTGCACGAACGCTGAGCTTGGTTTGAAAAACGACGAGTATGTCACAAGCTTCACCCTCGTTTTCGGCACTGTCAAAGCGGGCTTTGCGCAGGTCGAACAGCCGCAGGTCTACTGCACGGTGCTGACGACGCTCCCGAACGGCTATCAGTTTGCGGATATGTCCGACATCGGCGGGAAATACGGAAGCGAATGGATAGTCGGGAACTCAACTTGCCTGACTACGATTTATAGAAAGCCTGAGAAACTGCCAAGGACCGGGTATTAGGAGATGAAAGACGGGGTGGCGGATATCTGCCGCCCCGGGTTCGAATAAATGGCAACGGTGCAATACTGTCCTGAGAGTCAGTCTTGGCTCAAAACTCCTTTCGGCTTAGAATTAAGACGCCCAAAATGCGGGCTTTCTTAATTTGTTGCCGAAAGCTTTTCTTCGCTTCGCTGCTAAAAGTTCGAGTTTTGCACCATTGTCAATTATGTTATGGAAAATGTCTTGATTATTTTGCGCCTGTTTCAGACCTAAATCCTTCGTGTTCAGCGCGTACAAGCGCTAAAATAAACTCCATATTTTCAACTGAGTTTAGAGTTATAGTAATAAAATGGCACTGTTTGTATTCCACGCCCTCAAACATATATGCCATACAATATGGGCAACTGCATGTGCAACTGCTGCAATCGCTGACTCTGAAGTTTTGCTTGATATGCTCCGGCATTTTATCAATAATATCTATATAACCCGAGCAATGTTGAAGCGCTATTCTAACCGCTAAAGTATTGTCATCTGTTTCGGTTTTGGCTTTAACATCAATCCTGATGATAAAATCGTCTTTATCCGGGATGTTAAATTTTGCGCTATATCCATTATAGGCGTTGTCGAATACATTGAATTTTTCGTCATAGGTCACAGTGAATGCGAAAAGCTCGCTAAGTTTTTGATAAAGCTTAGTCGCAAGCTCTCCATATTTACCGCAAGCTTCACGGATAAAGTCTTGAAAAGCCGCGTCGCGCGCACTAAAGGGCATTAGGATTGCGTCTACCGAACAACGGAAAATCCCTGCCAACAGAGGAAGCAAAGCAGTTTCGGGCAGAGTATGACCATTTTCCCATTTGCTGACTGCTTGCGCGCTTACTCCTAACTTTTCTGCAAGCTCATCTTGCGTAAAACTGTACTGTTTTCGCAAGAAAGCAATTTGTTTACCCACCATAATATTGTCTAACATAGCATCATTCCCCTGCCGATTTATTTGATAGACTAATGTTAGCACAAGCAATACAGTTTCTCTATAGCAGTTCAGTTGTAATAACTTAACTTGAGGTTAAGTCGCTTGTAGTAACACATATTGTCTCAACATTTATTTGCCAACAGCATTTTTAATGTAATCAATAATATGCTGGCTTTTCTCCGCTTCGGCTATCTGCAAGGGCGTATCCTCGCCGGAATCCCAGCCCTCATGGTAATCAAGCTCAACACCGGAATCCACTAATATTTTGACAATATCAAAATAACCTTTTTGAATCGCGACAGTCAATGGACGTAATGGCGTATATCCGCCGTCGGTACCGACGAAATCGGCATCGGCTCCGTTGTCAAGCAACATAAGCACTAAGTCTGCCCGGTTGTTCATTACCGCTCTATCTATTGGAGTAACTGTGCAACTTTTTCCGCCGTTTACATCAGCGCCGTTGTCAAGCAAGAACTTCATTATTTCAACATCTTTCGCCGCCGATAAAACTGTTGAATGATAAGATTCTGAATTTATATCGACTTTCAAATCATCAAGGAAATATCTCAATAAATCGATGTGGCCGTTTAATGCTGCTTCGGACATTGACAGCTCAACCCGCTCTTCGTCTAAAGGGTAACCGTGTTCTATGACCCATTTAACGGTGTCTAAATTCCCGTTTTCACATGCTATTTCAAGCGAATCCGGCCGCCCACCGCTTGTGCCGAGCTCTGCAATCTGGAGAGTTGCGCTATGCTCATACAAATAATTGGCAACCGCCGGATGGTTATTTTGCAGAGCGAATGTCAGCGGTGTTTTTTCCTGATGCGTAAACAGCTCTTCAGACATTATCTCGATATTAGCCTGTTCGCTTATCAGATATGCTATTATTTCTATATTTCCATATGCAGCAGATATGCCCAAAAACGTTTTACCCCAATAATCATAACCGGCAAAATTGCTATCAAAATCAGTATCCTTGTCTGTCAAAGCTCTAAATGCTTCTGCATTTCCAAAGGCGCAAGTTAAAAACATCACAATTTGTTTGTTGTCCTGTCCGATTTTGCCGGATTTTGCAAGAGAAATCAATTCAACTGCATCGCCTCTAATCGCCGCTTCGATATCGGGAGCAATTGTGAAGGGAATTTTCTGCTCGGTCAAGCTGTCATAAATGAGTTTGACCACAGCTTCTTCACATCTTCTATTTTTATAGCCTTCAAGCGCGTTATCCATTGTGATAGCCGAAACTGCAGCGCCATGGTTTATCAAATCATTAACAATCTCTAAGCGTCCGTTATCGCGGCAAACATAATCGAGCGCGGTATAGCCGAGCCTTCCGGTAAGATTAACGTCTGTTCGGCTATCGTTTAACAGATACATGTACCCGTTGTCCGTAGAATTGGAATAATTCACGCCGGAAACTCTTGCGCCAACGGCATACATTAATATCGAAACGCCATTATACTTGTCTATATAATTTGGGTTTGCGCCCGCCGACAACAGGTATTCCGGTATATGACGCTGACCGTTATGTATGGAATAAAGCATCGGTATTTCATGCAAAGCATAAAGAGCATAAGACTTATCGACATCCGCTCCGTTCTCTACGGCTTCTTTGACACGCTCAAGATTGCCCGAGATAACGGCATTATACAGCTCATCGTCCTTGAATGCTTCCGGTAAACCGCAAGCTGTCAGGGAACAACACAGCGTGAGAAGAATAACTATAAAACCGGCTAACTTATTCATATTTACTCCGATTCAATTTTATTTCAATACAAAGCCCAAATACTCACCGATAATTCCCCGTCTGAACCCACTTAACATACTGTTCAAGCTCAGGAAAACCTTGCGCATTTTTAGCATCCTCAATAGCCGCCGCCCTGTCATAATCCAGTTGAACATTCTCAAGCCGGAAAGCGCCTTCCTGCTCGCCGTGCAAAATCGCAAAATTAACGCGGGGATTGCCGGCATAGTTGTTTCCGATGCTTCCGATATTATAAACCATTTTCCCGTGCGAAAGTGAAAAACTATACTGCCTGTGCATATCGGCATAAATCAGCACATCCGCATCTTCATGGCCGCATTTCTTGAATATTTCGAGTTTCTCTTCCCTCGGCGAACTGTCGTCTGCGTCGAAAATCGGGCGACCGTGTACCAAAACTATCTTCCTGCCAAACCAGTCAAAATCATAGACCCAAGGCAGATTTGCCAGCTTTTTCATTCTGTCCGCGCCAAGAAGCTCGCGGTGCCAAAAGCACATTTCCTTATCAACGTTTGCAATAAATTGTTCCCAGTTTCCCTGAAGAATGACTTCACAGTTCTCAAAGACCCATTCGTAGGCCTCGATAGACGAAGGCCCCTTGCCGATGATGTCGCCGAGGAAAAAAATTTTATCGATTCCGCGGTTTTGTATATACTCGTGAGCGCGTTTCAGCGCCGGATAGTTGCCGTGTATGTCTGCAATTAATGCTATTTGCATGGTTTACTCCTTTTTTGCGGTTATAAAGTTCAAGCGCAATTTCCCGTATTTCTCGGGTTCTGCTCGTAACTACTTGAATTATTTATTTTTTGTGAGCCACTCATCAATCAGCGGAATCAATGGATTGTCTTTCCTTGTATTATTGCGATAAAACTCAATATTTTTTGTGTGAATTTTAACCCCATTATATACTATATCCCTTGTTTCTTCCATAAAATCTGTTTTCTCATAATCAAATAGTGCGTGGACTAAAACTCCGTCAACTTTGATAAAACAGTATTCCATAGTACCAGTTTTTTTAAGTTCAGAAGATACGTATTGGCGCAATAAATACAAGCCTTTTTCTTTCATATCATTACAAATATATACATCTAAGTCATCCATAACAAATTTAACACCATGTATGAAAACGGCCGTGGAGCCATCAAACTGATATTTAATGTCGTTTGACGCAAACAGTTCCGCTAAATAGCAAATTACTTTCCATTCCGCCTGCATAAAACGCCTCCGATGCTTTTATAAATTCGCTGCACTCATTATAGCACCTCCAAACATAAAATCAAACCACCACTCATAAGTCGGTCTACGCTGTCTTTGTTATAGTCTCACTAAGCGGTGTAAATTCTCAGAAGAAAAAAACTGGGCAAAAGTGGAGAAACTCCATAGCGACTAAAACTATGGAAGGAGCAACCCACAAAGCCCGGCAAAGAGAGTATGCCCAATCTAGCGGATCTTCAAAAACTTTTGGTAACCGGAAATGAAGATTTTTTACGTCAAGCACTAGCAAAAATGCTGCAGCTGCTGATGGAACTGGAGGTCGAGGCCAAGAGCAAGGCTGCCAAGCATGAAAGAAGCACCAAACGCGCGGCATACCGAAACGGAACGCGGGAGCGTACTCTCGCCACCGGCATAGGTGAGGTCATGCTTCAAATTTCCAAACTGCGAAGCGGCGAGAGTTATTATCCAAGTTTTTTAGAACCGCGCCGGATGGTCGACAAGGCTCTTGTCAATGTGATACAAGAGGCCTACATCAACGGAGTGTCCACGAGAAAAGTAGACAAACCGGTCGAGGATATGGGTATGAAGATTGACAAAAGCGCGGTTTCGCGGCTATGCAAGGAGCTTTGCGTTTGTCCGGTTTCTTTAAGCGTAGACTGAATGGTTTCGTAGGACTGCTTTCTGGAATTTAATGCCCGACTGTAGTTCGGCGATAGCCGATTCGATTTCTTCTTTTGAATGCTTTTTAGTATCGCTTTCAGCATCATCATTTTGATTCAGTTCCGACAGATACTGTTCAAGCTTTTCATCAATACGGCGAAGCCGGTCTTCAAGTTTTTTGTGACCAAAGTTGTTTTCCAAGGCATTTACGCCTTAAATTTTGAACCGTCTATGGCGATAAGTTCTTTGCCGTATAAATCAAGCCTTATGCAGAGATTTACAAAATCACGGAAGACATTTTTCAACACCTTGATATTGCCCTTTCGAAAACGAGCAATCGTTTTATGGTCGGGTGACAGCTTATTCAAAAGCCATATCAGTTCAAGGTTCCGGTTCGTTTCCGTTTCAAGCTTGCGGCTGGAACGAATTTTGTTAAAGTACCCATAAATATAGAGTTTG
>JAVBOO010000029.1:0-77407 GCA_031550435.1 Eubacteriales bacterium
TATCTTACCCGTTTTATTTCACTTTAATTCAGAGGCCGAGGGGTTTGGGGGCGAGTAGCCCCCAATCGTCCCCTTTTTGACTGAAATTTTTATGCGTTTATTATCTGTCATACTATGAAATTTTTATAAATTATTGACAGCGTCAGGCAACGCCCGTGCAATATTCGCGCCGCGGTTCTTCCGCGCACGAAACCGCGCTCTTCACTAAAAAAAGCGGCGCGGGCATGGCCCGCGCCGCTTCTCGCTTTAAATCACAGCTCAGTCAAACACTCTTCTCGCTGTCGATATACATCCGAACAGCTTATAGGCTAAGGTGTTACAACTGTTGCCGTCCAAACATAGCTTTGGAAGGTATACCAGTAGCTCATGTTCATAATCTTGATCGTAAGGCCGGATTGATACGGAATATGAATTCTGTAATCACCCGAGAACGTATGAGCTTCAACCGGATAAATCTGCCCGTTTATTTCCGCAAAAATAGGATACTGAGTTGCGGGCTTCATTGCATCAAAGAAGTGTATGCCTATCTCATTTCTTTCGGCGGTCTTATATACGCCGATACTAAACGCATTGGCATGAGCCCATGCTCTGTAAGCAAACGTGCTCGTCATTAAAACTGTTCCGTCAAGCTCAGTCAACCTATAACTAAACGTTTTGTTGTTGTACTTAGGAAGGAAGTAATGAAGGGTATTGTCACCGGGATAAACTCTCATCGTCGGTATGCTCGCAATAGGAGTGAACGAAGCTCCGGTTCCTTCTCCGATTATAAGATTGTACTCTTTACCTTCAAGATTTATTCCGTCAATCATAAATTGCTGATCGATAACAGCTTCGTCGTTCATATATATAGAAATAGATACAGCCTTAATGAACGGTTTGGTAGGTGATGTATCTTCATCCGGTACAATCGATTGAGCGTCAAAGTTCTCCGCATAGTCGTTAACCGCTACCGTTACATACTTGAGAGCAGTGTCAAGGTCTCCGTTATAAGTACTGAGAAGTTCCGTAATATCGAACTCATCAGTCGTATAAGTATGGTGTCCTCCGAGGAAAATGTTCTTACCGGCTATTTTTTCTCCCGTTACGCTGACATATTTAAGGAAGTGATTGTCGGTGGCTGTAACGGTCAAGTATGTTTTGCCGTCTCTCTCGGTGATTTCATGAGTGAATGTCGGTGTTACGTTATCAATATACACAGGCAGCTCCCAGGTCTGAACCTTTCCTGTCGAGGTATGAGCCTTAAGAACATAGTTGTACTGACCGTCGGGAACCGGCTTCTCGTCGTTGTCTCTTCCGTTCCATTGCCCGTAATTAAATATATTCATTACGAGCTTGCCTACAGAAGAAGGTACGCACGATTTCGCAAAAACATTGTTTCCGAAATAGATATCCTTAACAAGGTTGCCTTCGGAGTCGTATACTTCAGCCGAAACATCCCATGCCGTCCTTAGCGTCGCAAGGTAAGGAACCAGTACGTCCGAAGCTACGGACGAGCGCATCGCTATGTGGTCGCGTCCCATAAAGTGGGTAGCTTGTCCCGAAGGAGTAACCGCGCCGGCGGGTCTTGATGTATTGATAAGAGCCTGATCCTGGAAATAGAACGGGACATCGGCAAGGTAATCGTAACCGTCATATAATGTACCCTTATCGAAAATCGGCAGATCATCCCATTCTCCGACAAAGCCCAGGAACGGCGCGCCTATAGCCGCGTCATCCTGCGCGCCTTCGGGAAGAGCGCTGAGGAAGCCGTAAATATAGTATCCGTTCAAGAAAACCGAAGCAAATTCTTCCTGATATTCGGCACTTATTGCAAAGCTTGCCTCTATCTCGATTTTTTCTCCGGGAGCAACTTCAACAGCGCCGCTTATAATCTGGCCGGTCTGTACGTTTGTGAACACCGGGCTTACGCCGAGCTGACGCGCGTGCATGGTTGTCAAAGCGACAAAATCGCCCGGTGTATCTTCGTTCTCTACCTTTTTGTATTCGTCAACATAAGCTTTAAGACTGAGAGCATAGCTATGTACGGAGTCTGTTATGTTTTCAAGGTAGTAGTGAACTTTTACATTGTCAGGGTCAACATTATCTTTCAACTCAACCTTTGTTTTGTGATTGTCGTTGTAAATAATGCCGGCCGTGTCAAAAGCGTTAGTCAGGTCGATAAGGCCTGCGCCTTGAGACTGAGGAGGATATGCAACTCCGTTTTCATCCAAAATCGGATCAGCCTGAGAAACTAAAATGTTTTCGGCAAGCTGAGCCTTTTCGGCATTGCTCAACCCCGGATACGTCTCGTCGACATACTGTCTTATGGCAGCCATAGCGCCCGATACCTGCGGGGCCGACATGGAAGTTCCGCTCATAACACCGTAGCTGTTTCCGGGAAGTGTCGAATATATCGCTCCGCCTACGCCCGTTACGTCCGGTTTAAGCGAAAGTGTGGGAGTTACGCCACGGCTGGAGAAATTTGATATCTGTCCGCCTGTGGAGTTAGCAATAGCGTTCTGGAAATCCACGGAAATGTCAATGATTCTTGACGCTTCCGGTGTCTGGAGCATTAATTCTCCGCTTGCCTTCGTTATAAAAATCGAAGGTATTCTCACATAGCTTGTATCGAGAGCCATGTTGATGAACGGTCCGTCGACGTTGTCATAAACTATGCAGGCAACGGCTTTTCCGAACTGCATTGCGTAACGGCACTTATCAATGAACGACATCGCCGTTCCGGGCGTAAGCTCTCCGCCTCTTTGAACAAGAACTATGTTTCCGGTTGTTCTCGCCACAAGTGCGGGATCACTTGTATAAGAGGTATAGTGGCCGTAATTCGGCACATAAACAACTTTAAGAGACTTTCCGTTAAGCAATCTGTCAAACGGATAAGCGTCGAATGTGTCGTTATAGGCTATTTCCGTAGAACCTAATTTGAAATACTTCTGTCTTATATGGCTGTTGTCCGAGGAAGCCACGCTGAGCGCGTTTTTATCGGTCGAGGGAGCTCCGGCCATTCCGTAATCGGGGTTCTCGGCAAGAGGAAGAGCATCTTCGCCGTTTAGGCTGAGATAAGATAACTTTCCTATATGACCTTCGTTTCCGCTTGAACATACAAATTCCGTTCCTGTCTGTCTTGCGAATTCAATAACTCCCGCAAAGCTGAATTTAGGATACCACTCGGGATACGCTTCTTCGCCGATAATGGAGCCCAAGCTCATGTTAGCGACGTCAGCTCCGAGCATATAAGCATCTTCCATAGCTGCAAGGATATTATAGTCGGAACCTGCGCCGTTTTTGGAAGAAAATACTTTAAGAGCAAATAACTGAGCGTCATAGGCGACACCGCAAAGAGATCCTTCCTGATTGACGTTTGCCGCAGCAATGCCCGCAACGTGAGTGCCGTGCTTTACAAGGTCGTCCATGGGGTCTCTGTTGTCGTCCTGATAGTCGTAACCGAAAATAACTTTGCTGTTGAAATAGTACTCGGCTTTTTCGTCAACACCCGCATTAAGAAGTCCTGCCGCGTTCAAAGCCGTTACTTTCTCAACGATCTGTTCCTTGCTCATCATGCCTTCGACATCCAGGCTCTTGAGAAGTTCGTGATTGTAATCTATACCGGTATCGATAATTGCGATTGTCGTGCCTTTGCCGCTGTATCCGGATGCCCAGGCGATTGTAGCGCCGATCATATCGTTGGCTGTCTTGTCGTTAACTTCGGGCGCGGAATAATCGCACGAAATATAAACATCCTTAACTCCGGGGAGCGCCTTAAGAGCTTCGATTTCTTTATAAGGAAGAGAAACCGTAAATCCGTTAAAGAGCGTTCTGTATTCTCTGAGAAGATCAAAGCCGCTCATAGCGTTTAATACGCTGTCATGCTGAATCTGAATCCTGTCGGCTTGAACTTCCGCCGATACTCTGAGAGCTCTCGCTATTATGCCGGAAGCAGTTGCCCCTGCCGTATCGGCGCTCACGGTTTCGGGCGCAAGATAGTGAACAAGGTTTCCCAGAGGCTGCTCGTCGAGTTCTACTATTACCGTTACTATTTCGTCTTCCTCAAACTGCTGTGAATTGCGGAGCATTTCTTCGACGTTTCCGTCATAAACTGTTGAGCCTTCAAGCCCAACCGTAACCGTTTCAACGGGTCCGGCTTCAACGAACTCGCCGTCAGCGCTTTGTATGAACGTCTGTGTTTGTGGTTCCTCACTGAATTCGTTAGCGAATATCGTTTCATATTGCAAGTTTGTTTCATCAACAAATTTAAATTCAGACCCAGCGCTGGCACGAACGCTGAACATCGAAATAACGAGCATAAACGAAAGACATGCGGCTATTATTTTACGATGCATAATATCCCCTTCCTGAATACTTAATAAGTTCGCAGATATCAGTTCTGCATTACATTTAATTTAGTTTTTTCCCATTTTTTAACAAGCGAGGTCATTGTTAATGATACCCCCGGTTTTGTCAAATGTCAAGCGTTAATGTATAAAAAATACTTATTGCGCTCTGAAAATAATTATAAAATTTTTCCATTATTATCTTTATTTATAATACGGAAAATAATCAACGCAATTTTCAAGTATCGGGTTCTCGGGTAAGCTTTCTTTGCGCATACGTCGAAAAACACCCGTTTTTTCAGGCATTTTTTGATGCAAAATCATAAATTTTCCCCTGCCGCGTTTCCGGTTTAGAGTTATGCCGGCCTTGTCTGACTCCTCAAAAGTTTCCATATAGTCGGATTCGTTATAATATTTATAAAACTATCCACGGCACGGCGCGTGAATATATATGTATAAATTAATGTGATAATTATTATTTTAATTGTTGACAACACAAGCTTTACATGGTAATATTTTCATGCGAGGTCAACCGCTTTTTTTAACACGTTAAGTTTATCCATATTAGACCAAAAAGGGTTTGGAGGATGTTATATGAAATCTTTGAGAAAGCTTTTGGCCTTTTTGCTTATAGCGCTGCTCAGCGTCCCTATGTTTTCCGTAGAGTCAATGGCCGCTCCCGCTAAAGCTAAAATAACAATTGCTCCCGCCGTCGGCGGTTTGGAAATAGTCCGTGAATCGGAAGAAGACCAAATGGTTAAGTTCGATATATTCGGAGAAGGCCTAAATGAGGCCGCTTTGGTTTATATCAGATTCAAGTATACAAAAAACGTCATTGAAGGCAGGAACATCATTTACAATGACCCCGCTTTTATGTTTACGGGCGGCTATATAACGACAAAATATGTGACAGATCCTTACAATTATCTCCAGCTTGCGTTTATTACCCCTGCGACGAAGTCGGTTATGACTGACTCAAACATTAAAATCGGAACAGTTCAATTTAAAGTATACGACAAGCAGATTCAAAACTTTGATTTAGAGCTTTGTGAAGTTTATATCCAAAAAGCAAACAAAGTTCTTATTACCAACGAGATAGGAACACCCGGCGTTAAGACTTATCAAGTCAGATCCGTGAAAACGATTGATGCTGTTGAAGCTGTAAACGGACTCGTAAAGGTAACTTATCATCCGGGATACGAAGAATTGCCGGTAGACGAAATGACATTCAAGTATTCAATCGACGGCGCTGCAGCTCTTCCGCTTGCGAGCACGGAAGTTACATATGACAACGGAGTAATGTCTTATAACTTCGCTAAATTGTCACAAAGCACTGCTCCTCAGCTTGTTACGGTATATGTTACCTATAAAGGCGAAACATTTACCGATACATTCCCGATTGAACCTTATGTTAGGGCTACTGCGGTTAAACTTTCCGCGCCCGCTATGCTTAACCTGAAAAAGGGAACTACATACACCATAACAGCAGCCTCGACACCCGCTAACGCGTTTACGGATGCACCGGCTGAGTTCACCTGGATATCGTCGAACCCCGCTATCGCATCTGTAACCGGCAACGGCTCTTCCGCTGTTGTTAAGGGTTTAACCGCCGGAACAGTTATTATTACCTGCATTGTAAGAACACCTTACGGCGAGCTGAAAACAACTACTTCCGTAAAAGTCACGAACTAGCGCGAACCAAGAACCGGGACTGTCCTAAATCCGGACAACTCCTGCGGATACCACCGAGTTACCGCTAACATTTTGATCCCCTCGGCTTTAGCCGGGGGGATTATTGTTGTCCCCGTGCCCCAGGCGGTGATTATTGCACCGAGCTGCAACCGTTTGATTAAATCAGCACTTACTAAGCTTGACAAGCATGTTTGTTTTTGATATTATCTTTCTGCAAAGCGGACGGAGGGACAGAATTGGCTTTTCATCTTTACTTTATACTTTGCCCTCTGATTTTCTTCGCGGGCTTTGTAGACGCAATTGCCGGGGGAGGCGGATTGATTTCTCTCCCCGCTTATGTAGCCTGCGGCTTGCCGATGCACAACGCCCTCGCGACAAATAAGTTCTCGGCGACCTTTGCCGGATCGACGGCTTCTATAAGGTTTATACTCAAGAAAAAGGCCGATTTAAAGATTGCTGTTATCGCTGCGGTTTTCGCTCTCGCCGGTTCTTCTCTGGGAGCCAAGACTGTCCAGCATGTCAACAGCGATTTTCTTAAATACCTGCTCATAGTCGCAACGCCCGTTATCGCGTTTTTCGTATTAAAAAAGAAAGATTTCGGCGCAAAGAGCAGGCACGACGAAATCGCACCCGTAAAAGTAATAGCTCTTTCTGTTCTGGCCGGTCTCTGCCTGGGATTTTATGACGGTTTTTACGGACCGGGAATGGGAACATTCCTGATAATGTTTTTCACAGCCGTTCTCGGGTACGACGTTGTTACCGCTTCAGGCAACGCAAAAATAGTGAACCTGGCTTCAAATGTCGCCGCGCTTGTAACGTTTATTATCGACGGCAAGGTCTTGTTCCTCATAGGTCTGCCGTGCGCCGTATGCGGCATACTGGGCGGATTTCTCGGTTCGGGTCTCGCTATTAAAAAGGGATCCGGGTTTATACGTCCCGTATTCGTATTCGTGCTTACACTGATTGTTTTATATATCGCAAATGACTTAACGGGATTTATCAAACTCAAATAAAATCAATAACCAAAGTGCCCGCAGGTGTAGTTTAGTGGCAGAACATCAGCTTCCCAAGCTGAATGTGAGGGTTCGATTCCCTTCACCTGCTTGAGCGCCGCTTATCGCGGCGCTTTTTTAGTACCCTCCTTCTCCCTCTTTTTATTGACATTGCCGGTTCGGTCATATATAATCGTTGCAAAGTCGGTTTTTGTAAGTGTCGGTGCCGGCTTTACTGCTCGTTAAAAATTCGCCTGAGTCTTCATACAGATTTTTGACATTTAAATCTAGCTAAGTGCTGATTTAATCAGTAGTTATCCAGGCAAACACTGATTTTATTCAATATAATAAAACATTTGACCGAATAATATTTTAGCAATACGTCATAATATCCGCAGTATATAACATACCGGCTGTGCGCGGTTTACCCGGGCATTGCTTTAAATAAAGGAGCATATCATGGCAGAGAAAAAGACCGTTTTAACCTACGAGGGATTAAAAGAGCGCGAAGAGGAGCTTAAAATACTTAAGACTGTCAAGCGCAAAGACGTTGCCGAAAAGATAAAGGAAGCAAGAGGTCAGGGGGACCTTTCCGAAAACGCCGAATATGACGCCGCAAAGGAAGAACAGGCCGAGATCGAAGCAAGAATTGCCACTTTGGAAAAAATGCTCAGAAACGTCGAGCTTATTGACGAGGACGACTTGGACAAAAGCCGTGTAACAATAGGAACAAGACTCACGCTTTTGGATCTGGAATACAACGAGCAAACCGAGTATACCCTCGTCGGCTCGGAAGAAGCAAACCCCGCGCTCGGAAAGATTTCGAACGAATCTCCTCTCGGAAAAGCGCTTTTAGGAAGCAAAGAAGAAGATGTAATCTCCGTTGAGGCGCCGATAGGAACGATCAGATATAAACTGATTAAAATACAGTAAAACCGCTGCAATAAAGCTTTGGAGGATAAAATGTCTGATATAAACATAAACGAAAAAATTAACGAAGCTCCTGAGGGCGCAGCTAACGAAACAAGCAGCCGGGAGCTTTACGAGCAAAAAAGAATACGTCTGCAAAAAATGCGTGACCTTCAGGCCCAAAATAAAGATCCGTTTGCGATAGTAAAATACGATGTCGACAAACATTCAAAGCAGATACAAGATAACTTCGATAATCTTGACGGCTCGCCCGTCAGCATTGCCGGCAGACTGATGACAAAACGCCTTATGGGCAAAGCTTCCTTTTGCGATGTTTTGGACAGAGACGGCCGTATTCAGGTTTATGTGCGCAAAGACGAAATCGGAGATGAGCTTTACTCGGAGTTTAAACATTTTGACATTGGCGACATAGTCGGCGTAAAAGGAACAGTGTTTAAGACCCACATGGGCGAAGTTTCCGTCAAAGCAAGCGAGATAACTCTACTCGCGAAAAGCCTTAACGTTTTGCCCGAGAAGTTCCACGGTCTGACGGATACAGAGGCCAGATACCGCAGGCGTTATGTTGACCTGATTGTTAACGACGAGGTAAGAGACACATTTATCAAGCGTACAAAAATCATCAAGGCGATAAGAAATTTTCTCGATAATCTTGAGTTTATTGAGGTTGAGACGCCTGTTCTCGAATCGGTTTACGGCGGTGCGGCTGCCCGCCCGTTTATAACTCACCACAACTCGCACGACATGGATATGTTCCTCCGTATTTCTTTGGAGCTTCCGCTTAAAAGGCTTATAGTCGGCGGCCTTGAGCGGGTTTACGAGCTTGCCAAGGTTTTCAGAAACGAAGGAATCGACACAAGCCATAACCCCGAATTTACAATGCTCGAGCTTTATCAGGCATATACGGATTACCACGGCATGATGGACATAGTCGAGAACATGTTCAGAACGGTCGCTCTCGAAGTAACCGGAAAAACAACGTTTAACTTCCTCGGGCATGAAATTGACCTTGCTCCGAGATTTGAAAGAATATCAATGGTCGATGCCGTTAAAAAATACGCCGGCGTTGATTTTGACGAGGCGAAAACACTCGAGCAAGCAAGAGCGCTTGCAGACAAACTTCATGTCAAATACGAGAAAAAAGACGCGAGAGGAAACATACTCAACCTTATTTTCGAAGAGTATGCGGAAAAGCATTTAATACAGCCGACTTTCCTTATCGACCATCCGATAGAGATTTCCCCGTTGACAAAGAAAAAACCGGGCAACCCCGATCATGTCGAAAGATTCGAAGTGTTTATTGCCGGGAAAGAATTCGGCAACGCTTACTCTGAGCTCAACGACCCTGTTGACCAGCGCGAACGTTTCGAATATCAAGAGAGACTGCGCCTTGGCGGCGACGAAGAAGCAAATATGATAGACGAAGACTTCATGGACGCTATCGAATACGGTATGCCTCCCACAGGCGGCCTCGGTGTCGGAGTCGAAAGATTTATAATGCTTTTGACGGAATCCGCTTCTATAAGAGACGTCATACTGTTTCCCACGATGAAGCCGATAAAAGAGTAGAGCCGTGTTGTTTTGTTTTTTTATAGTGAATAAAGTTGAAAACGGGTGTGCCTTCGCACACCCGCTTGTTATAAGTAATTATACAGACCGGAGAGATGCTGATGAACGCTAAAAATAAGAACGAGCGCGTTGTAATCATAGGTGCGGGCGGTCATGCAAAGGTCGTTGCCGAAATTTTCGAAGACATGGGCTGCGAAATAGTTGGCTTTTTGGATGAGCACTCCGCACTCGAAACGCACTTGGGCTACAAAATCTTGGGCGGGGACGATATGTATGCCGAGCTTTTGAAAAGCGGCGTTTCAAACGCTTTTATCGGCTTTGCGGGTTTTAACACCATGCAGCGCAGGATAGAACTCTTTCGCCGCCTGAAGTCCATAGGCTATAAACTGCCTGTTTGTATACATTCTTCGGCTGTCGTTTCCCCGAGAGCAGAAATCGGCGAAGGCAGCTGCATAATGCCGAGAGCGCTTGTCAACTCCTGTTCAAAAATCGCCGAAAACTGCATAATCAACTCCGGCAGCATAGTCGAGCATGACGCTGTTATAGAGGCTCACAGCCATATTTGCCCGGGGGCTGTGCTCGCCGGGGGTGTAACAGTCGGCCGGGCATCCGTTGTCGGAGCAGGAGCGACAGTTATTCAAGGCATCAGGCTGGGCGAAAACTCGTTTGTTGCCGCCGGAGCAACCGTGATACGTGATGTCGCTGCGGGAACAACCGTTGCGGGAGTACCGGCGAAACCCATAAATCGTTGATGCTTGCGTGCAAACGGCTTTTTATTTTATCGCGCCGGTATTCCTTATCGTAACCTCTGCCTTTACGTTTATTTTAATACCGGAAATGTCGTGCGCCAAAACATCTTTAAATTTCCCGTACAGCTTCGGCTCGTGCTTATACAACTCTTCCGACAAAGCCAAACAATCAGCTCCGTATTCTCCGTACAGCTCGCTGATGGTTTTTTCCGCTTCTTTTTTCAGTTCCTGTTCAAAAAGCTTTCTTATTGTCTCAAGGTCTTCACTTTCAAACGCAGGGCTTTTATCGAGCTTATATCCGCTTACTCCGCCCTCGGCAGTGAGCTTTAACCCAATGACGAGTCCGCCGTCTTCTTCCACGAACGATATGCTTCTTCTGCTTTTGTATATGTCAAGAGGAACACCCGCTCCCTTATATTCTACATATACCTCTCCGCCGGCGCTTTTCCCCAGACAAGCGAGAAAGCCTTCCACAGATCTGTCGTCTAAAAAACCCATGAGCCTGTAATTCTTTAGAACTGCCGCTCCTGCAAGCTTAACACCCGACGCGTTTTTTTCGGCCTGCGGTATGAGAGTGCAGCCCGTGGTCAAAAGCTCGTTTACACTGTCCTCAAGGTTTTGCCTGAACGTAACGGTCTGGGCATTGTTTTTATAGAAGTTCGCGACAAACAAGCCGACCAGCGGTTCTCCTTCGACATTTGCCCCCAAAATATCTTCTGCTTTGCCCTCTGTCGAGAGCAAGCATATTTTACGATTCAGCTCGCGATTTCTTTCGAGAAAATCCAGGCTCTCCCGAAGCAGTCTTTCGTCCTCGAGTATCTCCTTACCGAAAACACATATTTTTGCCTGACCCAGATAAAGCCTCTGCGACGATATGCTGTCCGAAAGCTCTATCGCCTCCGAAACAGTTGCTCCCGCCGTTTTTTTAATCGATTTTGCTTCGCTTTCGGAGCTGCCGCCGGCAATTGCCGTGACATTAGGAAGCGCAAGGGTTAAGACATATTTGGGCTCCTTTGTTCCTTCAAGTACTACCGGCCTGTCTTTCACTTCCGCCTTTTCAATCTCTTTCTTATCGTATTTGTCTATGCCTATCGACACGACAAAACCTCTGCTCTCGATTTCGACCCGGTCCCAGCATCCGCAGAGAAACAGGCAAACCGCAAGTGACGTTAAGAGCAACGCGACGCGCTTTCTTTTCATCATTTTGCCCTCCTCCCTTTTATTCTCGCAACGATAAGCATCACAAACGGCAAGACGAAAAAGAAAAATACCCCCAGAGTGTTGCCGGCAAACCATGTGAAATCTCCGACCTGCTCCGTATTTTCCGCAAGAAACGAAAGCCCGAATATAACGGGTATACAGCATAAAATTGCCGTCGTGTGCTTTATTCTTCCTCCCGTTATATCCTTTAACAAGAGAGAAGAGAAGAACAGTCCCGCGTTTACTATCGCAAAAACGGAGACTATCCAAAACGACATAATTATCGCATCGAGCCGCTCTATAAAGCTGCCCGGCATATCGGCCGAATCCATCATTTCAAGAACAGGCCAATTCTGGCGTTTAACATCGCTCACTCCGAACCTGGCTGTCGTCAGCGCGACTATTGCCGCCATAACAACACCTATGACAAGTACAAGCGCCAAAATACTCTTTCTGGCCTTCTTGACAGAGTTAAGATAGGGGAAGGCGAGAAAACACAGCTCTATGCCCGTAAACGCGAATATTGCCGTGTACCCGCCCTTCATGATGCTTTGAGGCGAGGAGTACAGCACGGGCAGAAGATTAGAGTATTCCGCTCTTACGGATATAAACAGAAAAACGACTATTACAGGCCCAAGCGCGATAAACACGAGTATTTCCCCAAGTCTGGCCCGCGATTCATAGCCTTTTGCCGCGGCATATGCAGACAAGGACAGCATTACTCCGCAAACAGCCCAAAACGGCGTGTTAAGCAAAAGTGTCTGCCTGACTATCTCTCCGAAAAAACGCAGTTCAAACGCCGACAAAAGCAAAAGCTTTATCGCAAACAGAACCGAAATCAAAACCGCAGCGGGCCTTGTCAGCAGGAAAGACGTGTATTCGAAAAAGCTCTTCCCTTTAAACAGTGAAGCGACCGTCGTAATCATATATGCGGATACGGCGACTATGACTGCCGCTATAAGCACGGAAATCCACGCGTCTTCTCCGGCATACGCGCAAACCCTTGCGGGAAGCGTTATGACCCCGGTACCGAATATATCAAGAAACAGTAAAATCTGAAGCTGTCTTACCGATATTCTGTTGTTTTCGGAAAACATTTTAACTCCCAACGGTTTAAAATAGGCAGACGCGGTTCATCGGCTTTTGAAAAAGCAAGCCGGTTTAACGGCAGCTACTTCTGCCTGACCCTGTTCTTTTTATCAGCAAAAAACGGTCTTTTTATCATCTTTTTCGGAGATTTGAGTATGAAGCTGTCTTTTATGTCTTCATAAGAGTTAACATCTCCGGACGAGAACGGGAACATATAGGGTATGCCGTAGCTCTTTAGCGAGGTCAAATGTATAAGAACGAGTATAACTCCGCTCCAAAAGCCCAGAAAGCCCAAAAATGCGGACATCACGGTGATTACGTATTTTGACAGCCGAAAGCCCGCCTGTAACGAATAATTCGGTATCGTGAACCCGGCAATACCTGTCGCGGCAACAACTATAACAACAATCGGGCTGACAAGCCCCGCTTCTACGGCAGCCTGACCCATTATAAGGCCGCCTATTATCCCTATACTGCTGCCGACAGGCTTTGGGAGCCGCACTCCGGCCTCCCGGAGCAGTTCGAAAGCAAGCTCCATCATCAGTATTTCGACAACTGCCGGAAACGGAACATTCTGCCTCGCTCCGGCCATTTTGAAGATCAGAAGCATCGGCAGCATTGAGGGGTGGAAGACGGCGCAGGCCAAATAAAACCCCGGCAGGGCAATAGCTATGCAGCCGGCTACGTATCTGATTATCCTGATAAACGTCGCTATATGCGGTCGGCTGTAGTAGTCATCGGATGCCTGATAAAACGTGTTAACCGTCGCGGGTATCAGTATAACAAACGGTGACCCGTCAACTATAATGGCTATTCTTCCCTCAAGTATCGCTGAAGCTGCTTTGTCCGGCCGCTCTGTAAGCTGCATCTGCGGAAACGGGGATTTCGGATCGTCTTCTATCAGCTGCTCAATGGTCGAGGCATCCGCTATCGCGTCGATATCAATGCCGTCCAGCCTGCCTATAGCGTCGTTTAGTATCTCCTGCCTGACTATGCCTTCGATATACATAAGCGCGACATCCGTCTTGCTTCGTCTGCCGATCTTTTTTTGAAACAGTTTGAGCTTTGTGTCGCGTATTCTCCGGCGTATCAGCATGCTGTTGATGCGGAACACTTCCGAAAATGCTTCCTTCGGCCCAAAAACGACCGGCTCGTTTTCAACTTCCGGTACGCCCCTGTTCGGCCAGCCTTTTGCGGAAACAACAACAGCCCTGTCAAACCCGTCGATAAATACAACAGCGTCTCCGGACAGCACCGCCGTAAACAAATCTTCGGGCTTTGTTTTTTCCGAGATATCCGCAGTTGTTATGCCGTTGTTGACAATCGCTTCAAACAGGTCGTCAAACCCGCAGTTATCCGCCGGCTTCATCATTATCATCAGTCTGCTCAGAACCTGGTTCTCTAACAGCTCCCTGTTGACAAGCATGTCGAGATACGCAATATAAATATTGAGCTTGCGTTCTTCTCCAATGAGTATTTTGCGCTTTACAAAATCACCGGCACCCTCAAACTCGGCTTCCAGCATTCGTATGTTTTCGTCAATGCAGGTTGACAAGACTGTTTCCATGCTCCACCTCAAAACACTATTCGGTCTTTTTCGCTCTTGCTCTTTTCGTCATAATTCCGCCTATGCGCCCGCTTTCCTTCGCGGTAAGCGATTTCCAGCCGGTTTCATTAACCTTTTCCATAAGCCCCAATTCCTCGGCTATCTCGTATTTCATCTTGTCCCGTTCCGATAACGGCTTTGATTTTTTTTCCAAACAAAAAACCTCCTGTTCCTTTGTGGAAATTATTCCACAAAACAGGAGGTCTTATTCAAGATATTATCAAACGCGGTTTCCCAAAAACCAAAGCTTAAGGAGCGGGGCTGGCAGTTACTTCGGGCGTAGCTGTTGTATCGGGAGTTCCGGTTGTTTCCGGAGTATCGGTAGCTTCCGGATTCTCGGTCTGCTCGACTTCCTTGTATGTTGCGCCCTTTATCGGAATTGTCTGCGCAAGCGCAGTGTTAAACTTAATTTTATCCTCATATTCTTTCGACCAAAGCTCATGCTCGGCCTTGTATATTTCGTTCTTTTTACCGCTGATATATGATTCTCTCTGCTCGGTTCTGAGTGCCTCCTCATCCGGAGGAGTAATACCCGATATCTTTAATACGTAGTAACGTTCCGTGCCTATTGTATCCGTTGTAACAATCGGATCGGAAACAGCATCAAGCTCCATAGCTTTGCCCGCTGTAACCACCTCTTCCGGGAAATTTCCCGTGTTGAGTTCGGCTGAAATCAATTCTTCTCTTTCGTCAAAGTCGGATTTGTATGTTACTGCCAACTTGTTAAAATCTTCTCCGGCTTTAACTTTATTTATAAACTCCTGAGCTTCCTCAAGATCGTCGATTACAACGAAATCAACATCTGTCTTGACAAGAGACTCATAGTTATCTTCAATGTATTTCGTGAAAACGGTATCAAAATCGGCTTCGTCCACAACATAGTCCTTTGTGACCTCGTTGTAAACCTTCTCGCTCATGATATCCTGCTCGATATACTGAAGTATCTGAGCGTCGGTTGCTTTGATGTATTTAAACGTAGCGTCGTCATAATATGTCTTCATATCATTCAGCGCCGTCTGAGCCTTTTCTCTGTCGGTATCGTCTAAAGTAAGACCCATTTCCTTGGCTTTCGCTGCGGAGATTTTATTAGAAACCACGAGGTTGATAACCGAATCCATAACAGTCTGCCCAAGGGTCGATTCACCGTAGGACTGGCTCCAGTTGTTTGCGCCGAAATACATCTCGTACATGCTTGCCTGCTGGGCTATATAGTACTTGTACTCGGAAACGCTTACCTTTGCACCGTCAACTTTTAAAACGTAGCCTTTTGCGCGGTCAAATACATTGCCCCAAACCGGCAATCCCAGTACGAGTACGGCAGCAACCAGTACTATGACCATGATAATGATTCCTTTTGAGCCGGTTTTTTCTTTCTGCTTCTTTGCCATTAGTGTTCACCCAATCCTTATCTGTGTTAGCCGATATTTTCATACACTAAGACGTAATTATACATAATTCTTTCTGATTTTACAATAGGCAAATGTAATTTTAAGCCATGTTTTTTGCAATTCTTGTATTACGAGGAAGTTGGAAGTGGTGCAAAACACGAACTTTTCGCAGTATTACCGCGGAAGTTACATACCGCATACAATACTTATGCGTTTACTCGGGTCTTGCAGACGCGCTTAGGTGCGGCACATTTGCGTCTATGCGAGGGAACAACGAAATATAGCGGCAAGCAAAAAGAAGCCCACCCCGGCTGCGGTTGCATTAATCCGCTTTTTTGAGGATAAAGAGCTTCTTAAAATTTTACAGTATTTTTTCGTCAATAATTTTGACAAGATTGCCTATTTCGGGCTTTGAAAGCTGAGCATCCGCTCCAAGCATCTTCCCTTTTTCATACATCGTTTCATTAATCAGCGACGAGAAAATGATTACCGGTATCATCTTCAGCTCGGGATCGGTCTTTATAAGCTTGGTCAGTCTGTGCCCGTCCATCTGAGGCATTTCTATGTCCGTAACGACAAGCGCGCACAGCGACTCTATCGGCAGCGGCGTAGCCTTGTACTGCTGCAATAATTCCCAGGCCTCTTTTCCGTTTGAGCAGACGGTAACTTTCGAATATCCTGCCTTTGTTATCGACTCTACTATCATTTTTTCGAGCAAGGGCGAGTCCTCTGCGATAATGATCGGTTTTTCCGAGTTTGAACGATAGCCGAGCTTGTCAATCTCACTCATTTGTATACCGGCAGATGGATTAATATCGACAAGTATTTTTTCAAAGTCGATAATTGTAACCAATCTGTCCTCGATTCTTGCAATGCCCGTCGCGAGACCCTCTTCTCCGCCGTAAATCGTAGTATCGGGCTTCTCGATTTTATCCCAAGATATTCTGTGCGTTGCGTCGACAGAATGGACATGAAATGCGGAATTTGCTTTGTTAAAGTTTGTGATAATGTAAATATCCCTGTCGGGCTTGTCGGAACCCGGCAGACCCATGTACGCAGGAAGATTTATCAGCGTCATAATTTCTGACCTCGGCTTGAAAATACCTTCAACAAACGGATTCGAGTTCGGCATTGGCACGACCGGTTCGGCTCGCATGATTTCAACGACTTTTGCGACGTTTATACCGAAATGCCTGTCGCCGATATTGAACTCTAAAAGCTCAAGCTCGTTTGTTCCGCTCTCGAGCAGTATTTCCTTCTTTTTCTTTTCCGCCATTGATTTGCCTCCTAGAAAAATAGTTACACGTCCGCGTTTAAGCAAACACTGATTAATTCACTTTGGACGGATACACGGCTGCCCTAAAAGCCTCTAAAGTCAAATTTTACAGCCGGCTCAACAGCTCGGTCACAGCACCCAAAAATTTTTCGTTTTCGCCTATTTTATAGGTCATATACGGATTAAGCGCTACGGTAAACGAAAGCTTTGCGCTGTTGGCGTTTACGAGCTTTTCTATATCAAGAGGATCTATCTCGGCGTCCGGCTTAAACAGCATGACCAGCCTGTTGCCCTTCTGGGTTACGCTGATGATATGCTTAGTATGCGCAACGGCCTTTAAATACGCAACATCGAGCAAGTTTTGAACCCATTTCGGAAGCGTTCCGTACCTGTCCTCTATCTCTTCTTGTATATCGTAATAATCTGCCTTTTCCGTTATAAGGGAAATTTTTTTATATATCTCCAGCTTTTGCATCTCGTCTTCAATATAATCTCCCGGAATATAGGCATCTATGTTTACGTCAATCGTCGTTTCAAACGCGGTCTCCGGAACTTTTCCCGTCTCCTCCGCAACAGCTTCGGCAAGAAGCTTGCAGTATGTGTCGTAACCGACTGCTGCCATATGACCGCTTTGCTCTGCTCCCAGCAGGTTTCCGGAACCTCTGATTTCGAGGTCGCGCATTGCGATTTTAAAGCCCGAGCCGAATTCCGTAAACTCCTTAATCGTTTGAAGCCGTTTTTCCGAAACTTCGGTTAAAACCTTGTCTTTGCGATACATGAGATAGGCGTAAGCCAGTCTTGTGCTTCTCCCGACGCGGCCTCTGAGCTGATAAAGCTGGGAAAGCCCCATATGGTCGGCATCGGCGACGATTATTGTGTTAACGTTCGGTATATCCAGACCGGTTTCTATAATTGTCGTACACACAAGCACATCGATTTGCCCGTCAATGAAGTCCATCATGACATTTTCAAGTTCATGCTCTTTCATCTGACCGTGAGCGTAGGCAATATTCGCTTCCGGTATGAGCTGTTGGAGTCTGAACGCCGTGTCTTCTATGTTTCTTACCCTATTATGCAAAAAATATACTTGCCCGTTTCGCGCGAGTTCCCTGTGAACAGCATCTCGTATCAGCTCCGGGTTATACTCCATTACATAGGTTTGAATCGGCTGGCGTTCGTTCGGCGGCTCCTCCAGCACGCTCATGTCCCTGATGCCGGAAAGGCTCATATGCAGCGTTCTGGGTATGGGTGTCGCCGTCAGCGTCAGAACGTCTACGTTTTCTTTCATCTCTTTTAGCTTTTCTTTGTGGTTGACGCCGAAACGCTGCTCCTCGTCCACGACTATCAGGCCGAGATTGTTAAATCCGATGTCCTTGGACAATAGCCTGTGCGTCCCTATAACTATATCGACATGGCCTTTTTTGACCGCGGTAGCCGTTTCTTTCTGCTGCTTGGCCGTTCGGAACCTCGACATGAGGTCGATTTTGACAGGATAATCCTTCATTCTCTGCGTAAACGTGTTGTAGTGCTGCTGCGCGAGTATGGTTGTCGGTACAAGCACGGCAACTTGCTTGTTGTCGTTAACCGCCTTAAAAGCCGCGCGTATCGCAACCTCGGTCTTGCCGTAGCCGACGTCCCCGCATATAAGTCTGTCCATAACGGTCGGGCTCTCCATATCGTGCTTAACGTCCGCTATGGCGTTTAGTTGGTCGTCCGTTTCGTCAAACGGAAACAGAGACTCAAACTCCGACTGCCACACCGTATCTCCCGGATACATGTGCCCCCTCGTCGTCCTACGCTTTGCATAAAGCTTCACAAGGTCTACGGCAAGCTGTTTTACGGCTGATTTAACCTTTGCCTTTGCCTTGCTCCAATCTGTTCCGCCCAGCTTGTTGACCTTAGGTTTTGCGTCTTCTCCGCCGATGTACTTCTGTATCATGTCCATCTGGCTTGTGTGAACGAAAAGAGCCCCTCCGTCGGCATAAGCTATCTTCATATAATCGCGGCTTATGTCGTCCGTTATGATTTTTTCTATGCCTTTATATATTCCGACTCCGTGATTGTCGTGTACAACATAGTCTCCGACCTTCAAATCGAGAAAACTGTCTATTCGCGCACCTTTTTTCTTCTTTTTTGCGCGTTTTATCTTCTCCTCGCCAAAAACCTCCTTGTCGGATATGACGACAAGCTTTATCGAAGGGTATTCGAAGCCTCGTTTAAGACTGCCCTTTGTGACCGTTATTTTCCCGTATTCCAGGCAACCTTCGGGCAAATTTTCGGAATACTCGGACGTGAATCCGCTTTCTCTCAACTCGGACAAAAGCTTCTCAGCCCTTGTCTTTGCACCTGCGAATATTACTACTCTGTATTTCTTTTCAATATAGTATTTCAAATCATCCGCAAAAATATCAAAGCGCAACCCGGCTATCGCCGACGATTTCACAGTGAAATCATAAATACCGCCTATCGAAAAGCCTTTTACGGCTGTTGTAAACGTCGAGAGCAATACGACCGCATACTTTTTCATGCCGGAAAGCACATCGACGTATTCAAGCTCGGTTTCAAGCTGGGACGGAAGCAGATAACCTTTCTGTATCCGGTTTTTCAGGCTTTCGTGAAACTCGGCTTTAACATTTTCCGCCCGTTCCTCTATGCGCTGAGGTTCGTCCGCGACTATAATATAATCGTCCGTTAAATAGTCCAATAAAGATGTTTTTTCGGGGTAAAAATATTTCGCGTAGCCCTCCGCTCCGGAAAAGTTAAATCTCGTTTGAAATTTTTCGATAACCGAGGCTATAGTGTCCTTCAAAGCTGCGGCTTCTTCCGTCAGCCCTTTTTTAACATAATCCGAATAAGTTTTGTTGTATTCGGTCGCAATCTCGGACAGCGCGTCCGGAAGCATGTGGGGCTCGTATAAAAGCTCTCGCATCGGAAATACGCGAACAAAATCGATTTTTTCGACAGAGCGCTGAGAGTCCGTATCCAACAGTCTTATGGAATCGATTTCGTCCCCCCAAAGCTCGATTCTGACCGCAGTTTCGTGAGCAGTCGTAAACAAGTCGATAATTCCGCCTCTGATAGAAAACTGGCCGCAGGAGTATACCCTGTCAGAACGCTCGTAACCCATGAGTACAAGCCGCCTGGCAAACTCATCGACGGAAACGGTCTGCCCGACGCTCAATTCCATTATAAACCCCGTGAATATCTCCTTTTTAACAAGCCTGTCAAACAGCGCCTCAACGGAGAGCACGACCACTTTTTTCTCGTTTTTGACAAGAGAGTCAACCGCATGAAAGCGGTTTTGGGTTATATCGCTGCTTCGTACATCCGCACTGTAAAACACCGGGTCTTTTGAAGGGTACAAAAAAACATTGCCGTCAAAAAAGTAACACAAATCATCGTAGGCTTCCTTCGCTTTCAGCTCGGAATGAGTTACATAAAGAACGGGACGGTTAAGATTTGCGGAAAGCGCATGTACAAGCTGCGCTTTCTGAGTATCTATAACGCCCGTACAAAGAGCCGTCTTTGGGGAGACGGCCAAAAAACTGCTTTTTAGTCTTTCGAAGCTTTCGAGCTCCAAAAGTGATTGCGAAAGAGCATTTTTATTCAAAATATACCTCTTAATACAGTATGGGAGCACAATGTGCTCCCTTAAAGGCTAAGTAAGTGTTGATTTAATAGAACGCTTGCGCCGGAAATGTACAACCCAAGCATTCCGCTGCGCACAAATGACGCATAAAGGCCGTTGCGGACGAGGATGCGCGTATTATCACCCGTTTATGCCGGAACTGCGTCCCAAAGAGGATGTTTCGCACGAGGGCGCGGCTGTTTCCTCTTCCGCTTTTTTTTCGGCAGTTGGTTTCTTTTCCGGTTTTTGAACGGTTGTTTCGCCGTTTAGCTTGACGTTATACTTGTTCATAGCCGTCGCGGCTCCGTCTGAGAGCAAAGCTTCAATCGCTTCTGCGGCCTTTGTTATGCCTTCGATTACAGCTTCGAGTTCGCATTGTTTAAATTTCCCGAGAACATAGTCGGACAGCTGCCAGCCCTGAGGCTTTTCGCCTATGCCGACCTTAACGCGCAAAAATTCATCAGTTTCCAGATGAAACAGTATGTTCTTGATGCCGTTGTGCCCGCCGGCCGAACCTCTTTCCCGTATGCGCACAGCTCCGACCGGAAGGGCGGTATCATCGTATACGACTATCAGATTTTCCGCGCCGAGCTTGAGATAGTTCATCAGGTCTCTGACGCTTTCTCCGCTGAGATTCATGTATGTTTGAGGCATGGCAAGCAGGACCTTTTCGCCGCATACCACCCCTTCGCCGATAAAAGCCCTGTGCTTGACCTTGCCTATCTTAATATTGTTTCTGTTCGCGAGTACCTTAATTGCTTCAAAACCCGCGTTATGTCTTGTTCCCGCGTACTCCCTATCGGGATTGCCCAGACCGACTATTAAGTACATATTGCACCTTCGAAACCTTTTTGTTATGGTACGTCAAATACGGTTGTAAACGGCAAAACGGTTTTTGCCTGTTTAGTTATACAAACAGCTCCGATACCGAATAGCCGTTGTGTATTCTGTCAATCGCCTCGGAGAAAACGTCCGCAACCGAAAGCACTTTTATTTTATCGGTACGCTTGTTTATATTAAGGGGAATCGTGTCAAGAACCACAAGTTCTGTTATGGACGATGCCTCGATTCTTTCTATGGCGCTGCCCGAAAGAACCGCATGAGTGCAGCAGGCATAAACTTCGTTCGCTCCGGCCTTGATCATCGCTTCCGCCGCGTTGCAAAGCGTTCCCGCGGTGTCAATCATGTCATCGGCCAGTATAACTGTCTTTCCTGCGACGTTTCCTATTATATTCATTACTTCCGACATGTTCGCCTTAGGTCTGCGTTTATCAACTATCGCAATCGGAATATCCAGCTTGGAGGCAAAAGCCCTTGCTCTGGAAACACTGCCCAAATCCGGAGAAACAAGCACGATATCTTCCATTTTGCGCTCAAATTTCTTAAGGTAGTAATCCGCCAGCTTGTTTGAGCCGAGGAGATGGTCGACCGGTATATCAAAGAAGCCCTGTATCTGCGCACAATGCAAATCCATGGTTATAATCCTGTCCACACCCGAAATGAAAATCAGGTTTGCGACAAGCTTTGCGCTGATTGGGTCGCGTGCCCTGGACTTTCTGTCCTGCCTTGCGTATCCGAAGTACGGCATAACGGCGTTGATTGTTCCGGCCGAGGCTCTTTTCATCGCGTCGGCAACAATCAAAAGTTCCATGAGGTTATCGTTTACAGGCGTGCAGGTCGATTGGATGATATAAACATCCGCGTCTCTGACCGTCTCGTCTATCTTGGAGTAAATCTCCCCGTCAGAAAAATACGTTACCTCCGATTTTCCGAGCTCAAGCCCCAAATTAGCTGCGATATCCTGCGCTAGCTTTCGGTTGGAGTTGCACGCAAAAATCTTAACGGCACCGGCTTTGCGTTGTCTTCCGTTTCCAATGACGGAATTTAATTTCTTTTGTGAGTCTCCCATTTTTTCCTCCGAGCATGATAGTTATGATAACTTATTGCGGCGACAATCAGATATATTGATAACAAGTGCCGCAACGCCGAGAAAAGCTCGCGGCCTTAAAAAAACAGTATCACACCGTTGCCGTTAAGTAATCACCCGATAAATCTATTCCTGCCGCGTGTTCTCGGCCTGTTTCTTCTCTTTTTCGGGCTTTTTCCATCCCTCTTTTACAACCTGCCTCGCCCTCGCTATTGCGAGAGACTTTTCAGGCACATCGTCCGTAATGGTCGAGCCGGCGGCTATATATGCGCCTTTCCCGACTTTCACGGGCGAAACGATGTTTGTATTGCAGCCGATAAACACATCGTCCTCAATGGTCGAACGATACTTTTTCGCTCCGTCATAGTTAACGGTTATGGTTCCGCAACCGAAATTTACGCGCTCTCCGACATCGGAATCTCCTATATAAGTCAAATGTGAAGCTTTTGAGCCGCTTTTTATCGTCGAGTTCTTTATTTCCACAAAATCTCCGATTTTAACGTTGTCTGCAATGTCGCAATGCGGTCTTATGTATGCGAACGGCCCAACATGCGTATTTTCTCCTATGCGAGATTCGACGCATACACTGGATTCTATGCTGACGTTATCGGCTATTTCCATATCTGCAAGCCTTGTGTTAAGCCCGATAACGCAATTTTCTCCGATAACGGTATTACCCTGTATAACGCAGGACGGGTAAATCACCGTTCCTTTGCCGATTTTGACTTCAGCGTCAATAATCGTCGAATAAGGGTCGCAGATTTTGACTCCGTTTTGAATGTGCAGTCTCATTATATCAAAGCGCTGTTTATCTTCGGAAAAAAATTCGTTATACATTGTAACATCTCCTTAAATTTTCGTCTATATTCTAACACCGTTCTTCGTTCGTAGCAATAGCAAACGCCGAAAAAGACGAACCTTGCCGAAACTTGCGTCTGCGCCGAATCGCGTTAAACCCGCGGCGCTCCGGCATATCGTCAAACATTTCCGACAAAAACATTGTCCAAATATTCACTCGCTATATCTTTGAGCCTATACAAGGTTTCTTTCGGCGTGATTTGCTTTTCGAGCATGAGATAGTCCGGAAAGAACCTCGAAAGGTGGAGCGGTATATCTCGTCTTAACGAGGCAAGCCATTTTGCTTCTTCGCGCATTTCATGTTCGCAGTCGTTTTCACCGGGAATTATAAGCGTTGTGATTTCGACGTGGCAAGCCGCCTGCGCAATCGAAACCGTTTTGCAAACGTCGCTCAGTCTGCCATTAAGCATACGGTAATACTTGTCGTCGAAGCCCTTGATATCGATATTCATGGCGTCTGTGCGGCAAAGCATCTCCCGCAGCGGTTCCTCGTTTACATAACCGTTAGTAACGATTATGTTTTTCATACCCATACTATGCACGATTTTTGCCGTGTCGTACATGTATTCAAAATTTATAAACGGTTCGTTATACGTGTAGGCAACGCCTATGTTTCCGCGCTCGCGATAGTCTTTCGCCGCAAGTGCGACTGCTTCAGGCTCCAGTAAAACAAAATCGGAATCGCTCATTGTTATGCCGTGGTTTTGACAAAACGAACAGCGCATGTTGCAGCTAGACGAACCGACAGACAGAACAAGGTTCCCGGGATAAAACCGTTTGAGCGGCTTTTTTTCTATCGGGTCGAGCGAAACAGACGTAATCTTCCCGTAACAGTCGGAATACAGCTGTCCGCCAATGTTTTTCCTTACACGGCAAAAGCCTGCCTCCCCGCCGGGGATCATACACCCGACAGGGCAAAGCAGGCATTTGATGTTATTGCCGTTTGTCTCAAAATAACTTGCTTTTTTCATTCGTCACGGCTCCGGCGCGGCATTAATCGAGCCGTTAGGACGAATACCGCTTAAACCGTACAGGCTGAACCGGCATTTGCCCATGTAAACTCTGATTAACTGACTTTGGGCGGATACTATTTCTTTAATACCGTATTAGGGTTTACGTATTGCTCGTTGCTTGTCACAGAAAACGTTAAATGATTTCCGAGCATCAAGCTGTAAATCGAAGGGCTGCCTACACCGCCTATTGCCTGTCCCGCTTTTACTACATCACCCTGCTTGACAAGAACATTGTCTTGAAGCTGGCTGTATGTAGTCTTCCAGCCGTTACCGTGGTCTAAGACTACAGACTTGCCCAATTCCCTGCTCGTAAATATTTCCGAAACTATGCCGTCTGCGGAAGCGTGAACCTGGGAGCCCACATCGGCGGCAATGCTGACGCTGTTGTTAGTTCTGTACTGCTCAAGTGTCTTGTCGTAGACCAAGTGGTCCATAGAATAGTTCATTACGATTTCGCCGAGTACCGGCCATTCCATTTGACTGCCTTCCGTAAACGCCGTAAACTCCGGTGCTTGATTTGACGAGCCCGAAGCGCCCGGCGAGGCCGTTTGGCTCGGACCGGGTGTTACGGTTTCTGCCGGCGACTCGGACGGCTTTGTCTTCGCAGTATCCTTGTCGGGATCTACCGCAATATAGATATCGTCGTCAAACACGTCCGTGTCTGTCAGTCCGGCACCGGGCTGTATTACGGTATCGCTGCTTGCTTCTGCTCCGGCTTCACCGCCGTTTGTGTCCGGGTTTTCGCCGAACGGGTCAGGCTTATTGTAACCCGGCATATAGCTCTCGTCAAGATTTAAACCGACCTGCGCGGTATCGGGTTCAATGGTTTGAACCGCCAGGGAATTGTTATCGTCCCGGTTTTTTTCCCCGGAATTCAGGTTAAAATAACCCACAACCGCAGCTATGAGCAGCATCACAGCAACGCTGCTGTAAATCGCCGCATAGAACCTCTTCTTTTTTAGGTCGGCCGGTGATACTCTTGCGTGTTTTCCTCTTTCTGTCATTTTAATCTCTACACCTCCGAACATATTATTGACCGATTTTTTACCGTTTATACTAAGATTTGACAGAATTAAGACGAATCGCCGCCGCGTTTTTTTACTCAGCTTTTGCGGCCCTCTATCCGACGGACGTGCAAAAAGCGCCGTTTTGTCGCTTTTTAAGCCTTTATAACGTTTTTTATGAATATTTTGAACACAGTTGCTAAAACAACCTATTGACAAGCGTCAAACGGATTTATATTATATGTTGGTACATATTTTAATGCTTGATTTCCCCGGCAGGCACAATCACCGGCTTAAAAGTTTCTCAAACCGTTTTTTAGATTATTGCGCGGATTGCCGGACACGCTCAGGCAACCTAAAATGTTAATGCCCGGAGCTTTCAAAACCGGTTAAGACGATGACTGACCGTCTAACCGTCTGTTTGAGGCTATGCTGACGCGAATAATCTGTTCCTGCTCAGACCGGAGGGTAGTATGAGCGAAATACAGATCGAAAGAACTGCGCCTGAACCAAAGCGAAAAATCACTTTTTTCAGGTTATTGATCGTTTTTGCGGTGATCGCTTTATTTGCGCTCATACTGATAAAGGCGCCTTTTTTCAATATAAATCATGTTGAAATATCCGGCAATTCGGCGGCAAGCGAGGAAGAAATAAAAAAGGCCGTCGGCTTTTATACGGACAGTCCGAACTTTTTTCTTTTTTCGCAGTCAAAAGCCGCTAAAAACCTCGGAACATTGCGTTATGTTAAATCGGCAAAAATAAATAAAATCTTTCCCGATTCTTTAAATATTGAAATAACCGAGAGAACCGAACGTTGTTACATAGAATACAAGAACATGAATACGTTCCTGCTTATCGATGAGGACGGAATGGTTCTTGAAGCCGTTTCATATATGGCAAAACCTTTGCCCGTTGTCGTTGGCGTAGACTTTCAGGCATTCAGTGTCGGAAGCTTTCTTGAGACGGACAGCAGGAAAAATTTTGAAAATGTAGTGTTGATTTCTGTTATTTTTTCGAAATACAATATGACGGATTTGCTGAAAATCGAAGTTTCGGAAGAAGATGATATTCACCTGTTTGTCAGAGGCCTCGACGTAACATTCGGTTCCATAGATGATGCGGACGAAAAGATAAGAACTTTAAAGGCCATACTCGAAAGCGATAAATTCGCGAACAATGCCAGAGGTTTTTTGGATATATCCGATATAAACAAAAACCCCGTTTACAGAATTTTGAAATAAGAGAAAAACTGCGAAACGTCCGCATTTTTTCTTTGTTTGTACGTAAATAAAATTTTCACGATTTATATAGAAAATTTTGTGTTAATATAGTACAATATTGAGGCGACAATTAAACAATTCGCTAAGCTTGTCGCCTCAACCCCTCTTAGGTCCGCAGGGACGGTATAAGCGGGCGACTAAACCGCATGATTTAATCGGGGGATCACAATGTAATCAGTTAGTGTTTGAAAAACGCGCCAAGACTCCGAAGGAGCCCGGTGTCCGCAGTGTGACAAGCAGCTGCAAAATCTATTTTCGGACACGTTTGACATATTAATTTACCGCGGAGGCAAATGCCTTGCAGCACTTCCGCGGGTAACACTTACAGGCCGTTTTGAGTTTGCGCTGCTTTTTCGGCTCAAAATAAACGCCCGTCGGGAAAACAGTGACAGCCGGTTTTTAGGCTGTTTGTTACGGAGTAATATCATATAAAATACAGTGGTCATTTGGAGGGCTTTACCTTGGCTAATCTCGCAGACAGAGACGGTCGCGTTTCCATACTTGATTCCAATTCGGAGAGAAAAATTGTCATTAAGGTTGTTGGAGTCGGCGGCGGCGGAAACAATGCCGTTAACAGAATGATTGACGACGGAGTAAAAGGCGTTGACTTTATCGCCGTTAACACAGACTTTCAGGTTCTTACGGACTCGAAAGCAGACACCGTGCTTCAAATCGGAGTGAAACTTACAGGCGGACTCGGAGCCGGCGGCATACCCGAAGTCGGGATGAAAGCTGCCGAAGAATCCGTTGAAGAAATCGAAAGAGCGCTTGCCGGCGCGAACATGGTGTTTATAACATGCGGAATGGGCGGAGGAACGGGAACCGGAGCTTCACCCGTAATCGCTTCCGTCGCGAAAAGACTCGGAATACTGACGGTCGGAGTTGTTACAAAGCCGTTTGCCTTCGAGTTGAAAAAGCGCATGAAAAACGCACTTTTGGGCATAGAAGAGCTTCGCAAGTACGTGGACACGCTTATCGTTATCCCGAACGAAAAATTGCTCGAGATTATCGGCGAGGAAACGACAAACGAAGAAGCGCTCAAAAAAGCGGATGAAGTCCTCAGTCAGGGCGTGCAGGGCATTTCCGACATCATTGTCAGCAAAGGCCTCATAAACAGCGACTTCGCCGACCTCGTAACGATAATGAAGGACAAGGGTATTGCCCACCTCGGCGTCGGACGAGCTTCCGGCAAAAACAAGATAACCGCAGCAGCCGAGCAGGCGACAAAGAGCCCGCTTCTCGAAACCTCGATAAACGGCGCAACCGGAATACTTGTCGTCATCTGCGGCTCTAAGAGCATGACCATGAACGAAACAAGACAGATGTCTGAGTATATAACGAACTTTGCCCATGACGACGCGGAAATCATTTTCGGTCTTTCCATAAACGAAACCCTCGAAGACGAAGTTGTGGTAACCGTTATCGCGACCGGCATAGAGGACAGCCAGCCGCGCGTTACCCCCTCTAAGCCTCTTGAAGAGTTAGGCCGCACGGGTGAACCTTCCATAAAAATCCCTCTGCGCCAAAAGCCCGAGGTCGTTCCTTTAAAGAGCATCAAAGACTCGATTGACGACGACGAAACTTCGCAGTTGATATTCCCGTTCCCGAGAAGACCGGGAAAGAAGTAAAAAAACTAAACACAATAAAAACAGGCTTCCGAGTTTGAGATCTCGGAAGCCTGTCTTATTATGTTATTCCTGAGTGTACGCAAGCAGAGCTACATGTCTCGCACGCTTTACGGCGTTTGTCATAACTCTTTGATGCTTAGCGCAGTTTCCCGTAACTCGTCTTGGAAGGATTTTTCCTCTTTCCGAAACGAACTTTCTGAGTCTGCTGATGTCTTTATAATCTACAGACGTTATTTTCTCGGAGCAGAAAACGCATACGCGTTTTTTTCTGCTCCCGCGTCTTTTCTGAATCAATTGACTAACCTCCTTATAGGCTTTCCGTGAGAATGAATACCGAAAAACGCCCGTTCGGCAGCCGTTTAAAACGGCAGGCCGGAATCGTCTATCGGCTCTTCGATAGTGTAAAACGACTCTTCCGAGTTTCTCTTGTCCTGCTTAGGCGGATTCTGTGTATAGTAATTCAAAGGATCGGCCGAGCCGCTCGACGAAGCTTCACCCTGCGGCTTCGAATCCGCAAAGTAGTGCTCCTCTATCACAACTTCGGTTATCCAATGTTTCTGCCCGTCCTTATCATAAGAACGAACCTGCAAACGACCTACGGCAAGAATCTGTCTGCCTTTTTTCAGGAATTTCTCCGCAAATTCGCCTGTCTTGCCAAAGGCAACACAGTTGATAAATTCCGCATCGGGCTCGCCTTCGCGCTTAAAACGCTTGTTCACGGCTAAAGTATATTTAGCAACGCAAACAGGCTCGGCTCCGGTAGAATATCTGATTTCGGGGTCCTTCGTAAGTCTTCCAAGCAGCATTACTTTATTCATTCCGGCCTCCTACTTATCTAATCTAAGTATAAGATAACGCAGTATGCTTTCCGAAATTCTGAGACGTTCTTCAAGTTCTCTCGGGAAACCGGCTCCGGCTTCGACAGTTATGAAATAATAATAGCCCTCTGTGACTTTCTTAATTTCATAAGCGAGTCTGCGTTTGCCCCAGCTGTCAACTTTCTCGATTGTTCCTTCAAATCTTTGGATCAACGCTTGAACCTTGTCGAACTCTGCCTTTAAAGCATCTTCGTCGAGTATGGGCGAAAATACAACGGCTACTTCGTACTTGTTCATTAAATACACCTCCTTTTGGACTTAAGGCGCAGGGCATTGCCTACGCAAGGATTGCCGGCTGTGCCAGCTGATAAATACCAAACGACATAGTAACACAACCGCTGAGATTATGCAAGCAAAAATTTGTTAACATATTGAATTTGCGCGCCGAAGTAATATTGCCGCGAAAGTTATTGTTGTTTAAAAAAGCACAAACAAACCCATAATTAAATAACCGCTGATTAAATCACTTTGGTCGGATGAAGTCGGTCAATGTAATATATACTGCATAAATGTCTCAATAATTTTGCTTTACTATTTTAGAATTTAGTGATAATATCTAATACATATTTACCAATTTGTATGTTTCCCATTGCCGGCGCAATGATTTATTATCAATATTAGCCAAAAAATGTGTTCACATTCATGCAGCTTGAAGAATAACCCGAGGCAAAAAATCCGGCTAAATTGGCGAGAATTTTCCGAAACAAGATCCGGAGAAGCCCGACAATTATCCGCTACGAATCAAACAGATCCCGTTTTAACCTTCAGTCATAAAAAAGCCGGCAGGAGTTAAAGCGCTGTATATACTTTAACCAGAGTTTAAGGAGCCATAATATGATTTCCAACCAGATACTTCAAAGCACGATAGAAGGACTGAAATCTATTACCAGAAGAGACATGAGCGTTCTTGAGCGTGACGGCAAGGTTTGCGCCAGCACGGAAGAAGGCATGATGAACAGATATATCGATGGTGTCGGTTACTTTGTAACGTCTCAGGCTGAAAACCAGCTTGTGCTCGGCTACCAATATTTCAAGGTCAGCGACAACGGAGTAACCGAATATGTGGTAATCGTTAAGGGCGACGACGACGACGCTTACAAGATCGGAAAAATAGCCGCTTTTCAGCTCTTAACGCTTATTGTTGCCTATAAAGAAAGATTTGACAAAGACAATTTTATAAAGAATTTACTGCTCGACAATCTTTTGCTTGTCGATATTTACGGCAGGGCAAAAAAGCTCCGCATCGAGAACAACATCAGGAGAATAGTCTATCTTTTGGATGTCGAAGCGCCGGCAGAGTTAAACCTTGCCGAAACCGTGAGAACCATGCTCCCGTCAAACACAAAAAACTTTGTAACAGCCGTGGACGAGCGGAATATAATAATTGTAAAGGAACTGAAAGAAAAGGACGAGAAGGATTCCATAGAAGCGTTTGCAAAAGAACTCATAGAAACGCTTTCCCAGGAAACCGAAGCGAAGATCAGAGTCTCCATCGGCACGGCGGTTAGCGACCTGAAAAATATCTCAAACTCCTATAAAGAAGCGAAAATGGCTCTTGAAGTCGGAAAAATTTTCGACGAGGAAAAGGCAATAATCAACTATACTTATCTCGGTATCGGCCGTTTGATTTATCAACTGCCGATGACATTGTGCAAGATTTTTGTAAACGAGGTTCTGCAAGGTATCAGCATTGACCAGTTGGAAGAAGAAACTCTTTCTACAGTCAGCAAGTTCTTCGAAAACAACTTAAACGTATCCGAAACATCAAGACAACTCTATATCCACAGAAACACGCTGGTATACAGGCTGGACAAGCTGCAAAAGCTTACCGGACTTGACCTGCGCAACTTTGAAGCCGCTATAATCTTTAAAATTACCTTGATGGTCCACAAGTATATGAACAGTCCGGACAAGCATATGTACTAAAGAGCTGCGCAAGATCCGAGTTTTTAACAGAGCATACAAAGAAAAACTTGCCCCCATACCCGAGAGCTAAGTAAACACCGATTAAATCACTTTAGACGGATACTCGGCTGTCTTTTCGGAAACGGCAACGGTGCGATACCGGTTTTTGACTTATAATCGGATACAAAACTCCTCGCCCTTAGTATTTTGAGCCTATAAAACGGGCTTTATATTACTTCGGCAACAAAATATAGGAAAACGCTATATTTTTTTGTTCCCTCGCTAAGACGCAGATGCGCCGCATTTGAGCACTGCGGCATATCTAGACGCGTCTGCTCGGCACGAGTAACCGCGTAAGTATTTTATACGGTATTTAACTTCCGCGGTAATAAATACGTTAGGGTTCGCTTTTCTGCGCTACTCCGCGAAAAGTTCGAGTTTTGCACCACTGCAAAATGTTAATTTTTTATGAACTCTATTGATTTTTGAAACGGCGAGGTTTATAATTGTTACATATTTATTACATAGTTGTTGCTTTTTTGTTTCAAACCATAACCAATGATATTTCCCGGTGATTCCGGTTAACTCAATATATTCGAAGGCTTAAACGGATAGAGGCGCTTTTGTTTTGCCTATACCGATTCCTCATATTCTGCAAAGGCCTCGGCAGCTCAGCCTGCAGGCTTGTTGCACTGACTTAAAGGTGATAATTTGATTGAATTTTCTAATGTATCAAAAATTTACGCAAACGGCGTTAAAGCACTCGACAATTGCAGCTTTACGGTTGAAAGAGGCGAATTTGTATTCATCGTCGGCCCAAGCGGCTCCGGAAAATCGACCGTTATGAAGCTTCTGATGAAGGAAGAAGAAATCAGCGAAGGAAACATAATACTCAATGACAGAGATATTACAAGAGTAAAGCATAAAGACATACCCGGACTTCGCCGCCAGCTCGGCGTTGTGTTTCAGGATTTCAGGCTGCTGCCGAATAAAACGGTTTACGAGAACGTAGCGTTCGCCATGCAGGTTGTTCAGGAAACGAACCGTGAAATAAGAAGAAACGTACCCATGGCTTTGACCATGGTTGGTCTTCAGAAACGCTCTAAAAGCTTTCCGAATCAGCTCTCGGGCGGAGAGCAGCAAAGAACGGCCCTAGCCAGGGCAATAGTTAACAAACCTCCGCTTCTTTTGGCAGACGAGCCTACCGGCAATCTCGACCCAAACACATCTTGGGAAATTATGGACTTACTGAGCGAGATAAACTCTAACGGTACAACAGTCATTGTCGCTACCCATGCCTGGGACATAGTGGACGCGATGAAAAAGCGCGTAATAGCTCTGAGAAACGGCGTCATAATCAGAGACGTTGAAAAAGGCGGGTATGAACATGAAGCTTAGAAGTTTTTCTTATTTTCTTGACGAAGCCTTGCATAATACGGTCAGAAACAGCCTGATGTCCATAACATCTGCAATAACCGTTTCTGCATGCGTTTTTATGCTTGTATTTTTGTTTTGTATAGCCATAAACGTTGATTCGTTTCTTGTGAACCTTGAAGAAACAACCGGCGTTATAACCGTCTTCATAGATGACGGCTCGACAAACGACCAAATCACGGCTCTGTACGACGAAATTGTCTCTATAGATCATGTTGACAAGGTAGAATTCATATCATCTAAACAGGCAATGGAAAATTTCAAGAGCACGCTTTCCGATAACTTTAAGCTGCTCGACGGACTCGAAAACACAAATGTTTTAAGAAGAAGATTCACGGTAACACTCGAATCGGGTAAATACGACGACGCGATAGTCGCGAAACTTAACTCGATTAAAGCTTCCAACCCGACTATATCGAGCTTTAATCACTTTAAAGACCTGGTAGACAAACTTGTCGCGACAAGCAACATTATCAGAATAATATGCTTGTTTATCATTCTGCTGTTGTTTTTCCTGGCAATAGTCATTATAATTAACACTATTAAGCTCGCCGTAAACAACAGGCGAACCGAAATCGGAATAATGAAATTTATCGGGGCGACCGACGGCTTCATCAAAACGCCGTTCGTTATCGAAGGCCTGATTATAGGAGTTGCGGGTTCGATTTTGCCGCTGTTGTTTCTTGTAATCGGCTATGACAGATTGAGCGGAGTTTTGACGAGAAGCCTTGGAGAACTCGGGTTTTCGTTTGAGCTTATCGCGGGAATCGAAATATTCAGGACCGTTATTCCCGTAGCCGTAATTTTCGGCTGTATAATAGGAATAGTCGGAAGTCTTGTGTCAATCAGAAGATATCTTCATGTTTAAGAGACGGGGGAGATTTACAAATTGAGTAAGAAAAGCTTAGCAGCGTTTGCCGTTATCCTTTCCGTGGTATTGGCGGCCGGCTCGTTAACCATAGGAGCTCAGAGTTTAACGGATCTTCAAAAAACAAAAGGCAATGTAACATCAGAGAAAAACGATCTTCAATATATACTTAGCAAGGCAAAGAACGAGAAAAACAGCCTGCTCGAAGAAATCACGCAAATGGATATACAGATCGAGGAGCTTTCCGAAAATCTCGACTATGTAACCGGGCTTCTGGATCAAACAAACGACGAGCTTGCCTCGGCCGAAGAAAAACTCGCAGAGGCAACTGCTACGAAGGACGAGCAGATGTCGTCTCTCATAAAGCGCCTGCGCGTTATGGACGAAAACGGTTCAATGGCTTATTTACAGATTATTTTCAGCTCGTCAAGTATCGTTGAGCTTTTGAACAGATTTGAAAACATTAAGTCCATAGCCGACTATGATAGGAATCTTTTTAACGAACTCGAGGCTACCGAGGCAACTATAGCCGAAGAAGTCGCGACTATCGATTCCAAGAAAAAAGAAATCGAAATACTTCTTAACGAACAAACCGCTAAAAAACACGCTCTTGAAGAGAGCGCACAGCAGAAAAACCTGCGCGTTACAGTACTTAACAATGACGAGCAAACATATCTGAAACAGATAAAAGACCTCGAAAAAACCGAAAACGAGATACAGGCGACCATACTTAAGGCGCAGGCGGACGCGGCTCACGCCGCTGCCGTCAAAGCTCAGCTTCAGCGCGAAGCGGCCGCAAAACTCGCGTTAAACCAGACATACACGGGCGGAATGATATGGCCTCTTCCCGGCTATACGAAGCTCAGCTCGGGATATATTAACAGAACAAACCCTATAAGCGGCAGAAGAGAGTTCCATACAGGACTTGATATACCCGCCCCGAGAGGCACAACAATTGTCGCTGCTTCCGCAGGTGTTGTAATAATCTCCGGCACAAACCTCGGCGGCTTCGGTTACAGCGTTGTTATCGACCATGGCGGCGGAATTTCGACTCAGTATTCACACTGTTCGAAGCTGCTCGTAAAAGTCGGAGACAGTGTTTCTCAGGGAGATAAGATCGCTCTTGTCGGAAGTACGGGATATTCCACGGGAAATCATCTTCATTTCGAAGTACACGTAAACGGTGCTCACACTAACCCGACAGCTTATGTAAAACCATAGAGCGCGGCTTGTTTTAGCAAAGCACATAGTAAAACTTCATAACCGGACAGTTAAGCAAGCTCGGTTCGGCGGCAGCCTCGGTTGCCGCCGAGCTTTCATTTTACACCAAATGCTTCTGATTTTTAGATCCTCAAAAAAGAAACTCATTGAAGTATAAATTGAAGTCAAGTATAATAAGATTGTTCATACAGACAAATCTGCGCTGCGGCTTACTCTTGTTGCGGCAAATAAAGTTTAAAACGGGCAAGCAGACTTGTTTGCTGCGCGGCTTAGCTTCGTAAAATTCTACTTATGAGCTTATTCAAAACAAAGATAGGAGACAGTCATGGACGAAGAAAAAAACATTGTTCCCGGAAACAGCGGCAAGCGGAATTATCTATTGGGAATAATATCGGGCGTAGTTCTTGTGCTCGCGCTTAATTTTGCATACAGCGCTTTTTTACCTCAGACAAATATTTTTGATATCGGCGGCAATACTCCGAAAACGGATTCGACTGCCAACAAAAACAGCGGCTCGGCTGATCAAAAGATTGACGAAATTTTCAAGATACTCGATACGTATTATGTCGGAGAATACGACAAGGAAGATCTGAAACAAAACATGTTCCAGGGCCTTGTATACGGTGTTGGCGATCCCTATACCTCATACATGGATAAGGATACGTTTGAAAAGTACATGACAAGCATTGACGGGAATTACAGCGGTATCGGCATAACGGTAACAAACGATACCGAGACAAACTCGATTGTAATCATTTCTCTCTTCGAGGGCTATCCCGGGCAAAAAGCGGGACTTCTGCCCGGAGACAGAATCGTTAAAGTAAACGGAAAAGATGTTTCCGGCGAGATTATGGACGAGGCGATAAGCATAATAAAGGGCGAACCGGATACCCATGTGTCAATCAGCGTATTCAGGCCGTCCGACAACACAACGAAGGATTACGACCTTGTCAGGGAAAACATCAGCGTTCCGACAGTTTCGCACAAAATGCTTGAAAACGATATAGGTTATCTCCGCATAACCCAGTTTGACAAGGTTACGCTCGACCAGTTTAAACAGGCGTATGCCGACCTTCAAAACAGTAACATGAAAGGCCTGATAATAGACCTTCGCAACAACCCCGGCGGACTTTTAAACGTTGTATGCTCAATAACGGATATGCTTGTTCCGAAATCCGTTATAACTTATACCGAGGATAAAAACGGCAAGAGAGAAAACTACAACTCCGGCGACGACCGTATCGAAATACCGCTTTTACTGCTTGTAAACGGCGGCAGCGCTTCCGCATCTGAAGTAATGTCGGGCGCGGTTCAAGATCTCGGAGTCGGCGAACTTGTCGGCACAAAGACCTTCGGAAAAGGACTCGTTCAAAATATATTCGAGTGCAAAGACGGTTCGGCCGTCAAAGTTACGATTGCGAAGTACTATACACCGAGAGGCGTATGCATACACGGAATCGGAATCGAACCGGACTATGTTGTCGAAATGAGTGACGAGCTAAGCGTAAAAATATCCTCACTGACCATGGATGAGGATGTTCAGCTCAAAAAAGCGTTTGATATAATGTCGGAAAAAATAAAGTAAGGTTTTAGTAAATATAGTCAGTTAAATTTAAAACCGTCCAAGCGAAGCGTGAGCGGTTTTAAATTTAACGCCCGACGTCCTACAGTCGTTTAAGACTGATATTTTCTTAAACGACTGTATATGATCAAAAGAGCTGTTTTGCATGAACGCATAACGGCTTTTTTTGCGCCGTTTAAGTATAATTTTCTTTTTGTTGTCAATAATAGACTTATGCCGGTCTCCGGGAAAATTACGGTGATTAGCACTACGGTAATTTTTGGTTGTTCCGAGTAAGCGGTGATTAAGCCGCCGCTTACCAAAATACATGGTTAAACGGAGGAAAATTTATGACAGCGGGTCATCAGGAAATCAAGTGCGATGTAAAGACATGTAAATTCAACGACAAGGCAAAGTTCTGTACCCTAGGCGATATAACAGTCGGCAACGACGGCATGAACGAAGCGAAATCTAAAAAAGACACAATCTGCGCAAGCTTTTTATCGGAGTAATACAAAAAAACAGGCAGGGATAAACCTTGCCTGTTTTTATTTTCTTATGAAGCGGACAAAATTCTCCGCTTATAGCCATAAATCTAAGTATGTACAAGTTAATCGAACTTCGTGAAGCGCAGCGTAACAAAGCATGAGCCCACGGATTTTGAAAGCCCATAAAATGGGCGCAAAATCCTAAGGCGAATGGATTAAATCAGCCTGAAATCTGTCCAAAGTGAATTAATCAGTGTTTATCTGAGCATAAATTACCGCGACCTTATGCCCATTATCTCAGCAGTACCGATTTCATATAAAGCTCAACAATCAAAAGCCCGAGGGTTATCAACGGCCAACAATACTCCGGTTTCAAGAACTTTAGATATTTTAAAGGTATAAGTGCGTTATTTTTCGTTGTTTCCTTAGTCTCGCGCATCAGGAAATAGGCGGTTAAAAAGCAGGAAATAACGCAGGCCACTATCAGAAACTCTTCGCCCAGTTTGAACGAATCGTGCAGCCTGTCTATCAAAAGCATTCCTATACCCGAAAACAGTCCGACAATCAACGCGCCGGCAATGACTCCCGCCGCAAGTAAAGCTGAACTTTCCGCAATAAATCTGAGATTTTTTTTATCCATCCCGCACTCATGACCTTTATATTATTTGTTATATATAGTCAGTTAAATTTAAAACCGTCCAAGCTAAGCTTGAGCAGTTTTGAATTTAACGTCCGACGTCCTACAGTCGTTTAAGACTGCTATTGTCTTAAACGACTGTAGTGAATATTATTGTGGAAGTTAAAGCCGCATAAAATACTTACACTGTTTCATGTGCCGAGCAGACGCGCTAAGGTGCACCGCAAACATCTACATACCCGATTCTTGCATAATAACGTTTATCATTCTCAGCATTTCTTCCATGGTCAGATTGGCCTTTGGTCTTGACGAGCTTCCCTCAAGAAAACCTATCTGCGCGGCCTTAAGCAGCGGAACACGGTTTGCTTCTGATGCCGAGGCTATATCGGAGTATCCTGAATCCGCGATAGTTCCGAAGTTCTTTATTTGAGACTTTGTTTTAATTTCGTAAAGTTTTACGAGAGAGGCTATCGCCGTCTCTCTTAACACATTTCCTCCCGTCACTAAAAGTCCGGATTTGAGCAAAGAGTTGTATTCCGCGTCGCTCAGTTCTGTTTTGACCGAAACTTCCTTGCTGCCGGAGGCAACAGCCGCCATAACCTTATTGAGATAAAGAGCCGGAACTGCGGCTTTTGGGTCGTAATGCCCAAGATCCTTAAAATTCATCCTTGACGATACCTCATAAAGGTCCTCGCTTGCCGGCGTTCCGATTGCGGAAGGCGCGTTATTCGAGATTGCGGCGAACGCCGTAACTCTCGAAGTTGAAAACTTAAACGTGTTTGAAGCCTTGTCATAGCTGTCGTTGTTTCTTGTCCAGCCGGAGCCGTCAGGCGTATAACTGTACGTGCCGACATTTTTATCAATGACCAGATAACGGTTCGTTACGGTCATTGCGACATTAGTCGGAGCTTTTGTATATGCCAGTCCTATGCTCTTCGTCGGAGATTCGACGATTATCCCGAGCTTTTGGGCAGGGGAGACATAGCTTTGCACGTTTGCGTTTAGTAACGGCAGGCCGGCAGTGCTGTTGTTAAGCGTCAGCGTTATATATGAATTTGCGCCGAGATTTTTCACCGCACCCGCCTGCGCCGTGTCATAAAAACCGGGCGCGAGCTTAAACACCGAAGTTGCCGTGGTGACCGTCAAGGTGATTTTCCTTTCGGCAAACGCCTTGGCAATCGAATACGGCAATTCCAAAGTTCTGTTGGTCACAGCCTTTCCGTTGTAGTAGGCCAAGTTTACATTATAGTCGTAAATACCCGAGGCAATCAAAGAAGAAATAAAGCGCTGATCCGCCATGTTATCCTTGTTTCCGTATGCGTCCGTTTTGTTCGAGAGAAATCTGAGCATCAACGTGTCGGTGTATCTGTCGTAGACAGTCTCAAAGTCTTTCACGGGCAGCGGATACATGTCCGGGTTCTTATCTCCGTCGTACTCGCCCTTGTACTTGCTTGTGAAAAGGCGCACCGGTGCGCTCCATGGCGATTCCGCCGATTTTGTATAAACGGGGTCAAGACCGTTGAGCGCCTGAGGAACGACAAATTCCAGATTATCGACAAACGTGTCGTCCGGAGACATCTGCAGTATATATTGATAATACGACGCGATACCGTCGGCGGTTTTTGTTACGGTCAGCCTTGCTTTAACCCGGAAGTAGTAGCCCTTGTTTGCTGTCAGTTTATTGAATTTTGCCATGACAGTATCGTTTATCGCGGGACTCAAAAGCAAGTCTGCGGCTCCGCCTCCGGGTTTTCCTGTTCCCGTCAGCGCCATCGTATCCGCAATATCCTTATACCATTCGAGTATCAGATAATCCGACTCGCTTGGGAGCAGTTCGGTCTTGTTCTCTTTGTTGTACTGCTCGACATGAGCCATGGAAGCAAGCCCGAGACCAACGGGTGTCAACGGCGCGACAATAGGCTTTGTCGTAAGCGCAACGGGATTTGAATACTCGGAATATGCCATACCTGCGCTATTGTTTGCCTTCGCGCGTATCCAGACGTTATACGTCGTTTCTGGAAACAGCTTTGGTATAGTAAAGCTCATATACTCGTCAGAGCCTGACAAGGAAAGCACTCCGTCTTTTTTTACATCCGCCGGGTTTATCAGTATTCCGTCCTTCGGGTATTTTGAAAGCTGATCGTGATAGTAAAGCTCGTAATCCAAGCCTTCGGAATACTTCCACTTAACCGTTACGGATGTATCTGTAGAACCGACTGCAATAAGCATCGGAACAGTCGGAGTTATATCGACCGATCCGCGGTCGCTGAGCGTAGTCGCAACGATATAGGCGGGGTATTTTGCGGTCAGTTTAACGCCGTTTACAACGACAAACGGACGCACGAGTATTACATAGGCCGTATCGGGCTTTAATGCGGACTTGCCGGGAGTAGTTGTTGCCGCGACCTTGTACTCGATCTTGGATCCGTTCACAGCCGGGTTGATCTCCGTGTAGTCGCCGTTTGTCAAAGACGCGAGATAGCTGTCATAGCCGCCTCTTTGCTGCAGGAAATCGTATTCGGCAACGTTTATCTCATATTTGGCGTCACCGAGGTTCATATACCTGACGGTATAGTGGCTCAGTGTATCTGCGCTCACTCCCAGACTTAAAAGCTTGGACTTGACCGTTAAAATGCCGTCAGCCTGCACCGAACCGAACAGGGATGCTCTGAGTTCGACGACCGTCATAGCCTTTTCGTCTATGTCCTCTCCGAAAAACAGCGCTCCGCCCTTTACTCCGACCTTGGAATACCATGCGTCTGTCGTCTTGTCGTAAAGCTCGTACCAAACTTTTTCCCATTCCGCGGTTATCGAGTCCTTAGTGATAACATCGATTCCGAGAGCGTCTTTTTTCACGGCAAGAGGCGGCCTCATTATCATTATCGGCGTCGTGACGATATCGCCTACGGGCGGCACGAAGTGCGAATAATACGCAGGCAGCGATTTTTGGCTCCCCTGAGTGCGGTTTGCGACTATTTTGATGTAGTAGATTTTGTTGTCGGTAATCGGCAGGCGCTCGTAAGCGCTTCCGTTCCAGCGAGTATAATAGCCGGTCTCATAACTGTAGGCATATTTGTTGAACGTATCGCTGTTGATTTTATATGAGAACAAAAATTCTCGCAGCGAAACGGCGTTCAGCCCGGTAACCGCCTGTTGGTTCAGGAAAGCAGGGTCGGAGAAATTCAGCATATCGTCCGTCACCCATATATCGTAACTGACACCTTTGTCAATTATTTCGGTCTCTCCCGCTTTTAAAAGCGAACGCTCCGCGTCGTTGTACGGAAGGCGTGAAAACGCAAGCCAGGTAATGTTCAGCTTTAGAGGGATTGAGCCGTTATTGGTTACGTCGAGTATATCGGGCTTTGTCGGCGAAAACTGTGAAAGAGCAGGGTCAAAAACCGCAATAACCGACTTCATGGATTTTTCAGTCAGTACACCGTTTACAAGCTCAGTGTAGTGTACAGTCATTTGATAGTACGTAATCACCGCGGGTCGCGGCGCGTAAGTCATATTGATGGAGTTTGCGATGTTTTTACCCACGAGAGTCAGAACCGTTTCCGGCTGAGACATCAGCGGAGAAAGTGATTTTTCTATCTTGAGGGACGTAATATCAAGAGAAGACTGGAGAAGGCTGTCCCAAAACAGTCTCACATTTTCTGTGTCCACGGGCTCGACATACAGCGAAGGACTGATGTACAGGTCGTTTGTGCGGTACTCTCTTTGCGTAAACGACAGTTTGTAGTCAGCTTTGCCGATAACAACAGTATTATCGAGAGCTTCCCGTATAAGCGCGTTATTGTACAACGGTTCGATTTTAAGGGCATAGAGCTTACCGGGGACAAGGTTTGTACCTTGAAATGTATAGTTATATTTCCCGTCGATTATTTTGAGCCCGGGATTGTCTTTGTATACAGTGACGCTATTATCGGTCAGGACGGCGGAAAGAGACGTGCCGCCAAGGGCGTAATAAATTTTGTAGCCGTTGAAAATGTCAGCGCCGTTTATAAGCGGCCTGTCCCAGGTAACTGTTATGTTGTTTCCCAAGCCCGCCGCTTTAACTGCGATATCGGTAAGATACAGTGCTTCGTTTGTTTTCGGCGCGCCCGAATCAAGCGGAGCGTTCGCACTGTAATTCTGTTCGACTCCGTTTACCGTGCGCTTGTACGTGTGGGCATGATAGGGTTCAACCTTAAAAGAGTAAACGCTTCCGCTGTTCAGCGTTGTAAACGTCTGAGTCCATGCCGTATTCGGGGCGAGCACCTGCGCGTCCGGCTGAGTTTTATAGCTTTCCGACAGCGTCATGTTGCGGTAAAAAATGTTGTAGCCCAAAGGCTCATGGGCAGCATCGCCGTCGAGCGCAGCCGTATCAACGGCCGTCGACATTTTAGGCTTTGTCCAAAGCAGATTCAGCTTATAGTCCGTTCTTCCGACGAGTGACAAGTCTTCAATCTTCATATCGCTGACAGGCGTTTGCAGGTTAGCATATACCGTATCGAGCCCGACAAGTCCGCCGAAGGAAAGGATTGCGGCTAGTAGGGCCGCAGTCGTTTTTTTAAGGTTTTTCATCTTATCCCCCATTACATAAGTGCTGATTTAATCGAACGGTTGCGAGCGTACAATAAAATATAACGCGGGTTTCGTTATATTTTATTGCCGAAGTATTAAATCAGCCGTGTATCCGTCAAAAGTACTTTATTCAGTGATTACTTGACTTCCGCGGTAAGATTACATCTTTACCTTTTTATTCAGGTTGGCCAGCATTTGAAGCAACTCTCCGACCGTTACGCTTGATTTCGCTTTAAAGTTTTTATCGGTGAACAGCTTGAGCTGATAAGCCGCCTGAACGGACTTCAAATATTTTGAGTCTATATCCGTGAACGAGCTTGTCAAACTGTAGTCCGTTATTGCCAGTGTGCTGATTTTTGTGCCAGTCTTAATCTCGTAAAGCCCCATAAGCAGATACAGAGCTTCCTGCTTTGTTATCGGACTTTGCGACTTGTATGACGCCACCGTCAGCCCTTTTGACTTAAGGTATTCAAACGGATCGTCCGTTGCGGAGGCCCCCGAGATTCTCGCGATACATGCAGCGAACTTGTAATATGTTGCCGGCGTTGCCGCGCTGAAGTCCGTGCCGAGTATTGCGCCAAGATTATATTTAGCTATCAAAGCCGTAATATCCGCAGAATTCGGCATACCGTCAAGAGCCGGTATATAGAGTTTGCCTCCCGCAAAAATAAACGTGCCGGGTTTGTCGGACGAAAGCGCCTTGCCGTTTCCGGCATCATAGGTTTGGAGCTCCGTCCACAATGAACCTTGTATGGTAAATCCCTTTATCGTTGTTCCCGGGTCCGCGGCTTTGTATTTTAATATCATTGCCTTATCAGGCGCCGCCGCGAAAGTGACCCCTAGCACGGAGTTTTTCATTTCGGCTGTTCTCGCGGACATTTCGGCCTTTGTCGAAGCTATAACAGTATCGATGTATTTGACAAGTTCAGTGTTTTCTCTGCCTTTTGCCAGCAAAGCCTTCAGTTCTTCCTGAACCGCCGGAGCGGATGTTTTTTCTGCTACGAGGGCGATAAGCTCGTCGTAAACAGCTTTATCAAACGCCTCTGTCGTTTTCAGGCTGCCCGCGATATCGCATGACACAGTCACTTGATTTGTAAGCGCATTATAACCGTTTATCGCCGAGGACGCGGTCAGCTTGCGAAACGTAATGCGCAAATAATAATCCTTGGCAGTGCCGGCCTTGATTCTGTCATCCATTTTGAGAACAGAGTCGTTATAGTTTAGATTAATAGCGTTCGCGGGTATCGTAAATTCTATTCCGCCGATTGTAACGACAAAGCTTTTTCCTGCGGTCTGAGCCTGTTTAAGACAAGACGCGGGTATAAAATATTCGATAACGGCGCTGTCCGCTGCGGGCATAACCAGGGCCGAGTCCAAAGTCTGACCGATCAAACCTTGGAAAGCGACCGGCCTGTAAATAAACGACGAGATCTGACCTCTTGAGGTATACGCGCTCCAGATGCTTTCCTTGGCGATATTGTCGAGGTTTTGCTTCAGAAAATCAAGCCAGTCATCGTTTAGCCTGTCTTTGTCATAGTCCTCTTGGTCAAGCTCCGTTCTTATTTCTGCCGTGTTCGAGTAAACAGACATATCGCCGTTAGCGTCCCTTAAAGCGACTCGCACAAAATAAGTTTTCCCGGGCAATAGCCCCGTCAGCTTGTAAACAAAATGATAATAGCCCGTTTCCGCCGAGTTCGTGTAAGAAGCCGCAAGCTGAGCCGAGTTCATTTTTATAGGCGAGCTCCAGTCACCCGTGTCAAGCTTCACGGAATAAAGGAAACTGTAGCCGGAAACGGTGCCCGTACCGGAGTTGTATATGGGCAGGGGAACAGGAGCGTCAAAACTGATAATTGCTTCCGTTTTCTTGTCAAAATCCGTTCTTGTTCTCTCGTATTTAAGATTTATCGGATTTTGAACAGGCTTTGTCGTAACACTGATTGCACTCCAAACAGAGTAAACCGTTTTGCCGTTGACCTGTTTAACGGTTCTGACATAATAGAAATACAAGTTGTTCGGAGAAAGGCTGTCGTCCCTAAACGAGACCGTATCGCCGTAATTAACCGTAAACTGCGCTCCTGCCGCAAATATACCTCCTCCCGGCGAGGTAAGCTTCAAAACATCGGCGGGATTGAGGAAGAAGCCGAGTCTGTCAGGCATGTAAAGCGCCGAGAAAAAACTCGAGAAATTCGAGCGTGAGTTTAAAAGCGCGGTCGGAACGGGCGTGTCTTTTGTTCTTATCATCTCGTAAGAAATTTTAACGTCAACCGTCGGGTCGGCATAGGTTTCGGAAACTTTCGGCCATGTGACGGTTGCCGAGCCGAGCCCTACATCTTTTTTGGACAAGACGGGAGCTGCGGGGAAGCGTTCTTCGGGAGAGGGTGTTTCCTTGTCTCCCTGAGTTGTTTCTCCTATTATACCGGTAAGCTTGGAATGTTCGGTGCGCTTTACGTTTCCGCCTTCCAAAAACGCAACAGACAAGCCGGACGTATAGTAATACTGTTGGTTTTTGTCAAGCCCGGTTATTTTGATGCCGAGCGAGACGCTGTCTCCCTTATCGAATATTGCCTGAAGCGCTGAAGCATACGCTATCGGCAGATTTTTCAGCCTGACGATTTTTCCGAGGCGAAGAAGGTTTCTGACATTGTCATGCAGCCCGGCTCCGTTTGTCGCCTCAGAAGCGGAAATATCGAACGTGGCGGCAACGGCATAGTCAAAATCAAACGTATAGCAGCTCGCGCCGGCTAAAGCCTCGTAAGCGGCCGCCGAAGTTTTCGCGTTTGCCGATACAGCGTCCGAAAAGCTCTTTAGCGCCGTCTGGTCGCTGCAAATAAACAGTTCATAACCGTATTTGTTTTCTTCGTACTTGGGAGACGATTCCATATATGCGTTGATCTGAGAAATCGGAGCCGCCCAATTAACGCGCATGGAGACCTCCGTGCCCGAGTTGACGTTGTCGGTTATATTAAAGAGCTGCGGGGGAGGCACTTCGAGCTTCGATACGTCGTTTAGCGTTATAGAATCGGGTAACGAAGGCGCGGCCACCAAATCCGCCGCCGGTTCTCCGGCATATTGGATTTTCTCGGGCTTCGCCGAAAGGAAGTATATTCCGGGATAGTTGAAATGAATCGGCTGTGTTGTAACCGGGTTCACCGCATCTTTTTGAACGGCCTCATATTTAAGCCTTATATACGCGCGCATCGTATATTCGTCAACATCGCTGAGGTAAAGTATATCGTTTGGCTTTGTGAAATCTCTTGTCTGCGCAAACTCGCCGTTAGGGTCGGAATCAAGAAAAAGCGGAACGGAGCCGACAGGCTCGTATTTAATCGTATAGTCGCCGGGTTGGGTTCCGGACCCGACCTTTGTTATCGTAAGTTTAACCGCGCCTACAATTTTCATGTCTTTCTCGAAACTGTTCGGGAGCATAGTGCTGTATAAATTATAGGTAACGGTCATGCTTGCTTTTGTGCCGAGCAGTTTTTGCAATATCGAAAGGCTTGTTATGTCCCATCTTAAGTCAAGCGTGAGATCGGCAACGTTTTTATAGCTTAAGGGAAACTGTATTTCGTCTCTCGCTTTAAGAGTATAGTTTACAACATCAAATCTGTTTGGAGTATTGACCGAAATGTCGGCTACATCCGTTTTGAAATTAGCCTGCTGCGAATATATAGACATTGACGAGCCGGAACTGTCGGGCTTAAACTCGATTTGGAAGCGTCCCGAAGCGGGAACGGTCGGAACAAGCGTGAGCGGAAGGTAAATCTCCCCGCTGCCGTTCGAAAAAACCTCGGCTGCCTTGTCTGCGTTAAAATAAAGCGTATAATTACCCTGAACGCCTTTGTATGGCTGAACTACCGCGTAGTATCTGTCCTTTAGAACAACTATATCGTATTTCAGGAACGTGTACACCGTTCCGTACTTAACGTCCTTGCCCCTGAAGCCGACATTTGTTCGAAGCGATGTATCGAACCCGACTTTCACGTTGTTATAAATCAGCCCCGGGGGAAGATCTCCGATTTCGAGTATCATTTTTGATGTCAAAGCGTCAATGTACGGGGTTTTTTGCGAGCCTATGGTCTTGTATGTTATGCCGCCGGGAGCGTTTACTCTCGTCAAAAGGTCCCCGGAAGAGTCTTCGGCAGTATAGTCCACATCAAAAACACTGCTTATAAGAAGCTGATACCTCTCGGTCGTGGTCGCGTCCATAGAAATCAGCACGGGTATTTTACCGTATCTGGTTTTAGCCGCGACAGTATCCGTGACAAATTTATCATTAACCCATATTTTGGGAATATCAAAGCTGATATTTACTCTGTTTTCGCTATCCGCTGTCTTTTCGGCAGGACTGCCCTTAAGGTTTATGGGATCAGAGGCAGTTTTTGTTGTACTCGCTTTTGTCACAGAGTCAAACCTGCTAACTCCGTTACAAATCACGGCAGTCTCCGCTGCCGAAGATAAAAAAGATGCGCCTTGTTTGAGATTAAGATTGAAATCATAAACCTTGCCGAGTTCGACGCCGGATGTTGTATACACGAATTCGCCCGCTGTCGAAATCTTAAAATGCACGAGTACGCCTTTGTACGTGAAGCTGAACCCATAGCCCGGAGCAAACGTAAAAACCGGGACATTCGTGCCGGACTCTCTTTCGACGCTGAATTCCTGACCCGTGCCGGGAAAGGCTTCGACGGGAACAAAATTCGGCATTGCTGTTTTTCCGGTATATATAAGATAGTCATCGGCGGCTGAAACGGGGTACTGAGTCAAATTCTCGGTACTCGGCGCAACAGAGGTGTTTGGCTTTGTCAAAACATATTTTGCCGTATAGTTCTGAAGATTCTTTGTAAGATAAAACTGAGCATACACATCATCGGCAACGGGATAAGAAAGCATATACGTTCCCGTGTCTAAATTCGATCCGTCCTGCTTTGTCATGCGCCATTTGAGTGTCGCAGTGTTATCGGGAAAGCCCGCGGAGGATTGGCCCGGGACGGAAGTGTTTGTGCCTGTGCGCAAATAATCCGTAAAAGAATACGACAGGTTGTATTTTGGAGCGGCATTCACGGGAATTGCCGCGCTAACCTGCATTATTATCAAAGTAATAAGAAAAGCCGCCAAACCGGCAATTTTTTTGTTCTTCATACAAAACCTCCGCAAGGATATAGGTCAAATGAGCAATGCACACAAATCGGTTTAATCGTGGGATCAATAACTTCTGAGGTAATATTTACGATTCCCTGTTTTATATCGGCAAATTCAGCCGTATTGTTATTGCTCCCGCAAAAAATATAGGCGGCAAAAGTGAAAAGCTTTATTATTGCGCCGACAATTAAACCATTCGTTAATCTTGTCGGCGCAACCCCCTTTCCAAGGGGGTGATTAAAGTTTGCCACGCAAACTTTAATTGGGGGATCATTATCGATAAGTGCTGATTAATTGACTCTTTAAAGTCGTTTAAGCCAAAACGGTCTTAAACGACACCGACAGCCACTGCTATGTTTTGTATACAAAACATAGCAGTGGCTGCGAAAGTAAAAAACAAAGCCGGCCTAAATGATTTTTTGAGACTTCGGGTTTAATCTGCGCTTACTTTTCTAAATCTATCCAAAAAATCTTTTAGCTTGGCTACCGTATCTTTTGTCATTGAGTGCTCAAGCTTGCAGGCCTCTTCGGCTGCCGCGGCCTCCTCGACGCCTAAAACGTCGCATAAAAAGCTTTTTATGGCAAAGTGCCTGACCGCAACGTCTTTAGCGATTTCCTTGCCTTCATCCGTCAAACTCAAGAGTCCATAGTGCTCGTGGTCAACATAACCGTCTTTTTTGAGTATGTTAATAGCTTTGTTTACAGACGGCTTAGAAATACCAAGCTTATCGGCGACATCCGTTATCCTGACCGAGGGATTATTCTCGCTCAGAAAAAGAATTGTTTCGAGGTAATCCTCCAAGGAAGGAGTAAGTTTATTCTCACTCATTAGTATTCCCCTTTCTAAGCTGTTATAGCCGTTTAAGCAATTTATTGACGCGTAAAATATAACATGTTTTCATTATGTTTTAAATGGCTTTACTGACTATAAGCATACAATTATGTTACCATATTATATTTGGAAAATAAAGAAAAAGATAAAACGAGCTCCCATCGACTAAAAAAACGTATTTTTTTTTGCTAAAAGTGTATAATTCTAAATTCACCATATTCAATAAGTTTTCCAAAGTAAACATTTCAGGCGCTTTCAGCCTTTTTGCGGTGGTAAAACTATGCTTGATTTTATTCTAAAACCGGTGTATTATGTTCGTAAATAAAAGAGGAGGACTATGATGGCATATTTTATCGATGAAAAATGCATCAGCTGCGGCGCTTGCGCACCTGAATGCCCTGTAAGCTGCATTTCCGAGGGAGACAGCAAATATGTTATTGACGAGAGCGTTTGCATCAGCTGCGGCGCTTGCGCATCCGTTTGCCCGGTTGACGCTCCGCACGAAGCGTAGTCTAAGGCATGTAACAGAATTTATTACCGACAAATAAAAACTGCCTTTCGGCAGTTACGGCTGTTGACAACATGAGTTGTCAACAGCTTTTATTTTATGTAAGCGCTTTACTCTCCTGTCTGTGCACTTCCCATATACAGTATAACCTTTGTGCCCCGGTTCACATATTCTCCCGCAAGCGGAAACTGTGTGACGACCGTATCTCCCTCTCCTATGATTTCGGGATTCAATTTCAGCGTTGAAAGGGTTTTTTTCGCGGTGTTTATGCTTTGGCCTTTAAGATTCGGTACGCTGACCTGAGCAACGCCGGACATTGCAAGCTCTTTTTCGGTATATTCCGGCTCAATACCCAAATATGGCAGTATATTCTCCAAAAGCTCTTTTGTCACAGGCCCGGCGACTTGGCCGCCGTAATATGCTCCCTGAGGTTCGTCTATAAGCGTAAGCACCATTACGCTCGGATTTTCGGCGGGTGCGAATGTCAAGAACGACGCAATATATTTGCCCTGCTTTCTGGGAAGCTTTTCACTGGTCGCAGTTTTACCGCCTATACGATAGCCGGGTATATATGTTCTGTTTCCCGTTCCGACTTCCACGACGCTTTCGAGTATTTCTTTCATCTGCTCGGATGTTTCCGAAGAAATGATTTGTTCTCCCTTGCCGTAGTCAAACGACTCGATCATTTGCCCGTTTACATCCATAACTGCCGTTGCAACGTGCGGTGTTACGAGATAGCCGCCGTTAACGGTTGCCGAGGCCGCTCTCAGCAATTGCAGAGGCGTTATCTGAAACGACTGGCCGAAGCTCATGGTTGCAAGCTCGACCGGGCCGATTTTGTCGAGCTTGTGCAAAATACCGACAGCTTCGCCCGGCAGGTCGACGCCTGTTTTTTGCGTTAGGCCGAATTTCAGCATATAGTCATAGAACGTTTCTGCTCCGAGCCGCTCGGCAATTGCCATAAAAACGGGGTTGCATGAATTCTGTACACCCTCGACAAACGTTTCCGATCCATGCGAACGGGGAGAGCGCCAGCATTTTATGTTTCTACCGCCCACAGTTACGGAGCCGGTGCAGACAAACCGCGACTCTTCGGTCACGGCACCCTCTTCAAGCCCGGCCGCCGATGTAACGATTTTGAAGGTCGAGCCGGGTTCATAGGTATCGTTTATCGCAAAATTACGCCACATTTGGTTGAGATAGTCGTACTGCTCATCCGTTGTAAACGTATCCCAAAGAGAGAGCAGCTCTTCAGAATTTATCGTAAACGGGTCGTTAAGGTCAAAGGTCGGCTCGTTTGCGAGAGCGTATATTTCGCCGGTCTGCGGATTCATCACAACTATCAGTCCGCGTTTTGCGCCCTTTGCCTCAACAGCTTTGGCTATCGTCTGTTCGGCATAGCGCTGCACGGTCGCGTCAAGGCTTGTTATCAGATTGTAACCCGGTATCGGGTCTATGCGTTCTACTTTTCCGCCCTTAAGCTCTATTCCCTTTGCGTCCGTCTCGGTCAGTATCTTGCCCTTTGCTCCCTTGAGATACTTGTCATACTTTGCCTCAAGTCCGATTATGCCTTGATTGTCCTTGCCCACAAAACCTATAACCTGAGCCGCAAGCGTTGAAAACGGGTAAACGCGCCTGATATCGTCGTCGACGACTATACCCGGTACATTAAGCGAACGTATCTTGTCCGCTGTTTCCTTATCAACCTTTTCCTGTATTCTTTCCAGAGCGACTCTTTTAGACACTTTTCCCAGAACTTCGTCATAATCAAGCTCAAGTATCTCGGAAAGAACCTTTGAGACATATTCCCTGTCCTGAATCTGAGCGCGTATAACACTTACGGACGATACTGTTTCCGTAACGGCTATGCCTGTCATATTCCTGTCGAAAATACTGCCGCGATTCGGTGTAATCAGCCTGTCTCTCGTCTGCTGCTCGTAGGCCTTTATCTGCAAAAACTCGGCCTCATATGCCTGTATGTAAAAAATCCGCCCGCAAAGGAACACAAGAGCGGCTTCAAACACAAGCATTACAAGCGCCAGCTTGCGTTTAATCGGAATGGTCGTAAACTTGCCGGCAGGCTTATATTTTTTTCTGATCTTCATAAAACACCGCCTTTATTATTTGGAAGTGTTGAAAATTGCGCACGAAGCCCATTTTAGTGGGTTGAGCGAGCGGCGCCTCCATTGAAAAATGGTGTTTTCCCATTTTCAATGGAAAGCCGCAAGGCGATTTTTCAACATGCCCTGTTTGTTTGATACGTAAATACCTGTCTTTGTTATTGTATTATGACAACCCCGGCGGTATTCAATAAATCTCGGACGAAGCGAGTATAGCGGATTTGAGCGTTACACCCCGACCTTTTCCATTATTTCCCCTGTATTAATTTACCTGCCTAAGATAATACTCGTATTATGTAAGTTAAACGCCGACTTATTGACTTTGGACGGATACACGGCTGATTTAATCCGCGCATCCTCGCCCTCAACGGCCGTTATACGGCCTTTGTACGGAGCGGGATGCTTGAGGTTGTCCCTTGCAGACGTAACCGTTCTACTAAATCAGCACTTACTTAGTCTGACAGAAAACAGGGGGAAAACAGATGCTGACTAACAAGGTTGAAATTTGCGGAGTAAACACATCAAAGCTTCCCATACTGAAAAACGATGAAAAAGAAGAGCTGTTCAAGCGCATACTCGAAGGCGACGAACAGGCCAGACACGACTATATTTACGGCAATTTGAGGCTTGTACTGAGTGTGATACAAAAATTTAACAACAGAGGCGAAAACGCGGACGACATATTCCAGGTCGGCTGCATAGGACTGATTAAGGCCATAGACAATTTTGACGTTACTCTCGGCGTCAAATTTTCAACGTATGCGGTGCCGATGATAATCGGAGAGATACGCCGTTATCTCAGGGACAATAACGCCATCAGAGTAAGCCGGTCTCTGAGGGATACGGCATATAAAGCGCTGCAAGTAAAAGAAAGGCTTACAAACAGAGACTCCAAAGAGCCGACTATAGACGAGATCGCAAAAGAGCTCGAGTTGCCAAGAGAGGACATAATACTCGCCCTCGACGCGATTCAGGAGCCGGTATCTCTTTTTGAGCCTGTGTACAACGACGGCGCAGACGCCATTTTTGTTATGGACCAAGTCAGCGACGACAAGAATATAGACCATTTATGGCTCGAAAATATTTCGCTGAGCGAAGCGATGAAACGACTGAACATGAGAGAAAAGCATATACTGGGTCTAAGGTTTTTCGAGGGCAAAACGCAAACGGAGGTTGCCGAGGAAATAGGTATATCCCAGGCACAGGTTTCTAGACTTGAAAAAAGCGCTCTGAAAAACATGAAAAAACATATAGGCTCATAAAAAAGGGCTGTATCGGTCGATTTACTAAATCGTTCCGATGCAGCCCCTCGTCTTTGTGCGCGTTTGTCAGCCTGCTATGTCCTTTTTAACGTATTTATAAAGACCTGCCGTAAAGAACGCCGCGCCGGTCAGTATGCCCGCAAACAAGTATGCCCAAAGCACGGTTCCGCTTCCTATGGTATCCGCGGCTTGGGCATATGATGCGGGTGTGAAGTAGTTTAAGAATGAAAAGTCCGGGTTAAACGACGGGGGAATTGTCAGAGCATAAGCCAACACGGCAATACCTATACCGACACCGCTCATATTGCGTCTCGCAAAAGCGGACAACCCGAAGCAAATCGCTCCTATCTCAAGGCTCATAACAAAAAGCGTAAAATGAAGCAAAAGCAGCCTTGACATGGAGTAGTCGGCTTTTACGGCCGCGAAGCCCAAAATAGCCACGACAATCTGAAAAACATTTATTGCCGCAATATTGCTAAAAATCGCCGCCGCTTTTGTTAAATATATTTTTTGCCTGGATACGGGATGAGCCAGCAAAAACTCGGAGGTATGCATAAACTCTTCTTTCGATATCATGTTTGCGCTCAAAGCGCCGCAATACATAGAAAGCCCGATTATAAGCATCATTCCGCATTCGATGCCGTAAAAATGAAGTATATTGTCTATGCCCAGCTCCGCCATCCCGAAAAGCTTGTCAAGTCCGCCCATACTTTTAAGCATATCAATCAGATAGGCCGTATCAACTTTTCCGATTATGCTGTTGTACATCAGTATAACCGCGAACGTAAAAAGTCCGAGAGACACAGACCAGATCAGCAGGGATTTCAACCCCGCTTTCAGCTCACGCATGTAAAGAGGCATACTCATTTTGTCTCCCCCCGTTTCTCGTAAAAATGCATAAAAATTTCTTCGAGCGAAGGCTCGGTTATAGACAGCCTTGTAACGGGAAGCTCATTAATAACTGATATCAGTTTTTTAATATCACCGTTAAAAAGAAAAGTCAGCTCGTCCCCGAGATTCCGGAAATCAATTACACCTTCGATTTCGGGCAGGGAAGTTATACCCCCGATATATACTCTCTTTGCGCTTGCCTTCGTGAAGTCCCCGATGGGCCGAGTTTCAATTATCCTGCCTTCTCTTACGACCGAGGCATTCTTACATATGCTCTGAACCTCCGAGAGTACATGAGAGGAAAAAAGCACGGTTGCGCCGTCCCTGTTTCTTTCAACGACAAGATTGAGAAATTCTTTTTGCATAAGAGGGTCAAGCCCCGATGTCGGCTCATCCAGCACCAAGAGCCTCGGCCTGTGCGCAAAAGCGCAGACTATCCCGAGCTTTCGCCTGTTTCCGAGCGATAATTCTTCGATTTTTTTGTGCCTGTCTATCGCAAAGCGCTCAATAAGGTCGCTTGTTTCTTTTTTACAGTCTTTACCGTAAAGAGCGGTCGAATAGGCGATCAAGTCCTTAACTCGCATTTCGGGGTACAACAGCCCGTCGGACGACATGTATCCGACATCGCGGAACAATTCCTCCCCGTGCTGCTCGATAGGCTTGCCGAACAGCTTAACGCTTCCTCTCGTTCGTTTGATAAAGCCCATCAGACAGCGCAGAGTTGTTGATTTACCCGAACCGTTCGGCCCAACAAAGCCGAAGAGGTCACCCTCGGGTATGACCATATCCGCGTCTATGATCCCTCTGTGTTTGCCGTAATACTTTGTCAGCCTGTTAATTTCAACTATGTTCACAACATCACCTTTTTAAGAATATAGCAGTTTAAGTCAAAAACGGTCTTAAACGATGCCGGCAGTCCAGTGTCAATGCCAACCGGAAGCGCATCATATTTTTTACCGCGGAAGTTAAATACCGCATAAAATACTTACGCGGTTACTCGTACCGAGCAGACGCGCCCGGATACGCCGCAGTGTTCAAATGCGAAGCATCTGCGTCTAAGCCGGGTAACACCAAAATATAGCGTTTTCCTATATTTTGGTGCCAAAGTAATACTGCCTGAACAAAAGTGCTTACTTATGTCTTTTGCGTTAACACGGCATGTGTCTGTTTCATATCATATAGTAACAAGTTAAACGCCGAAGGGCGTTTGTGTCCGCATTGTATCGCGCGTCCTGCGCGGCGCAACGAATCAACTATAAAGAGGTGTATTATGTATCCGTTTTTCTATGACAACCGCCAAAGAAGAAAAGACGAAGAACACGATATATTGAGCCAGTACGAGAATTTCTACGAAAACGAACCTCAGCAGGAATACGAAGTCGAGCAGTTCAACCTGCCCCGGACACCGCGCAGACCGAACGTTCCCGGTTTTATACCCGGCGAAACTCAAAATCCTTACCTTGATGACTATAACCGCAGATCCCCGAACAGGCCTTATGATAACAACAGCGGAAGAAGACCGTCCGGTCCTCCCCCAAGCACCGTTCCCTCCAAAAGCCGCGGAACTAATCTCAAGGCCGTAGACCCGGGTTCAATCAGATTTTGCTCGCACAATTACACCTATATCTGGCTGAGAAACGGTCAAGGCTTCTGGATGTATATAACGCATGTCGGAAGAAGATCAATCTCCGGCTACAGATGGACTCCGTTTGGCTGGGTATATTCGGGACAGGATTTAAGAAACATCGAGAGCTTTTTCTGCTGACCTATCCGGAAAAAGATAATCGGGCTAAAAGCCCGAATACATAATGCCATATATACCGCTTAGAATACTTACGCGGTTACTCGGAATCTATCGGTTCGGCAAGATTCGCTTCGGGATTTTCCGCTGAAACAAGCACTTTGCCCGTATCGGGCATTTCAAAAATAATCTTGGCGGTAACGAGTATCATTGGACCGGCAAAAAACCCGACAAACCCGAAAAGGCGAAGACCCGCGTATATGGACATGAGGGTCAGGAGCGGATGTATTCCGATTTGCTCGCTGAGCACCTTAGGCTCGAGCAGCTGCCGCGTCAGGAAAACCGCGCCGTATATTATCATCAGCCCGACGGCCAGAGTATAATCTCCCGTTAAAAGGCAAAACAGCGCCCATGGCCATAAAACTGCTCCGCTTCCGAATATCGGGAGGGCGTCCACAAAACCGATTACAAGGCCCATGACAAGAGCATAGGGTATCCTGACAATAGTCAGTCCGAGTATGCATATCGCAGTGGAAACACTCATGATTATCGCCTGAGCTTTTATATACCCGACTATGGCCTTTAGGAAGCCTTTTTTTATTGTTCCTGCCCCGGACGAGACCCACTCCGGCAAAAAGCCTTTAAGCCCCAAAGCAATCATGTGCTTATCTTTTATAAACAGAAATGTCGACAGCAGAAACAGTATCACGTTCGTTAAGGCCATCGGCAGACTCGACACAAAGTTTATCGATGTGTTTTTAACCGCTCCGCTCAGAAAGTCGGTAAGCGTCGTCAGCAAAGAGCTGACAGCCGAGTCAAACACCTCGCTCATTTCAACGGGTATAAATTCTGTGAGCTTTGCGTTTACATCATCAAGCTTTTGCGTAAAAATCTCGGTGTATGAAGGAAACTGCGTCTGCAAATCCTTTATTTCCCTCGTGGCTCTTGAAACTATCTTTGTCCCTATGAGCGCGATACCGCCCAGTAAAAGGACAATCGCAAGCAAGGCGGCAAGCGTTCTCTTTAATTTGAACGCTTTGTTCATCAGAAGGACGAACGGCTCCAAAACAAGGCTGAAAATATAACCGATTACAAACGGCGCAATATACGAGTACAACGTTGTCAGGAAAAAGTAAACGATAAATATAAATGCCGCAAGCATCAGTGTTTTGTTGATGACGCTCTTGTTTTCTCGGTAAAACCTTTGAAGCATGGTGTCCCTCCCGATGTGCGTCCGTTATCTTGCAAATATAGGTGTTTCGGAAAAACATCACCTTGCATAAACTATATCCGAATACTTGAACTCCACGTTTTCCTCATAGTGAAGCCCTGTTGAGAACGAAAGATTTTTAATGGTTTCAAGTACGGTCATAAGATCCGTTTTGCCGGCAAAGTACGCTTCGCAGCTTTCTATCATCTTCGCGGCTTCAGTTGCGGACTCCGTGAACATCTCAACAAACGTAGTTTCCGACTTCTGGTCGTCGTTCCAGGGAAGGCCCCATGCTCCGCGTTTTTCGTTGAGATAGTCTATGCCTTCTTCCACTGCCCCGTAGTGCATCAGCGAAGTAAAAATCTTGTCTTTGACGGTTAAGCCCTCGACGAACTGCATAATTCTCTTCCTCCGCCCTTTTTTGGACTCAAGCAGCCACGTAATTTTAGACATGTATGAAAAAGCTCTGCTGACCTGCTTTGAGGATATGGGCAGATTATACGCACAGAAAATATTCTTTGCCAATAGATACGATAACTCTTTACGTTTTTCTTTCTTTAAGCGTATCATTTTGTTTAGCTTATGCTCCGAAGGTTTTTTTCCGGTCGCAAGCTTTATCATCAACACGTCTATAGCCGTTTCGAAGCTTCTGTGATAAACACTGTATTTCAGTGATTTTATCTCACCCTCTTTCCTTGAGCCCGTTTTATAGTAAATATAGGGGTGGGCGGCGGTATCGAGGGCATAATGCGTTAAATATCCATAGAGATAGCTCTTTAGCGGGTCCGGATTCTTTGCTTTTTTTATGCCCGAAAGCATACCTTTTAAAAACTTCGAAAAATCACCTTTGTGCATGGTTGTTCCGATTCCCCTGATTCTCTTTCTGAAAAGAGAGGGTAGATAATAAAAAAACAAATCCGGCCCCTGAGTGCCGATGTTGAATTGTTCACGGCATTGTTTTAAGGTCTCGCCAAGCTCTTTCGGAAGCTCGTTAAGCACAGCCTCTCCGTGGATATAGTGTGTAATCAGTCCGGGCATAAAATTAAAACTCTCCTTTGGGTAAAATTGGGGCGCGGTTGAAAAAAAGTACCGGGCAACAATAACTCGGGTACAAAACCCCTCGCGAGTCATCGTACGGATTTTACCCAAACTGTCTTGTTTATAGTACATCGGCAATAAAATACAACTAAGTAAGTGCTGATTTAATCGAACGGTTGCGCCCGCAAGGGACAAATGCAAGCATCCGGCTCCGCACAAAGGCCGTATAACGGCCGCTTAGGACGATGATGCACGGATTAAATCAGCCGAGTATCCGTCCAAAGTGATTTAATCAGTGTTTACCTAACACCGCGTTATATTTAGTTGTTTCCTCGCTTCGGAATAGAAAGTGCTTGCGGTACGCCGATATCCCTAACGGGTACCGGCAAGCGCTGTAAAGCCCTACTGCTTTAAGGCATGACCCGAAGCGATATTAACTATAACCTCGCTGGCCTTTTCCATGGTCTGTATGCATGCGTACTCATAAGGACCGTGGAAGTTATAGCCTCCGGTAAATATATTCGGGCAGGGCAGCCCCATAAACGAAAGCCTCGCCCCGTCCGTTCCCCCTCTGACAGGCTCGGACTCGGCCTTAAGCCCCGTTTTTTCTATTGCATTAACCATAAGCGATACAACATAAGGGTGGTTGTCGAGTATTTCTTTCATGTTGGAGTACTGGTCAACTATGTTGATTGTGAATCTGCCTTCGCCGTATTTCTTGTTTTTCTCGAGCACAAGGTCGAGCATGAAATCCTTTTTGGCGTTAAGCTTGTCTTTATCGTGATCGCGAAGTATATACGACAGCTGCGTTTTTTCGCATGCTCCCCTTACATCGCTCAAATGGTAGAATCCTTCTCTGTGTTCGGTCGTTGAGGGCTTTTCGTTTTCCGGTATCGCACCGATAATCTCGGCTGCCAACTCGGCGGAGTTTATCATTATTCCCTTCGCGCTTCCGGGATGCACGGACTTTCCGTTGATCGTTATTTTTGCTGAGGCGGCGTTAAAAGTCTCAACTTCATATACGCCTTCGGCGCTGCCGTCAAGCGTATAGGCAAACTCCGCGTTAAAACCGGCTACATCAAACTTGTTTGCTCCGCGGCCTATCTCCTCGTCAGGGGTAAAGCCTATTTTTATATCGCCGTGCTTGATCTCGGGGTGCAGTATCAAATACTCGACAGCGGTCATAATCTCGGCTATTCCGGCCTTATCGTCGGCTCCGAGCAGCGTTGTCCCGTCCGTTACTATCAGGTCCTTGCCTGTATGGGTTCTGAGGCTCGGAAACTCGGACGGGGACATGATTATGCCCTTGCTGAGCTCTATATCGCCGCCGTCATAATTTTTAACTATGCGCGGCTTTATATCCTTTCCGGAGCAATCGTCGCTTGTATCCATATGAGCTATAAAACCTATAGTTCCGATGTTTTTGTCAGTGTTTGACGGCAGGGTCGCGTACACATAACCGAATTCGTCAAGTTTTACATCTTTGAGTCCAAGCTCCGTGCATTCCCGCTCGAGATGCTTTGCAAGCTCAAGCTGCTTACGTGTTGAGGGACAGGTTTCCGATTCCGGGTCGGATTGGGTATCAAACGATACATATTTAAGAAATCTTTCCACAAGCTTATTCATGTTCATCCTCCGTATATTCGTTTTTCATAAGATCGTGCAGCTTCTGGCTGACGTTGTTCGCCTTAAGCAAGGCTTCGAGCGCTTCTTTTTTCAGCTTCACATCGCCCTTCCTGCTTTTTCTTACAGCTCTTATCATTATGTTCTTCGGCGTATGCTCCATATCTATAAACTCTAAAACATCGGTTTTATAGCCCGAAATTTCCAATACAGCCGCGCGTATTCCGTCGGTCAGGAGCGAAGCGTATTTTTCTTTCAGTATCCCGTGCGAAAGCAGCGGGGTCAGCCCGCTGTGTTTGACCTGAGAGAACAGCTCGTGCTGACAACAGGGAACGGCAAGTATAACATCCGCCCCGCGGCCGACGGCATTGTATATGGCATAATCCGTTGCCGTATCGCACGCATGCAGAGACACGACCATGTTTATTTTCGGCTTGTCGTGCGCATAGTCGGCTATATCCCCGCAGAAAAACCTAAGTCTGTAAAATCCCAGTTTTTCCGCCAAAGCTCCGCACTCCGCAACAACATCCTTTTTTAAGTCCAAGCCTGTAATATTTACGTTTTTGTTTTTGAGTATATTAAAATAATAGTAGAGCGCAAAAGTGAGATATGCTTTTCCGCAGCCGAAATCAACAATCTCCGCGTTTTCGGGGATAAACTCCGCTATATCGTCTATCATCTCGAGATAACGGTTCAACTGCCTGAACTTCTTGGCGTAATGAGAAAATACCCTGCCTTTTTCGTCGGTTACACCAAGCTTTACAAGCCACTCGACCGGCCGGCCTTCATTCATTATATAGTTTTTTTCTCTGTTGTGAGCTATCGGCCCGTTAACGGAATGCTCAGTCTTTTTCTTGAGCATCTTTGAGTTCTTGCCGTTACTTAAAAATTTATAGTTATACTCCCCTGCGTAAATATCGCAGAGCCTGTACTTTGGCAAAAGCTCGGCAAGCCTGTCCGATGAGGCTGCGGCGTCCAGGTTTTCGTGAAATACCTTGTCGAGAACAAAGGACGAAAACTGAAACACGGTTGCACCCGCGACCGTCACCGGCATAACCGTAATCTTACCCGCCGGCTCTTTTTTATCTGTAGGGTTTGAAAGCGTGGCCTTGGGAAGACTTTCTCCAAACAACTGTTTTATAATCTCGGTGTAACTCGTGTTTGTCATATTTTTTTACTCCGTACTGTGATATAATATTACCGCGGAAGTTATTACTGCAGCGCAAATCAGGCGAAATGTTTAGCTTTGCCGCGATAACCTACAGTTTAATCCAACGCGGACGAAACTTCAACAAGAACAGCGCACAGATTTCTCCATTTTTTTCGCTTGAGCAAAAGTAAAGCCCGGGAAGGTGTATATGTACGATTTCAGAGATATAGACGGGAACGAAAGGCTCATAAGTAACCTGAGCTCGCGTATAAAACAAGGGGCAGTACATCACGCCTATTTGTTTGACGGAGAGAAAGGCAGCGGAAAAAAGACTTTTGCAAACGCGTTCGCAAAAGCAATTTTGTGTGAGAAAAAACAGGGGTATTCCTGTAACTCGTGCACGTCTTGCCGCAGCTTTGAAAGCGGAAACAATCCCGACGTGTACCGAATGAGACCGGAAAAGGTCAAGACCATCGGCGTTGACCGAATCAGAGAAGAGATTAATGCGACGGTATTTATTAAGCCGTTTTTATACGACAAAAAGATTTATATTATCGAACAGGCCGACGCAATGACGGTTCAGGCCCAAAACGCTCTGCTGAAGACGCTTGAAGAAGCACCGGCCTTTTGCGTGTTCATGCTTGCCGCAGATAACACCTCTGCGCTTTTGCCGACTGTTTTGTCCCGTTGTTCGCTTATCGGAATGCGCGCGCTTGATACAAAAACCATAAAACGCCGGCTTGAGCGTGACTTAAGCCTCGATTCCGAAAAGGCGGAATTTTACGCGGAGCTTTCGGCAGGCAACATCGGAAGAGCAAAAGAATATGCCGGATCGGACGAATTCACCGCTTTGAGAAATTTTACGGTCGAATTGCTGGACGGGATAAAAAAGCGCGACTTAATAGACCTTTTTATGCAGGCTAAACAGGCGGAAAACTTTAAAAACAACATTGATGTAATTTTTGACTTGATGCTTTTATGGTATAGAGACATGCTTGTTGCCGCATGCCTTAACTCGGCTGAGTATATGATACTGCGCGATTTGGAAGATAAGCTGCGGAATAACTTACCCGAGGATATAAGCGAAATAGCTTACTGCATAGACTTGATTCATGAAATAAAAAGCGGACTGAGTAAAAACGCCAATTTTGCCCTGTCCTTTGAAATTCTGCTCATAGGCCTATCCGGTTGCCGCTATAACCCGGCCTGAGGGAAACGGCGTTTTTTGAAAATTGCTGAAAGGTTTTCAAATATATAAATTTACTGCTTCACTCCGGGGTTTTTCCCGAAAACGTGGCAATTAACAGTCGCCGTATCGGTATTTCGGCAATGTCAATATTGCCTCAAGCCCGTTGGAATCTTTTCTGTTCTTGATTTTTACAACGCCGTTCATTTGGTCGGTAAGCTCTTTTACAATACTGAGGCCTATCCCCTGACCCTTTACGTTTCCGTCCGATTTTGTCACATATCTTTCGAAGATATGACCCAGTTCTTCTTCGGGGACGCCGGGGCCGCTGTCTGTGACGCGGATTTCTATATACCTTTGCTTTTCTTTGAGACTCAGCTCGATTTCCCCGCCGTATGGGGTGAACTTCAAAGCGTTTGAAAGCAGATTTGTCACAATTCTTTTGAGCTTTAGCTTGTCGAAATTGTACATAACATCTGCCGTGTCGCATTCAAAATATATATGTATATCTTTTTGCAACGCCTCAGAGTCATTGTTTTCTATGAGCTGCTGCATAAACTCGGTCATGTTCTGCCTCTCAGTGCATGCCTGCCTTCTTTCATTAAAAACAGATGCGGTGCTGTCTATTATGCTCAAAATAAGCTCGCTGCTGTTTTTAAGCCTTTCGGCGTGGCTAAGTAGCTCAGCCCTGTTAAACATTCCTTCCCTCATCATTTGGGCGACATACATAATAGTTGAAAGCGGAGTCTTTATATCGTGGAACGCGTTTTCGAATCGTACAACGGCTTCGTCGGATTCAAAGTCACAAGTATCTTCACGGTTGCAATTCATACATAAATCGCTGTTATATACCATACCTGACACTCCTATCTTGCACATTTTTTGTCTGGCTCCTATGTATATTGTACCACTTTACAACATGACAGGCAACCAAAAAAAGTTGCGGTTTTAGGAAAAGCCCTGTTTTATGGTATTAAACAGCGCCTTGCCCAAACACGAGTTTTGGGGAAGGCGCAAACAAAAACTGTATAAAACTTAATTTTGCATTGAAAAAAATGAAAACGTTCTCTAAATACTGCTAAGCAAAACGACTACTCCAACACGTTGTTTAGCTCGGATAAAGTGTATTTTCTGTCGTCCTCGTCTTCCATAGTTTCCGCAGCCTTAATTCCGAGGGCAACATTCTCCTGCGCAAGATCTCTTTTCCCCAGAACTGCATAGGCTCTTGCAACGCTTTCATAGCCGAACGCGAGATCCAATCCGCCGAGATTCTCCTTAAGAGCGATATCCAGCGAACGTTTTCCGTAAAATAGGGCAGATTCGCCGAGGCCGAGCAAACTGTTTACTCTTGATATCTGCCATTCGCCCCTCGCAAAATTCATCGGCTTACCCACAAACCCCCAGTGATAACGCGAAGCGTGAGCCTTGTGCAGCATTTCGAAGTTCTCTTCTTCCGTCCTGTCTTTCTTGTCGATTAAGTCCCAAGTCCCGTTAAAGCACTCAACGGCAATTTTCCTGTGGTCAATATCGCTCACTTGTAAACCTCCCGATAATAATCAGTTTTACGCTTTTTTATTGTATTTAATCTGACTAATTTGAATTTTTTGAAAATTCAAAGAAAATTTTCCTTAATGATTGACTTGTTCTTCAAGAGAACTATGAATCATTTCAAATATTTCGCGAATCCTCTCAGGAATGAAATCTGGGAGGCGTCTTCCTTGGTAATCCCGCCTATCGCAAGCAAACCGGCCAAGTAGCTAACCATACCGATAACAACCGCAGCCGGGCACGCAAGCGCGTTTATCCCGGTAAAGGCGTAAATCGTGTAATAAACCGCCAAAACCGTTACACCCATAAATGCTGAAGCGGCAAGCGGTTTCGCGATTATCCCGACAAAATCCGGCCTAAACCCGGTATATTTGCGCAGGAAATACCAATCGACACCGGAAGTTACCATATAAAACACGGTTGTGCTTATAACCGCGCCGTTTATATTAATCCCCGGTATACCGAGCAGCACATAGTTGACCGGTATCTTGACAAGCGCCCCGGCTATGGCGGCAAACACGGGTATTTTCACCTTGCCGATGCCCTGAAGTATGCCTGTCGTAATTTGAGTCACAGACAAGAACACTATTGACGTTGCTCCCAAAGTGAGCAGAGAACCGCCTTCAGGATAACCTCGGAACAAAAGCAGCAAAAGCGGATTTGCGAGTACGCCCATGCCGACTGCCGCCGGTATAGACAAAATCATGGATATACGCATAAGCATGTTTGCTTTTTGCTCGACTGCAAGCTTGTTCTTCAGGATATGCGATGTTGCTATGCTTGGTATGGCAACAGAGGCAAACGCCGTGGATATCGAGGTCGGAAGCGCAGATAGCGTTACATATTTGCCGGAAAATCGCCCGTAAAGCTCGGTCGCGGTTTCTAACGACAGACCGGCTCCGTTAATGAGCCTCTCGTTTATCATAGACATGTCTATGACATTTGTTATCGAAAAAACCGCCGTTCCGATAATAATCGGAAACGCTGTTCTGAGCAGTATCTTGCCGATATCGGTTTTTCGCTCTGTTCCGCCATTTTGGTCTCCGTTTATCGTCGCCTTTATTGCAGGATACGACATATAGAAAATATAAAGCAGGAATACAAGCCCGGCCGCCGCACCTATACCGGTCCCCAGAGTTCCGCCCGCAGCACCCAGGGCTATTTTGTCACCGGTCGTCGATTCCATAAGCAGCCATGCGCAAACAACGGAAAAAACAGCGTTAAACGCTTGGTCGACTATCTGGGAGGCCGCGTTCGGCACGGCGTTTCCGATACCGAGGAAATAGCCGCGAAACACACCCATTATCGCGACTATCAGCACAGTCGGAGCCAAGGTCATTATAGAATAATAGCTCCTCGGGCTCCTGACAAGTTCGCTGAAAAAACCCGCTCCGAAAAAAAGTATGAGCATACTGACAGCGCCGAGAACCGTTGCGATTATCAGAGATACTTTAAAGACATTATACGCGTCTTTTTGCCTGCCCAGCGCGACTCTTTCCCCAACCATTTTCGAAATGGCTGCGGGAAGACCCGCGGCGGACAACACAAAGAAAAACAGATACAAATTATAGGATATGGCGTATAGCCCGTTGCCTTCGTCTCCTATTCTGCCCGTAAGAGGCACTCTGTATATAAAGCCCAAAAATCTCGCAAGCAAAGAAGCGGCGGTCAGTATGGCGGCCTGTTCAACGATAGAAGACCCTGCTTTTTTATGGCCTCGCGGTTTCATGTTGTTTACTCCTTTGACGAGTTTCTGTTAGCCTTGGCTCTCAGCGAAGCGTCAAGTATCTTCTTTCTCATGCGCAGGTTTTTGGGTGTAATCTCGACAAGCTCGTCTGTCGTTATAAACTCAAGACACTGCTCGAGGCTCATGTTCAAAGGCGTCGTAAGCCTGAGAGACTCGTCAGAGCCTGCGGCCCTCATGTTCGTCAGCTGTTTGCGCTTGCAGACGTTAAGCTCCATATCCATGCTTCTGGGAGACTTTCCGACTATCATGCCCGCGTATACCTTTGTTTGGGGGCCGATAAACAACTCTCCTCTTTCCTGGGCGTTAAAAAGACCATAGGCGTTAGCCTCGCCCGACTCAAACGCTACAAGCGAACCCTCGGGGCGTTTGAGCAAATCACCTCTGTAAGGCTCATAGCCCTCAAAGCTGGAGTTAAGTATGCCGTTACCCTTTGTATCCGTCAAAAACTCTGAGCGGTAACCTATAAGCCCTCTGGCCGGAACGGACATGATAACTCGGGAATAACCGCCTTTTGAAACGTGTATGTTTAAAAGCTCGCCTTTTCTGGAACCGAGCTTCTCTATAACCGTACCGACAAATTCCTCGGGAACATCTACCGTTACCTTCTCAATAGGTTCAAACAGTTTTCCTTCCTCCTGCCTGAAAAGCACTTCGGGCTTTGAAACCTGGAATTCATAGCCTTCGCGGCGCATGTTCTCTATAAGAACCGAAAGATGCAGTTCCCCTCTGCCCGAAACCTTAAACGCCTCGGTTGTTTCCGTTTCTTCTACTCTTAAGCTGACATTTGTGTTCAACTCTTTCAAAAGTCTTTCTCTCAGGTGTCTGCTTGTTACATATTTGCCTTCGTTTCCGGCAAACGGGCTGTCGTTAACGAGAAAGTTCATCGAGATTGTCGGCTCGGATATTTTTACAAACGGAAGCGGAACGGGGTTAGCCGGCGAGCAAATCGTATCTCCGACATGCAGGTTTTCTATACCGGAAACCGCGACTATAGATCCGACCCGGGCCTCGGCAACCTCCGCCTTTGAAAGTCCCTCAAACTCATACAGCTTTGTTATCTTCACTCTTGCCGAAACGCTGTTGTCGTACATGTTAACGATAACTGCTTCATCGTTTACTCTCGCAATGCCGTTTTCGACCTTGCCTATGCCGATTCTTCCCAAATATTCGCTGTAATCTATAGTTGAGACAAGTATCTGAAACGGTGCTTCGAAATCTCCGGACGGAGCGGGTATATGGTTTATAATCGTTTCGAAAAGCACCGTCATATCGTCACTTTCATCCTCATGTGACAAAGCTGCCGTTCCGAGCTTTGCGGAAGCGAAAACAAACGGGGAATCAAGCTGCTCGTCGTTTGCGTCCAGCTCCATAAACAACTCCAGCACTTCGTCCGTAACCTCTTTAACTCTCGAATCGTGCCTGTCTATCTTGTTAACACAGATTACTACGGGCAAATTCAGCTCAAGCGCGTTTCTCAGCACAAACTTTGTCTGAGGCATCGGGCCTTCCGCCGCATCAACAACGAGTATTACACCGTTAACCATCTTGAGGACTCGCTCGACCTCTCCGCCGAAATCCGCATGGCCGGGGGTGTCGACTATGTTGATTTTAAAGTCCTTATAGTAAATTGCCGTATTTTTGGCGAGTATGGTAATTCCTCGCTCACGCTCAATGTCGTTTGAATCCATCACTCGTTCTCTGACGACCTGATTTTTTCGAAATGCGCCGCTCTGTTTGAGCAGCTCGTCTACAAGCGTTGTCTTGCCGTGGTCTACATGCGCTATAATTGCGATGTTTCTTATGTCTTTGCGTTCTGTAATCAAACAATCTACTTCTTTCATGCAAATTCAAAAAGCCCGAAAAGCTTAATGTCAAATAGCTATAAGCATAGCACCGGCAGACAGGTTTGTCAAATGCGAATGCCAACAGTCAAAAAAATGCGGTTCCGGCCGTGGGGTTAGCCGTTTCGGCCAAAACGACTATTCAATTCATCCGTCGATCTTAACTGCTCTGTATACTTCTCTTTTCGGAAGGCCCCTGTCTTTTGCCGCCGCTTTTATAGCATCCCCCTCGCTCATGCCTTGATTAACGTATATCTCAACATGAGTCCGAATGTCGATATTATCCCATGCGGCTTTTTCCGAGTTTTTAAGCTCTGACTCATCCGCGCCTTCGATTACTATTACAAACTCGCCTCTCGCTTCATTTTCACGAAAGTACGCGGCAACTTCGGCTATATCGCCGGTGATAGCCTGCTCGTGCTTTTTTGTCAGTTCCCGCGCAACACATACCCTGCGCTTTACAAATATTTCCGACATATCGCTAAGACTGCCGCAGATTCTGTGCGGAGCCTCATAAATCACAATCGCCCTCGGCTCAGCCTTAAGCGCTGAAAGCGCAGCTTTTCTCTCCTTGCTCTTCACGGGGAGAAAACCCTCGAAGCAGTAGCGCGCGGCGGGTATGCCGGATAGAGCCAGGGCAGTTATTCCCGCAGAGGCTCCCGGGCAAACCGTTACCTCTATACCGTTTTGAATGCATGCGGAAACCGTTGTCCCTCCCGGGTCGGAGATAATCGGCATTCCCGCGTCTGTAACGAGAGCGCAGCTTTGACCCGACAATATCCTGTTCACGATAATTTCTGATTTTTGGCGCTCGTTATGCTCATGACAGCTGATTAACGGAGTTTTTATCTCGTAATGATTTAAGAGCTTTAAAGTATGCCTTGTGTCTTCCGCGGCTATAAAATCCGCTTCTTTAAGCACCTTTAAAGCTCTGAACGTAATGTCTTCAAGATTCCCTATCGGTGTTGCGACTATATACAGCTTACCGCTCATTCTGACCTCTGTCTGCCTGCTCGGGCGAGCATGGCGATAGTTATGACTAGCGTTACGGTTACGGTTCCGAGAGCTATCGGCAAAAAGTTTACCGACAAGGATTTCCCGCCCACGGCACAAAAACCTATGTAAGCGAAAATACCCGTCACCTCAGCCTTCATCGAAGAAAGTATAAGCTTTAAGGCATGTACCGTCCTGCCTTCGTTTTCTTTGGTAAGCTCATACGGGAGATTCGCAGATTTAAGCCGTTCGGGCGAGGCGCAAAGCTTGGATATTATACCGAAAAACATGTACATGACTATGGTCATGACAGGCATGACGAACACTTGGCACTTGTCGCCGTAGGCATCGATATCTCCCGCCAAGTTATAATGCGTCGGAATTTTATCGGGCAATGAAGGCCATCCGAGCAATACGGCAATAAAAGAGGCGAGGACAAAGACTATTGCCAGTAATTCGAAAAATAACACGGTTAGCGATAGCTTATTTTTCATGCGTAAACCTCACAAAGTCTGTTCTGTAACGTATTCTCAGCGTTTCATCGTACGGTTTGCTATTCGTTGCCGTAGTATATCGTTCGTATTTCGTCAGTGTATTCCCCGTTGTCCTTATATACTGTCAAAGCCGGAAGAAGTTTAAGCATCGGCCTCCCTCCGCGCACGGCCTCTATCAGCGCAAGGTTCGGCTCGGAACCCGCATAGGGCTGAACAAGTCTCAGCGTTTTGGGCTCGAGTTTGTTTGCTCTCAAAGTACAAAAAATATCCGTCAACCTGTGCGGCCTGTGTATAAGATAAAGCCTGCCCGAAAACTTTAAAAGTCTCGCGGATGTTGCCGCAACGTCATTAAACGTGCATAAAAGCTCGTGCCTCGCAATTGTTTTCGGCGTAACACCGTTTGCTATGCCGCCGCCCTCGTTCATATACGGCGGATTGCACGTTACAACGTCAAACGCGGCTGAAGGCAGCTGCTCGCCGCAATTTCTGAGGTCACCGCATATTATGGTAATTCTTTTATCAAGTTTGTTGTACAGGACGCTTCTTGATGCCGCGTCCGCACAGTCCTCCTGGATTTCGAGGCCGACAAAGCTTTTCGCCTCGGTTTTCGCGCTCATCAGTATGGGTATAACGCCCGTGCCCGTACAAAGGTCGCAGACAGCCTCTCCCTTTCTCGCCTTAGCGAAGTTTGACAGAAGTACTGCGTCTGTACCGAAGCAGAAACGCTCCGGGTTTTGTATAAGCATAAGCCCGTCTCTGTGCAAATCGTCGAGCCGTTCGTGTTTCAACACAAGGTTTTCCATATCAGTCCAGTATGCCCTTAAGCTCGTCTATCGGTATTTCGTTTTCGTTCTTATCGGTCTTTGTGGATATAACCTTGACTTCGCCGGCCGAATAGAACGCGATATTCGGTATATCAGTTTCCTTTTTCCTGACTGCGACTTTAACGAGCTGTTTCAGTACAGATACGGAAAGCACCTCGCCCCTGCCGTCTTTAGTCTTAACAAAATCCCCGACAGCCGGCATAGACTTGTTTAACTCATCATAGGTGTCCTGCTCGTATTTCAGGCAGCACATCAGCCTTCCGCAAATTCCGGAGATTTTAATCGGGTTAAGGCTCAGGCTCTGCTCCTTCGCCATTTTTATGGATACGGGCTGAAAATCGGCAAGAAAGTTCGCGCAGCAAAGCGGTCTTCCGCAAATGCCCATGCCGTTAAGTATCTTCGCCTCGTCACGCACTCCTACCTGTCTCAGCTCAATCCTCATTCTGAAAATCGAAGCGAGCTCTTTGACGAGCTCTCTGAAGTCAATTCTTCCGTCCGCGGTAAAATAAAACAAAATTTTACTGCAATCAAACGCAAGCTCAACGTTTATCAGTTTCATCGGCAAGCCGCGCTTCTGTATTTTTTCATGGCAAATCACAATCGCGTTCGCTTCTTTTTCCCTGTTTTCGGCTTCCTGCTTTTCGTCCTCTTCAGTTGCAACACGCATTATCGGCTTGAGCGGCTGCACTATATCTTTCTCGTCCACATCCCTGTTGGAGATAACAACGGTTCCGTACTCGACTCCTCTGGCCGTTTCGACTATTACATGCGAGCCTGCCTGTATATCCTGACCGGCGGGATCAAAAAAATAAATTTTACCGGCCTTTGTAAATCTGACCCCTACAATTATCATATTAACTCCTTCTTTTCGGAGAATTTAGTGTCTGAAAGCATGCTTTAAACGGGTGTTTAGCCTACTCCTCATCAAAACACGGATTATACTCCGTTTCATGTCCTATGGTCGTCTTGCCCATGTGCCCGGGATATACCGTCACGTTTTCGGGCAGTATAAAAATTTTGTGCAATATGGAATCCGTAATTTCCGCCATGCTGCCTGTCGCGAAATCCGTGCGCCCTATAGACTCGCAAAACAGCGTGTCGCCGGAGAAAAGTACGCCGTTTTTGTCGTCATAGTAACACACACTGCCGACTGTATGCCCCGGTGTGTGAATAACGGTCAGCTTCCCGTTGCCGACCTGTATCTCGTTGCCCTCGCGGAGCCCTATGTCTCCCGAGATCTCAAGCGACCTGCGCATGAAATGCAGCGCTCCGTTGAGCTGAGCATTTTTCATTATGGGCATTTCCTGAACGTGGGCATATACAAAGACGTTGTACCGGTCCTTGCAGCCCTGCACCCCGCCGATGTGGTCAAAATGGCCGTGCGTCAACAAAACGGCGCAAACATCAATGCCGTTTTCGGATACGGCCTTGAATATTGCGTCGTCTTCAAAGCCCGGATCTATGATTACACCCTTTTTCGTTTCCTCGTCATAGTAAATATAACAGTTTACCTGAAGCATTCCAAGCGGTATTGTAATAGTTTTCATTTGTTTTTCTCCCGTAAAAGTTCCGAATAGCCCTCAAGCGCTTTGGTCAGCATTAAAACAACTTGTCCGAATCGAGCAGCAGCGTGACCGGTCCGTCGTTTTGTATATCAACAAGCATATCAGCCTGAAAGATTCCGAATTTAGCCTTAGAGCCGCAAAGCTGTTCCGCCAGCGCGGAAAACATCCGGAACACGCTTCCTGCCGTGTGAGACGATGCCCCCGATGAGTAGCCCGGGCGTTTGCCCTTTCGCGCGTCCCCGTACAGAGTGAAGTTTGGCACAAAAAGCAGCTCGCCGCCCGTATCCGCAACGGAAAGATTCATCTTTCCGTCTCCGTCCTCAAATATTCGCATGTTAATAATTTTATCGAGCATATAGCCCGCGGTTTCGCTGTCGTCCCTCTCCGAAAAACCGACGAGAACGACAAGGCCGTTTGATATACCCGCAACAGGCTGCCCGTCAATGACTACACCTGCTGATTTAACTCTTTGAATAACCGCTCTCATGTTTTACCCTTATGTTTAAGCTTAGACCGTAACCCTCTCCGCACTGTGCACGCCTTTAACCTGCAGCAGCTTCTGGGTTATTTTCTCAAGCTGTTCCTTCGTTTTAATTGTGATCGAAATGTTAAAAATCACCGTTTCCTTGACTGTGCGCACATTCATTGCGCTCATTTCCATTCGTTCGTCCATAAAAATTTTTGATATGTCAAACAATAATGACGACCTGTCGTCACACTCCAGCTTCAAATCCGCCCTGAACGAATAATCGGTTCCGGATTTTTCGGGCAGAGACCACTGCGCTTCGATTACCCTGTGCTTTTCAAAATCATTGAGATTGATTATATTGACACAGTCCGTTCTGTGTATGGAAACTCCCCTGCCTCTTGTGACAAAGCCGACTATCTCGTCTCCGGGAACGGGACTGCAACATTTGGACAGTCTTACGTTTATATCCCCGACGCCTTGAACGGTAATCCCGCTCCGTTTCCCTGTCTTTTCTCTGTGACGGCCGTCATCTATCTTTTCGACGTCTATAAGCTGTTTGGCGATTTTTTCTTTTTCGAGGGTTGTGCCCTTTGAGACAAGGTATTCCTCATAAAGCTTGGAAACCACCTGGCCTTCGCGCAGTCCGCCGTATCCGACGGCGGCGCATACTCCTTCCCAGTCGGAGTACGAAATCTTTTGCAGCAGGCGGCCGATATTGGCAGGTGTTGCAAGCTCCTCAAGCAAAAGGTTTTTCTTTTTCGCTCCCTCTTGAAGCTGAGCAAGACCTTTCGCGATATTTTCTTCCCTGTTTTCTTTCTTAAACCACTGGTTTATTTTGTTCTTGGCCTGAGAGGTCTTGGCCATTTTCAGCCAGTCAAGATTCGGGCCCTTTGAATTTTGGCTCGTCAGTATTTCAACCCGGTCTCCGGATGACAGTGCCGAATCTATGGTCACAATCTTCCCGTTAACCTTCGCCCCGACCATTTTATTTCCGATGGCGGAGTGTATCTGGTAGGCAAAATCTATAGGAGTTGCTCCCGAAAGCAGGCTGATAACCGCTCCCTTAGGCGTAAAGCAGTATATACTGTCTTTATATACGTTTAGGTCGAATTTGAGCGCATCGAGATATTCTTTGTTGTCAACCGATTCCCGCTGCCATTCCAGTATCTGTCTGAGCCAGACGAGCTTCTTGTCTTCCTGATCTTTTTCGAATTTGCCTGACTTCCCGGCCTTGTACTTCCAGTGCGCCGCAATACCGAACTCGCATGTTCGATGCATGGCCCAAGTCCGTATTTGCAGCTCAAACGGTTCTCCCTCCGGCCCGAGCAGTGTTGAGTGCAGAGATTGGTACATGTTCGGCTTCGGCATGGCAATATAATCTTTAAATCTGTTCGGAACATGATGATAAAGCTCGTGCGCGACCCCGAGAGCACCGTAACAGTCTTTAATCGAGTTTGTAATGATTCTGACCGCAAAAAGGTCAAAAATCTGCTCGAGCGTTTTGTTTTGGTTGTGCATTTTTTTATATATACTGAAAAAATGCTTGGGCCTGCCTTCAACATAGCCTTCAATCAAATTTTGGGCCAAAGCGACCTTCAGTTCCTCGACTATTTTGTTAACATGGGCCACGCGCTCTGTTTGCTTCATCTGTATCTGCTCTTTAAGAACAAAATACGCCTCCGGGTCAATGTAGCGGAACGCGAGATCCTCAAGCTCGTAACGAATAGTCGATATACCCAGCCTGTCTGCGAGAGGGCAGTATATATCCAGCGTTTCCTGCGCGATTTCGCGCTGCTTTTCCGGGCGCTGGAATTTAAGCGTACGCATATTGTGCAGCCTGTCGGCTATTTTTATGATGATGACTCTTATATCGCTCGCCATGGCGAGGAACATTTTGCGGTAATTTTCCGCCTGCTTGTCTTCAAGAGAAGTATATTCGTATTTTTCAAGCTTTGTAACTCCGTCTACAAGCTCGGCGACCTCGGGACTAAACTGTTCGGCAATATCCTGCTTCGAGTAATCCGTATCCTCGATTACGTCATGAAGAAGGCCCGCCGCTATGGTCTCTTTGTCGAGCTCGGTTTCCGCAAGTATTATCGCCACCGAAAGGGGGTGTATGACATAGGGCTCGCCGGATTTTCTCGTCTGTTCTTTGTGCGCTTCTTTTGCGAACAAATAAGCCTTCTCGACAAGGCTGAAATCATCGGAAGGGTGATAGGTCTTAATCGTATCTATAAGCTGAGAATACAACATTTCGTCTATTTCCGGCATAGCGTACCTCCTTTCGTCATGAATAAGCGCGGCTTAAAAAAATCGGCAGCGGCGCAAGATTTTCCCCTTGCTTTGCATATAAAAGCTTTTAGAAAAGGCAGTTCTGATAAATCAGTCTGCCCGGTTTAGTAAAAAAATTAACAATATTGGCCCGCCTTTGGCGGATATCGCGTATTGCCGCGGATAAATTATTCCTGTTTTTTTGTTGGCGAGTTTTACAAAAATTAGTCCGAATTTTTGTGTATTGTTCATATTATACGTATTTTGGGCAATAAATGCAAGTAAAATCGAGTTTTTTTGATGTTTTCGCATCGCAGCCAATTTTGCCGCCGTCATTACATTCTTTTATCGCCGCCGCGCAATTATCACTTTGTCTTATACGCCGGCAAAAACATAACAAACGGGTTGATTAGTTCGAAACGATAATATATAATTCACTTGGAAAGGGGTTGAATTATGCCGCCTGAGATAGTTTTCCCACATTTGGGCATAGAGCTTCAGTCAGTCAGCCGGGTTGCCTTTAACATACTCGGCATTAATATCTATATGTACGGAATTTGCCTCGGACTCGGCCTTTTGCTCGGAGCCCTGACAGCATACCGTATCGCGAAAAATACCGGGCAAAACCTGACGCTGTACTATGATTTCACGTTTATCGTTGTAATTACAAGCGTTATCGGAGCAAGGCTTTACTATGTTATTTTTTCCTGGGACACCTATAAAGACAACCTGCTTGAGATTTTCAACTTCAGAAACGGCGGCCTCGCCATATACGGCGTTGTAATCGCGGCGGTCATAACTGCCATAGTGTTCACAAGGGTAAAGAAGACGTCGTTTTTCCTGCTCGCGGATACGGGGGCCTGCGGCCTTCTCGTCGGCCAGTTCATAGGAAGATGGGGCAACTTTTTTAACAAAGAAGCGTTCGGAGAATACACAAACAGCCTGTTTGCGATGCAGCTTATGAAAACGGACGTTGCCCAAAGCAGCATAACACAAAAAATGCTTGACAACATTGTCGTCAGAAACGGCGTGGAGTATATACAGGTGCATCCGACTTTTTTGTATGAATCCGTATGGAATTTTCTTGTTTTTGTCGGACTGTACTTCTATACGAAGCATAAAAAGTTTGACGGAGAGATATTTTTCCTGTATCTGCTGTTTTACGGGATCGGAAGGTTCTTTGTCGAAGGCTTGAGAACGGATCAGCTAAAGCTTTTTCAGACAGGAATACCCGTTTCTCAATTGCTTTCAGCTATACTGGCTATATTCGCGCTCGGCGCGATAATATACAAACGAATAAAGATTAAGAAAACAGTGGCGTAAGCCAACATTTTAGGAGGATAATCATGGAAAGAGTATTTAATTTTTCGGCCGGCCCCTCGGGACTTCCCGTACCCGTACTCGAAAAGGCGGCAAGTGAGCTTGTAAATTACGGTAACGCAGGCATGTCTGTCATGGAGATGAGCCACCGTTCGAAACCTTATATGGCTATTATCGAAGAGACAGAGCGCTTACTCAGAGAGCTTATGAACATCCCCGCAAACTACAAAGTATTGTTTATGCAGGGCGGCGCTACAAGCCAGTTCACTATGATTCCCATGAACCTTTTCAAAACAAAGAAAGCAGACTATGTTAACACGGGCGAGTTTGCCAACAAGGCTATAATCGAGGCAAGACGCTACGGCGAAATCAATGTCGTCGCATCGAGCGAAGCTGAAAAGTATAATCACATTCCCGTTCTGGACAAGTCAAAGTTCAACCCGAACGCCGACTATTTCCATTACACAACCAATAACACGATCATGGGCACAAAGTTTGCGGATATTCCCGAAACAGGCAATGTTCCCCTCGTAACAGACATGTCGTCCAACATTCTTTCGGAAGTTTACGACGTTACAAAGTTCGGCCTTATATATGCCGGAGCGCAGAAGAACATCGGACCCGCCGGCGTTACTATCGTTATCGTTCGCGATGACCTTATCGGACACGCTATGGAAGGCACACCGCTTATGTACGACTATAAACTTTGCGCGGACAACGGTTCAATGTACAACACGCCTCCTACATACGGTATCTACATGGCTAAGCTCGTTTTCGAGTGGCTCAGAGACCTCGGCGGCGTACCCGCTATCCAAAAAATCAACGAAGCAAAAGCAGCCGCTCTTTACAACTACCTTGACGAGAGCAAACTGTTTAAAGGCACTGTAGCGGTTAAGCGCGACCGTTCCATGATGAACGTTACCTTCGTTTCCTCGAGCGCAGAGCTTGACGATAAGTTCATCAAAGAAGCCGAAAAAGCAGGCTTTGTTAACCTTAAAGGCCACAGAATCGTCGGCGGCATGAGAGCAAGCATTTACAACCCGATGAGCCTAGAAGGCGTTCAAAAGCTCGTTGAGTTCATGAAGAAATTCGAAATGGAGAATAAATAATACATTAGTGCCGAACAAGCCGAACAGTCTCTTAATCAGATTTACCCAACGATTACCTAAGGAGTATGAAATGTACAATATTCTTACTTTAAATAAAATTTCTCAAAACGGTTTGAAGCATCTTCCCGAAAGCTGCTATAAAATAACCGATGCCTGCGATAATCCGGACGGCATTATCCTCAGAAGCTTCGCGATGCACGATATGGCTCTTCCCGAGTCGCTGCTCGGCGTTGCAAGAGCCGGAGCCGGCGTAAACAACATTCCTCTAGACAAGTGCACGGAAAACGGCGTTGTGGTTTTCAATACACCGGGCGCAAACGCCAACGGCGTTAAAGAGCTTGTTCTTGCCGGAATGCTCCTTTCGGCGAGAGATATCGTATCAGGCGTTAACTGGGCTCAGAGCCTTCAAGGCCAGTCGGACGTAGCAAAGACAGTCGAAAAAGGCAAGGCTGATTTCGGCGGCTACGAAATATCCGGCAAAAAGCTCGGCGTCGTCGGCCTCGGAGCCATAGGCTTCCTCGTTGCCAATGCTGCCGCTGCTCTCGGAATGGAAGTAATCGGCTATGACCCGTTCCTGTCCGAAAACGCTAAGAACAACCTTCACAAATCGGTTAAATATGATGCGACTCTTGACGAGATTTACAGTCAATGCGACTATATCTCCATTCATGTTCCTTACAACAACGAAACAAAGGGTATGTTCAATGCCTCGGTATTCGCCAAGTTTAAAAAAGGCGCTTGCCTCTTGAACTTTGCGAGAGCAGAGCTTGTTAACAACGAAGACATGAAAAAAGCCATTGCCGACGGTATCGTCAGAAAATATGTAACCGACTTCCCGAACGAAGAAGTTCTCGGAACAAAGGGCATACTCACTATACCCCACCTCGGAGCATCTACTGAGGAGTCGGAGGAAAACTGCGCCGAAATGGCGGCAAAACAGCTCAAAGCCTTCCTCGAAACCGGCGTTATCAAAAATTCCGTTAACTTCCCGGCTTTCTCGGCCGAGATGACCGGAAAGGGCCGCGCCTGCGTATTCCACAAAGCGGGCGACGAAATTAATAACAAAGTAGCAGAAGCCGTTAAAGCCGAAGGTTTTAACCCCGTTACTTGCATCACCGTGACAAGGGGCGAATACTCCTACACGGTTGTCGATCTTGACAAGGAAGCTTGCGGCTGCCTTGCCGGCACGCTTAAGGCAATTTCCGGAGTTATAAAGGCAAGAACCATCTAGTCAAAATCTCAAAATACGAAAAGCCTTTAGGGTCTAAGCTCTAAAGGCTTTTCGGAGTAATGAGCTAAGTGCCGGTTGAATCAAGCGTTTGTTTGAAACGAGAAGACTTATCCGGCCGAACAATATTTTTAATCAAGGAGAAAAACATGTCTATACTTAAACCGTTTAAAGCCGTCAGACCGGCTCCTGCGCGCGCAAAAGACGTTGCGGCTCTTCCCTATGACGTTATGACAAGCGAAGAAGCGAGAGAAATGGTTAAAGGCAATCCCTATTCGTTTCTTCATATCGATAAAGCCGAGATCGACTTAGAGCCCGGCACAGGGCTGTATGATGCGGTCGTATACGAGACCGCGCGCAAAAACCTTGACAAAATGATAGCCGAAGGCACTTTTGTTCAAGACGAAAAACCTCAGTACTATATCTATAGGCTAACAATGGACGGCAGAGCTCAAACCGGCCTGGTTGCCTGCGCTTCGATTGACGAATATATCGAAGGCAAAATAAAGAAGCACGAGCTTACTCGAGAAGAAAAAGAGCAGGACAGAATCCGCCACGTTGACATCTGCGATGCTAACACAGGCCCGATTTTCCTTACTTATCACGCTAAAAAAGAGATCGACTCGGTTATAGACGCATGGGTCAAGAGCAATAAGCCCGTATACGACTTTGTTGCCGAAGACGGAATCGGACACATTGTCTGGACTGTTTCCGATGAAGAAGTAATCAAAAAGATATACGAGCTTTTCAAATCCGTAGACTGCCTCTATATTGCCGACGGTCACCACAGAAACGCTTCGGCAGTCAAGGTCGGACTCGCGCGCCGCAAAGCAAACCCGAACTATGACAAAGATGCCGAATTTAACAGCTATCTCGCCGTTATTTTTCCGGACAACCAGCTGCACATTATGGACTACAACCGCATAGTCAAAGGGCTTAACGGCCTTTCTGACGATGAGTTCTTCAAGAAGGTCGGTGAAAAGTTCATGATCGAGGAAAAAACCGGAACTTACAAGCCCGAAGCTCTCCATACCTTCGGAATGTACATCAACAAAAAATGGTATAAGCTAACGGCTAAACCCGAGTTAATATCAAACGATGTTGTCGCGGCTCTCGATGTTTCAATACTCCAGGACAACCTGCTTCAGCCGCTTCTCGGTATCGACGACCCCAGAACAAGCCATTACATCGACTTTGTCGGCGGCCTCAGAGGTTTGGGCGAGCTTGAAAAGCGCGTTGACTCAGGCGAGATGAAGGTTGCCTTCGCGATGTACCCGACTTCTATGGATGAACTCATGAGCATCGCGGACTCAGGAAAGATTATGCCTCCGAAGTCCACATGGTTTGAGCCTAAACTTAGAAGCGGAGTCTTTGTGCATAAACTGTCATAAATAGGGATAACTTGTGATCCCACAGTAATAGTCCCCGTTGACGCAGTAAAGTCGTTTAAGCCCAACTCGGGCTTAAACGACTTTAATTACCGGGAAATAATGATTTGACAATGGTGCAAAAACCGAATTTTTCGCAGCGGAGCGGAGAAAAACTTGCGGCACTGTTATAGTAACCAAAATTTTAGTTTATTATAAAAA